>JAVBQI010000104.1:0-10326 GCA_031549145.1 Thermoguttaceae bacterium | reverse complement strand
CCATTTTATCCGCCTGCTCTTCGGGATGCCGAAAGCGGTGCAAAGCGTCGGCCGTTGCCGGGGAACGGTGCCGGAATATTTCGAGACGCAATTTCTTTTCGACGAGCCGAATCGGGTCGTGACCGCCCGGAGCGGGGTCATCCACCAGCAGGGGCGCCCGTTCACGCACGGGTATGAGGTGCATTTCGAGAAGGCGACGGTCCTTTTCGAATCGTTTTCGGGGATGCCGGTCACCGTTTTGACGGCGGACGGCCAGGTCGAGAAGCCGGAGCTCCCGAACGTCGATGAGATCCAGATGTTCGCGAACGAGTTGACCGAGGCGACCAGCGCGGTGCTCGCCAACCATCCGTCGTCGATTCTCGACGGGCAATTGGCGCAAGAAGCCCTCGCCCTGTGTCATTATCAAATCGATTCGATCAACCAGCGCAAACGGATCGAATTTTGAGGCTGCCCTTCGCCGCGATTTTTCGATTCGCGCGATATGAGCCGCGTACTGTGTACGCGGGGTGAGAAGGTCAACCTCTTCCCTCCGCGTGCACGGCACGCGGCTCTTTTTTGATAACGAAATAAATTCCGTCACCCCCGCGCAGGCGGGGGTCCAGAGGGAAACCGTAATCTCTGGATCCCCGCCTGCGCGGGGATGACGGAAAGCCAGATCAAAGTTCTTGCAAAACGCCGTCGATTCCTGTTCGCTCACGAAATATTGAAAACACAACGCACGAAATCGAGGATGCGGTCGGCATCGCCCCCCGGCCCGCCGATCGATTCCGGTAGCGGAATGTAAGCTTTCATATCCGTAGTGATACGGAAAGAGGACGGAGGACAGAGGACAGAGGACAGGGAAGAACCTCCCCCCTTCCTGTCCTCTGTCCTCTGTCCTCTGTCATCTCTCAATTTCTCAATCAACTTCCGCGAGACGTATTCGAGCACGACATAGCCGCCGTCGGGGCGGACGCTCGGGTCGCCCGGAATCGCCTTTTCCAGCCGGATGCTCCGCACCCGATACCGATGGGCGGCAACCCGAAGCCGGGCCAGGGCCAACAGTCGCTCGACCTCGCGCGGCGGCCGGCCGAACCGGTCGTTCATCTCTTCGCGAATCCCGGCGAGCTCCGCCTCGTTGGTGATCCGCGTGATCCGCCTGTACAGGTCGATTTTCATTCGCTGGTTCGGGACATACGTTTTCGGGATCATCGTCCGCCCGGGCAGGTCGATCTCGACCTCGATCAACGTTTTCGGCGGCAACTTTTTCAACGTCCGGACGGCCCCTTCGAGGAATTGGCAGTACATTTCGTAACCGACGACGGCGATATGCCCGCTCTGCTGGGTGCCGAGGATGTTGCCGGCCCCGCGAATTTCCAAATCCCGCATCGCGATCCCGAACCCGGCCCCCAACTGCGAGAACTCTTCGATCGCCCGCAAGCGCTTCGCCGCGATCGAGCTCAGCGGCTGGTTCGCATCGATCAGCAAATAACAGTAGGCCTGGTTCTTGTACCGCCCGACGCGGCCGCGCAGCTGGTGCAACTCGGCGAGGCCGTAACGGTCGGCCCGGTCGATAAAAATCGTGTTCGCGTTCGGAATGTCGAGCCCGCTTTCGATGATCGTCGTGCAAAGCAGCACGTCGAATTCGTGGTTGACGAAATCGCGCATCACCGATTCGAGTTCCTTTTCATGCATCTGGGCGTGCCCGATCCCGATCCGCGCTTCCGGAACGATCCGCTGAAGCCGTTCGGCCAACGCTTCGATGTCGCGGACGCGGTTATGCACGAAAAACGTCTGTCCCCCTCGGGCGAGTTCCCGCAAAATCGTCGAACGAATCAGTTCCGGGTGATACCGAACGAGCCGTGTCTCGACCGCCCGACGGTCTTCCGGCGGAGTTTCGAGGTTGGAAATGTCCCGCAGTCCAAGCAGCGAAAAATGCAGCGTCCGTGGGATCGGCGTCGCCGTCAGCGTCAAAATGTCGACCGTTTGCCGCAGCTTTTTGAGCCGCTCCTTATGATCGACGCCGAACCGCTGCTCTTCGTCGATCACGACGAGCCCGAGATTGTGAAACCGCACGTCTTTCGAAACCAGCCGATGCGTTCCGATCACGATGTCGATTCTCCCGAGGCCGAGTTCTTCGACGATTCTCACTTGTTCCTTTTTCGATTGAAACCGCGAGATCGCCGCGATTGTAAACGGGAACTCCCGCATCCGCTCGGAAAAGGTCCGGTAATGCTGTTCGGCGAGCACGGTCGTCGGGACGAGCACGGCGACCTGGTACCCGGCGTCGACCGCCTTGAACGCGGCGCGCATCGCGAGCTCGGTCTTGCCGAACCCGACGTCGCCGCAGATCAGCCGGTCCATAGGCCGGGGCAATCGCATGTCCGATTTGATCGCATCGATCGCATCAAGCTGATCGTCGGTTTCCCGATACGGAAAGGCGGCGTCGAACTCCAATTGCCAATCGGTGTCCTCGGGAAAAGGAATCCCCGGAAAGGTCGATCGGGCCGCCTGCAAATCGAGCATTTCGACCGCGAGATCGAACACGGCGTCCTGCACCGCCTTTTTTTGCTTCGACCAGCCGGCCCCGCCGAGCTTGGCGAGCTGCGGCTTCGATTTCGTGCCGCCGACATATTTTTGGACGAGCGCAATTTTCGAGCTCGGCACATACAGCCGGGCGTCGTTCGCGAATTCGATTTCGAGATGCTCTTCCTCCTGCCGTCCTTTGGTCAGCGTTTTGAGCCCGCGAAACCGCCCGATCCCGTGCGAGACGTGCACGACGAGATCGCCCGACTTCAACTCCAAAAACGAATCAATCACCTGCCCGAGCTGCCGTCGCCGCGTCCGCCGGATTTCGTGCCGCTCGAACAGCTGCCCGCTGCCGATAAGAGTCAGTGGGAAGTGGGAAGTGGGGAGTGGGAAGTAAGGATTTGTATCCTCCCGACTTCCCACTTCCCACTTCTCACTTCCCACTCTAAACCCTGCCGCGAGGTTGCCGAGCGTGAAGTGCAGCCGGCGTTCGCGGGACGGGCGGGTTTCGGCGAACGTCTCTTGGAGCCGCTTGATTTCCGCCTCGGTCGGGCAAACGACGCAAATCCGCTCTTCGAGCGTGTCGAGAATCTCCCGGACGTGCGGCAAATCGCCGTGCAGGCGTTCGACCGATTCGAACGGCAACCGGCAAACGGTTTCGGTCGCTCCGAGCGCAAGATTGGACAGCGTTGCATACGGAAATTTTAAAAGACGTTTCAAAACTTCGGCGGTCGTATGCAGCAGCTCGCGCTGTTCGTTACGGTCGAGATATTCCCGGCCGGCTCGTTCGATTTCCTCCGGTTCGAGGAGCAACACGATCGCATCGTCCGGCAGGTAATCGGCAAAATGGGCTTCGAACCGCTCCTCGGCCCGAATCCGGCTCAGGTCGATTTCGCGAACCGATTCCGAGGATCGCTGCGTCGCGATATCGAACGTCCGGATCGACTCGATCGTGTCGCCGAAAAACTCGACGCGAACCGGTCGATCCCAATCGGGAGCGAAAATATCGACGATACTCCCCCGGACCGCGTATTCCCCGGGCAGATCGACCCCCGGCGTCGAATGATACCCCCCTTCGAGCAACCAGCGGATCAGCTGTGCTTGCTCCAACTCGCCCCCGACCTTCAAGGTTTGCGACCGTTTTTCCAACGTCGCCGGATCGGGAACCGGCTGCAACAGGGCCGCGATCGAAGTGATCAACAGCGGACAAGAATTCGTTTGCCGATCTTTTTTGCCGCGTTTCGTTCTTTGCTTCTGATCGGCCGCCCGATTCTTCAAAACCTTGAGCCGCTGTCCGAAAAGGTCGTCGCCGAAAACGACCGGCAGTTGCAGATCGTCGTCTTCGTTTTCGAAAGAGGTTCCGCTTTCGGCCGAGTGCGGCCCGGCGGTCGTCCTCGAGAGCTCGCTCCTCGCGAATTGCAGATTTTGGAGCGGAGGAAACGTTTCGACCGGCGTCGCGGAAAAGAGCCCGAAATCATCGGCCGTTTTGTCGATCATTTCGGCGGCCGGAACGACCAGCAAAATCGGCCGACCCGGGAGCTCGGCCGCGATTGCGGCGGCGATCAGCGCGCAAGAACTCCCCAGTACGCCGTCGAAAGCGACGGCGTCGCCTTGTTTCAATGCGGAAACGGCTTCGGGGAAATGTCGCAGGGACAACAGATTCCGAAACATTTCCCGCAACACCAACGGGGACTCGCCCATTCGGTTCGACAATCAGAAGAGCATTGGGTGGGAAAACGATTCGCTTGCTACTATACTCAAGCCGGTTGAAAATTTTCGTCTTCAATACGGCAGCGGCCCAACGAGGCCGCGTTTTGACAGAGGGCGAAGCCTACCGCCCCTACCGGCTACGGTATATAATACCAAGCATCCCGATCCGTGCAACGACCGGGTTGATCCGCAAGGGGTGGTAGGTTGCCGACCTCCGGGCGGCAACGTGCGGTACTCCGCACCAAAACCCGGGGACAGGTCGGCTTAGGCCGAGGCATAATAAAATCCGTAACCTCGCGCAGGCGGGGGCCAGAGGGAAACCGTAATCTCTGGCCCCCCGCCTGCGCGGGGGTGACGAAGGGCATTTCATGATTTTGTACCAGCCCAAGCGTTAGCGCAGAGTGATCCCATGAAATCGATCAGTATGATATTTGCACGAGACATCCAACGAACGGCCTTTCCCCGCGTTGCCCGGGCTGGGGTTGCGTTGGTTGTCTCCGTCGCATTTCTTTTTTTCGTTTCTCCCTTGTTCGCCCAACCGTCCGGCTCCAACGCCGCTTGGGAAAAGCAGGTCCGCATCAAATTTTCCGGCTCGGAACTTCGCGATGCGGTCCGGCGGTTCGCGGAATCGCAAAAGGTCGGTTTTTTTCTCGATCGTCGGGTCGACCCGAACCAGCCTCTCGAATTTGAATCTTCGAACTGTTCGGTCGAAGAGACGTTTTTTCGATTGGCCGAATCGCTCGATCTCGGGTTTTGCAGAATCGGTTCGGTCGGATACCTCGGTCCCAAAGAAGCGGCCTTGAAATTGCAAAAACTCTTGCCGATCCAACAAGAGCGATGCTCGCAATTGCCGCCGCGATTGGGCCGGCTCTTTTCGGAACCGGTCGATTGGAATATCCGACGGCTGGAGACGCCGCGCGACATCTTGCAAAAATTTGCCGAAGAACGAAGCCTCCGTTGGACGAACCTCGATCGCCTGCCGCACGACCTTTGGCCGGAAACCCAACTCGAACGCCTTTCGTTTGGCGAGTTGATTACCCTCGTGTTGATCGGATTCGATCTCACCTACGCCTTTTCCTCCGAGCGGATGCAGTTGACGATCATCGAATTTCCGGAAAACTGGGACGCGGCGTTACCTTCCGCAGCGGGCGGCCCGGCGACCCGCAGCGAACCGGGTCGAAAAGAAGGAAAAACGACAAACAAAGATATCCCGCTTTCCAGAAAACGCTTTACGATTCAGGTCAAGGAACAATCGGCCTCGGATCTGCTGAGCACATTCGCCGAACGACTTGATTTGAAATTGGAAATCGACGAAAATTCCCTCAAGAAGAAAGGGATTTCGTTGGAAACGAAAGTGTCGTTCGACTTGCAGGAAGCAACCGCCAACGAACTGTTCCGCGCCGTCCTGCAGCCGATCGACTGCAAGTTCGTCTTGAAAGGAAAAACCCTCGAGGTGTCCGCGAAATAGGCTTCAGGCTTCAGGCTTCAGGCTTCAGGCAGACGTTCGTTTTACCCTTTATGTTACAAAGTCTCAGATTACCGTGCTGTGCAAAAATACTGAAACCTTTTCCCGGACCTCCCGTCTTATGAAAAAAACACTCTTCCTTTTGTCGACATCGCTCGTTGTTTGCTGCGGTTTCGCATCCGTCGCTTTCGGGGCGGTTTCCGCGACGACGGATGCCGCCGGGGCGGTTCTCGTCTCCGAGAACGGCAAGCCGATTTTGAAATATAACTACAAAACGGTTGAGTTGCCCCCCGGGTATTTCGAGAGCCTGGAGCACGGCCAAATCTACGCGGCACCGAGAAGCGATTACATACACCCGCTTTACGGGTTGGACGGGGAAGAACTGACGGACGATTGGACGGCCGATCATGCCCATCATCGCGGCATTTATTGGGCTTGGCCGGAGGTCCGGTTCGGCGGAGAACTCGGCGATTTGCACGCCCTGCAACGGGTCTACGCGTGACCGACCGGAAAGATCGACGTCCAAAATGTCGGCGATGCCGTTCGGATCGAGGCCGAATCGCTTTGGAAGTGGGACGGCAAAGCGCCGATCGTTCGCGAAATCGCGAAGATCACCGCCTACCCTCTCGAAGCGGAAGGGCGACGGGTCGATTTGCATTTCGAGCTGACGGCTCTTGCGGACGGCGTCTCGATCGCGAGGCGGAACACCGAGCTGTACGGCGGTTTGAACATGCGGTACGCCCCGATCAAAGAAATGACGATCGGCGAGTTTCGTTCCCCGCCGACCGAGCCGACCGGACCGGCTTGGACCTTCATTTCCGGCCTATGGGAGGGAACGAAAGAGCGGACCGGAATCACTGTGTTCGAGCGGACGACGAATCCGGATTACCCGGGGCAGTTGATTCAATTCCCCGAGATTTTCTGGTTTCAGCCGACATTTCCCGCAGCCGGTCGAAAGTTCGAGTTGAGCAAGGACCAGCCGCTGGTACTCGATTACCGGCTTTGGATACACCGCGATCGTTTCGACGAGGCGAGTTGCCGAAAACTCTGGGAACGGTACCAGCGGGAAGCCGGGGAGTCGGCAAAGTGAGATGCGTATTGTAGACGGGGTTTTTCAAACAATTTGAGTATTTTCACTGGTCAACCAATACTTCTGTACCGATTATGGACGAAATACGCGAACTTCGCGAAGCGTTGGGCTTTTCGCCGAATAACGTCAAATTGCGGCGGTTGATCGCTTCGAAACTTTATATTTTGGAGCATTACGAAGAGGCGGAAACCGAATACCGTGCCGCGATGCAGCTTGAACCGAACTCGGTCGATCTGCAACTCGGCTTGGCCAAGACGTTTTTCGCACAGGGAAAGCATTCGTACGCGTTGCTTTTGACGGAGAAACTGGTTCAACGTGATCCGGCGGCGGAACTTGCCTTGTTTCATGCGAAAATTCTCCTCAAATCCGGCAAGAACGCCGAGGCTCGGACTTTTTACCAGCAGGCGATTCGGGAGAATCCGCTCCTTGAAGACACCGAGCTGACGCGGCTCTTCGGACTGACACACCGTGATCTTGTTCCGGAATCCCCTTCAGAGTTCGAAGACGATCCCGAACGAATGTGGAATCCGGAGCCGATCGGCGGATTTGCGGGGGAAATCGCCCCGCCGGAGATTGAAAGGCCGAAGATCAATTTCGCTCACGTCGGCGGTATGGACGGAGTCAAAGAATCGATTCGGATGAAAATCATTTATCCGCTTCAGAACAAGGAGATGTTCGCGGCGTACGGAAAAAAGATCGGCGGCGGGGTCCTGTTGTACGGACCGCCTGGCTGCGGCAAAACACTTTTGGCTCGGGGAACGGCGGGGGAGATTCGTTCCAATTTTCTCTCGATCGGGCTGCACGACATCCTCGATATGTATATTGGCCAGAGCGAAAAGCAGTTGCATGAGATTTTCGAGGAAGCCCGCCGGAATACCCCTTGTGTATTGTTTTTCGACGAGGTCGACGCGCTCGCGGCAAAGCGGGCCGACATGCGGCAATCGGCAGGCCGGCACATCATCAATCAATTCCTTTCCGAACTGGACGGAGCGGTCGGGGAGAACGAAGGGATTTTGGTTCTCGCGGCGACGAACGCGCCTTGGCATGTCGATACGGCATTTCGGCGACCGGGCCGGTTTGACCGGATTCTTTTCGTTCCGCCGCCGGATGCCAAAGCTCGCGAAGCGATCTGGAAAATTCATTTGACCGGCAAACCGGCCGATGCGATCGATTACGGCAAGCTGGCTGCCGCGAGCAAAAGTTTTTCGGGCGCCGACATTGCCGCCGCCGTCGACGCCTGCGTCGAATCGACGCTTTCCGAAGCGATGCGAACCGGCCGGATGCTTCCGCTCTCGACCGCGGCCTTGCTCAAAACGGTCAAACAGACCCGGCCATCGACGGCGGAATGGTTCGCCTCGGGCCGGAATTACGCAACCTACGCCAACGAGTCGGGCGTTTACGATGATATCCTCGATTATTTGAAAAAACGTCCCGACTGAAACCGAATATCGACATTACGTCTTTTTCTTTTTCCGTTTGAATATCATGTCCGATCAGGATTTCAGTTTATTGCAACGGGCTTATTATCTGCTCCAGACGAATCGGGTTCAGGAAGCCGAAAAAGAACTTCGTCGCGTGATCAGCGAACATCCCGATTTCGGACATGCTTACGCGATGTTGGCGATGTGCCTCGCGGACAGAGCCGATGCGAAACCGGAGATGCCCCTTCGATTGGTCGCTCGGGCGATTGCCCTCGATCCGGAGAATGCCTTTGCGCATTATACCCTGGCGTTTATCCGATACCGTCGAAAGGAGTACGATCGTGCCGATGCGGCCATACGAAAGTCGATCGAACTCGATCCGTATGATGCCGACTATCTCGGATTCCGTGGGGTGATTTTCCTGGCAAGAAATCGTCTGGAAGAGGCGAAAGAGGCGTTTTTGGAAGCCTTGGAAATGGATCCGGATCATCACCAGAGCCTGACAGCCCTTTCGCGGATCGAATCGCAACTCGGTAATGCCGGAGAAGCAAGGCGGATCGCCCAACACGCGATTCAAAATTCTCCGGAAGATGCCTATGCCCATATCGCCCGCGGCTATTCGTTCGTCTATTCCAACCGGCCCCGGGAAGCATTCGAATCGTTTCGCGAGGCGTTGCGTTTGGATCCGAACAGCGAGTCCGCCCGGGACGGGCTGATCCGGGCACTCCAAATGCACCATTTCTTTTATCGGGGCATGTTCGGGTTTTTCGCCTGGATGAGCCGGCTCTCGGGCTCGATGCAGTGGGGATTGATCATCGGTTTCCTGATCCTGTACAACGTGCTTCGCGGTGTCCTGAAACAGTTTCCGGAATGGACGCCGGTCCTTTTGCCGCTCATCATATTGTATCTGCTGTTTGTCTTAATGAGTTGGATCAGCGAGCCGATCACATTTTTTCTGCTCCTGTTCAACCGCTGGGGACGATTGGCGTTGCGGGTACGGCAGAAACTGGCCGGGATCGTCTTCGCAACGTTTTTGCCGCTCGGGATGCTCGGCATCCTTGCCGGGCCCCGGTCGAATTTCATTTTCGTCCTCTCGCTCGGTTTGCTTTTGACGATGATCCCGTTGACATGCACCTTACGAATGGATGATATAAAAACACGTTGGATTTTGGGAGGTTACACCTTGGTGATGGCCGGTTGCCTTTTGGCGGCCTATCTTGCCAATATGGCGATGCTCATCGGCATCGCGGTTTTGATGTTGTTCGTCTTTCAATTCCTGGCGAATTACCTCATCATCCGCTCGAACGCCCCGCGATAACAAAGGGGTCAGCTACGGTATAATCACCCCGCGCTAGTATGCAGCAGGCACGGCCTTAAGCCCCCGATGCTTCTGAGCCGTTACCGTTGCCGTTACCGTTCGCGGGGAGGCGGTTCGCGACAAGGCCAAGGTCGTGCGTGATGTCCGGGTTGTCGACGATCAAAACGTTGCCGCCGAGATCGATCTCCTCCTGGTTGATCGGCTTGCCGTCTTCCCCGAGTTGGACATCCGCCTCGGAAGTTTTCTGCTTCGCGACGGCCAGCAACTGTTGGTACAGCATCTCCCGGTCGATGCCGTTGATTTTGTGAATCGCCGTCGCGACTTCCCCGAGATAACGCAAAAAAATACTGCGGCGTTCCCCCTGCTGTTTGACCCGTTCGCGACGGTTCATATAAATGCCGAGCTTCCGGCCGACCGCCTGCAGCGCAAGCCGCAATTCCTTTTGAATCTCCGGATAGGCCGCGATCGCTTCTTTCGACTCGCTCGTAAACGGAACCCAAACGCTCGCGAGGTGCACCATCACCGTAACCGGGCCGCGCGGCAGTTGGTTTCGCGCCTGGTTCAAGCCGTAAGACCGCCAGTTCATTTGCATCACCGTTTGCGTAATCAAACAGGCTCCGGCTTGAAATTGCAACGGGACCCGGTTCGCGTACCGGTACACGTTCATGGTCTGCCCTTCGCTCAAATTGAGCGTCTGCATCGCTTCATGCAAATGGGCCATTTCCTTCTCGGTGATGTTTTTCGGAGAAACCCGGGGCCTGAGCTTCGCGTTTTTGATGATCTTGTCGGCTCCGTCCCCGCCGATGCCGTCGAA
>JAVBQI010000034.1:0-15041 GCA_031549145.1 Thermoguttaceae bacterium | reverse complement strand
GAAAAAAGCGGCCGCGAGGAACGGGCAATGGACATTTACAGTCGATTGCTCAAGGACCGGATCATCTTTCTCGGGACCGCGGTCAACGACGAGGTCGCGAACGCGATCGTCGCCCAGCTTTTGTTCCTGAATACCGAGGACGCCAACGCCGATGTGCATTTGTACATCAACTCCCCAGGCGGGAGCGTGACGGCCGGGCTCGCGATTTACGACACGATGCAGTTTATCAACTGCGACGTCGCGACCTATTGCATTGGACAGTGCGCTTCGATGGGAGCCGTTCTGCTGACCGCCGGGGCGGCCGGAAAACGTTTCGCCTTGCCCAACGCCCGGATCATGATACACCAGCCGCTCGCGGGCATGGAAGGAACGGCCGAAGAGATCCTGATTCACGCCAAGGAATTCGCCAAGGTCAAGGAAAAAATCAACCAGATTTTGATTTCACATACCGGTCACCCTTACGAAAAAATCGAATCGGACACCGACCGCGACCGTTTCATGTCGGCGGAAGAAGCCCGCGATTACGGCTTGATCGACCAAGTGATCGAGAAATTGAAGAAATAAATAGGTGCCGGAGTACCGGTTAACTCGCGGAGTACCGGTTAAATTATTTTCGAGCAAGGATCGCTCAGATGCAAGAGAAATGGATTTCGAAACGGGGAAAGAACCGGACGGTTCTTTCGTTTCTTGGGTTGGGAATCGCGATTTCCCTTCTTTCCGGTTGCGCAACGCAGTACCAGGTCGCCTTGGAGCGGGCTGTGCTGATGCAGGAAAACCGGCAGCTGGAGGATGCTCTTTTTATGACACACCAGCGTTTGCAGGCGGCGGTCCAGAACAACGAGCAACTCCGGGGAATGCTGGCCGAGCAAGGCGTATCGCCGAGAGAGAACGAGGAGGAACCGAATCCTCCCGGGATCATCTCTCCCTCTTCGCCGGGCGAAGTGTTGCAACCTTCGAACAAGCTGCCGGACATTATGAGCGACCCGCGTTCGCAGATGATGCCGAAAAAACAAATGCCTTCCAAAAACATTGCCAACCAGCGACGGGTGCCTTCTCAAAAGGCTCCCCCGCAAAATCTCAATCGCGGCAACATCGCCGCCCGATCGCACGATTCGCTTTTCCGGCCGGTTCCCAACCGACAGGTCGGCGTCGTCCCCAACCGGCAGGCCGTCCCGACAGCGAACCGGCAGGTCGGGCTGCTTGCGGAACCATCGAACTTCGTCGTGTCGGAACAGGGCCCCGCAGCTGTGGTGTCCGAGGAACCGACCCAGGCAAAAGTCGCTTCTTCGCAAAACGACGAGTATCCCGACTGGAACCCGAACCGTTAAGATTGAGGCGTTGCGATCTCCGAAAAATAGCAGCCGCGAGCGTTAACGACCGGTTGGCAGACTCGCAGTGCCTGTTCCACGAAAGTTTATTTTGTCGAACAGAATTCTTGACACGGCCCGTTTCTTGGCCTATAGTCGAAGTGCTTGCTCTCTTTCCGCAGGCGCGCCCGGTTGAGCAACCGTGATGAATCGCGCGTGTTCCGCGACGGGTTTTCAAGGAGTGCAAGTCAGTAGCTCAGAGGTAGAGCAACAGGCTCATCACCTGTGGGTCGCGGGTTCGACTCCCGCCGACGGGCGTAAGCCCCAATGTCAAGGCCGATGGGCGAAGGACCGATTTTGACGATTCGCGTGTCGAAACTTCGACCGAACACGGAATCCGTTCCGTCGACGGCGAAGGGCCGATCCTCGTGAACAACGCCTTGCAGAACACGCCGTATTTATTATGGCACGGCGCTTCGACCGCACTTTTCTCCAAAAAAACCAAACAGGCTCATCGACCAACCAACCTTCGGGGTTGGCGTCGGCGTGTCATTTCGGTTGGTTCGAGCAAAGTCCCCGAAGCTCAACTGTTCTCCGCAATGGAATCGGGAGAATCGAACAAGGAGGAATCTCGCTCATCGGCAGCTTTTTCAAATGATTTTCGTCGCAAAAACCGCATCGCCAAAAATTCTTTTGCCTCTCACGAAGGACACAAAGAGGCTTGAATCAGACCTTCGTGAGCTTTGCGACTTTGTGAGAAATACAGATTTAAGGTGAATTATTCCGAGACAAGAGCATCGCCATGAAAATTGCGCAAAAATTCTTCTGTTGGAAAAAAGTCAAAATCGCCAACCACGAATTCGGTCTACATTTTGTCGACAATGAATTCAAAGACGTTCTCAAACCGGGGACCTATTGGTTTTTCGACCCGAAAAACAAGCATCAGATCGATGCCTCGTCCCAGTTGACGCCGTGGTTGAACCACCCGAAGCTGGATGAAATTGTCTATTCCGGCAAGCTGCAAGGGCTGGCGAATGTCGTTGAACTGTCGAACGACCAGCGTGGGCTCGTTTGGCTCGACGGTCGGTTTCTCCTTCTTTTCGAGCCGGGCCGTTCCGTGTACTGGCTCGGTCCCAAAGACGTTCAAATTGAAACCGTCGACGCGAAGGCGGTTCGGTTCCAGCACGAATCGTTGCTGCAAATCGCACAGTCGTCCGGCGGAAGAATCGCACTCGTCCAGTTCGTCGTCCTGCCGCATCATCTCGGCCTTTTGTATTACGACGGCAAGTTCGTCGAGGCGGTTCCGCCGGGCTTATACGCCTTTTGGCGGAATACGACCGACGTCAAGGTGGTCAACGTCGACCTGCGTGAGCGGATCGTCGACATCAGCGGCCAGGACGTAATGACCGCCGACAAGGTGACGCTCCGAATGAACACAAGCTTCGGCTATCAAGTGATCGACGCCGAAAAGATGGCTCTGACGGTCGAGGATGTACAACAAGCCCTGTACCGGGAAGCCCAGTTGGCTCTTCGAAATGTGGTCGGGCATCGGGAACTGGAGCAATTTCTGTCCGACAAGAACGAGATCGCCGCCGAAGCGGAGCAGATGCTCAAGGCTCGTGCCGATTCGTTCGGCGTGAAGGTCTTGTCGTTCGGCATTCGTGATGTGATTCTGCCGGGAGAGATGAAAGATCTATTGAACAAGGTGACGGAAGCAAAAAAGGCGGCAGAGGCGAACCTGATCGCTCGTCGCGAGGAAACCGCCGCGATGCGAAGTCAGGCGAACACAGCGAAGCTTTTGGAAAACAACCCGACGCTGATGCGGCTTCGGGAGCTGGAAGTGCTGGAAAAGGTCGTCGAGTCCGGCAAGTTACAAGTGATCGTTGGTGAAAAAGGGCTCACCGACCGCATCGTCAATCTGGTCTGACGCTAAAGCTGAGCCGCGGAAAATGCGGAGTACCGATGATTACGCTGTTGTCCGATTTCGGCGGGGACAGTCCCTATGTCGCTCAAATGAAAGGGAGCATTCTGCGGATTGCTCCGGGGACCACGATCGTCGATTTAACGCATTCCGTCCCGCCTGGCGAGATTTTGATCGGGGCGATCCAACTTCGCGAGACCGCACTCGCCTTTCCCGAGGGGACGATACATCTCGCCGTCGTCGATCCCGGCGTCGGTACGGATCGCCGGCTGCTCGCCGCCCAAATCCGCGTCGTCTCCCCCGTTTCCCAACAGCCGGAAACGCATTATCTCATTTGTCCCGACAACGGGTTGGCAACGCTGTTCTTCGAGAACGCCTTGGAAATTGAGGCCGTTTTTCTCGCCGACCCGAAGTATTGGCTACCGAAAATCAGCCGGACGTTTCATGGTCGGGACATTCTCGGCCCGGTCGCCGCCCATCTCGCCGCCGGAGTGCCGCTCGCGAACTTCGGGCCGCCGGTTCCGCTTGAAAAAACCTCGGGGCGAACGGCCGTCGTTCGAATCGCGATTCCCGAGCCGTCGCTCTTTCCGGACCGAATCGAAGGACGAGTGCTGTACGTCGATTCGTTCGGCAATCTGATCACGAATCTTTCGCTCGAGTCGCTCGCCGGGTTGGCAGCTGGCAGGGAAAAGACGTTTCTCGTGCAATCGCACGAGCCGGAGGCCGGGCCGGTCGTTGCCCGTTGGGTCAAAACCTACGGCGAAGCAGTTCCGGGCGAGATCGTGCTGCTGAACGGCTCTTCGGACCGCCTCGAAATCGCTGTCGTCCAAGGGAACGCTGCCGCAAGAACCGGGCTTCGCGGCGGCGGACGATTTTCAATCTCGCGGAGCACCGAGGAAGTGCGGAGTACCGGTTAAATTTATTTTTTGACCGGGATTGCGACGCGGACGACGGCGGTGTGATTGCCCGGGAGAGAGACGTCTTGTCCGCCGTCGTTAATCAGCAGGCGGCTGTTCAACACGGTATCGCTCGAATCGAGCGAGCCGATCAAAACCGCCCGCTTCGCAAGCAACAGGTTGCTCCAATCCAAATTCGCGTGCAAGGTGTTGTGCAGTCCGATCGTTTCGAATCCCCCGAACGACTGGAAAAACGACATCGTTCGCAAAATCGGCCAAACGTCGCGGGATTGAGGGTTGTAAACGGAATCGTACGACATCAGTTGCCGGGTCGAATACGGCTGCCGGTGCTCGTCAAATCCGGCTTTCGAGGACTTCAGGATCGTCCAAAGTTCCCGCCGCAGGGTTTGCGTTCCGACGGTAACCGACTGCCCCGGTTCCAGCCGACCGAGTTTGAGAACCCAATGGCCGTAGACCAGGAGCGCGTCATTGATCGGGACCGGCAGGTCGTTCGTCAAGGTGCCGCTCGGAATCCCTTCGACACTTGAAAGATTGGCTCCGGCGAACAACCGCTTGTCGGTTGCGGCCTCGCCCGATTCGGGAGCGGCAGAGCCTTCGGCCGAGCCGTTGCGATCGAGGTTCCATTGTCCGAAAAACGATTTCGTCGACCGAACCCGGATCGGTACGCTGACGAGCTCGCCGCTTTTGCCGCTTGAAAACGAATACGGGTTCTCCCAAAAAGAGGAAGATACCCGCTGCGGATTCATTCCCCCGAGTCCGGAACCGGTTAGCCCGAGCCAATGAAAGTCGATTTGATCCGTCGCGACGGCAAGGCTTTCGCTGCCTGTTCGCGGGCGCAGGGCGATATCGTAGACGGCGTCTTTCGGGCTGAAAATTTCCCCCCAAGTGCTGACCCGGGTCAACCCCGTTTGGACATCGATGTCGAACAGATCGGCCTTGTTGAGAGAAAGCGGTTGGCTGCGGTTGTGCGCGGCGAAGGCGAAGGCGATCCAACAAAACAGGAGGATTTCCAACGGGAAGGTAACCCAGGTCAGTCGCGGTTTTTTCAGAATTTTGTGAACGACCAGCCAATCGAGCGGCCCGATCGCGAGAACGTAGACGACGATCAGGAGGAGAATCAACGAAAAGGGTGTATTTTTCACATTCTCGAAATGATCGAGAGCGCTGCGAAGCTGCCCCGAAAAATCATTGTACCCGAGGTGTATCAACGACATCGCGTTGATGTTGGTCGTTTGGGTTTTCACTTCGCTCCAATTCAGGAGCCGGAGGAGAAACTGGGGCCGGTCCCGCCAATCGCCGAGCGGCGGCCCGTTGAGATCGCCGCCGAAATAAGTCAGCATCCCGAACCCGTAGGCTTGGCGAACGACCAGGGGAAGGTCCCCCTCGGAAACCTCGATTCCTTCTTTAACGCCGGAGAGAAACGGTATTTCAAGGAACGGGGCGATTTCGCTGCCGTCCATGAGAATGGAACGCTTGCTGCCCGAATAAAGTTCGATCGGCGCTCCTTGTCGCAAATGGGTCATTCGTTCGAATCGGCCCGGCAAAAACCGGCCGAGCAGGGCGTTCTCTCCGGCGATTAGCGGCTCGGAGTTTTTTCCGGGGCAGAACAACAGACTTCCGCCCAGGCTCAGCCACCGCGAAACCGCTTCGATTCGCGGGTCGTGTGCCGGGATCGTTTCGAACAATGCCGGATTCGAGGTCGTTATAAGCATGAATTCGAAGGCGTCGTATCCCAACGGGTCGGCCGGCAGATTTTCCGGGGAATCGACCAAAACCACGATCGGCCGGCGGTTGTCTTTGAGCCGCAAAAGGCTGATCATTTCCTGGAGACCGGGATCCGAATCGCCGAACACCAGGAACAGCGGGCGTTCGGGCGAAACCGGCGAAAGGAAAAGCACCCCCTGTTCGTTCGGCCGGGCGGATTTTCGCGTACTGCCCCGAATCTCCGAAAATTGCGGCTTGAGTTGCCGTTCGGCAAGAACCTCCGTCGAAGGCCCTCGCGAAAGCATCCGGATCGTGATCCCCGCATTGGCGATGCCGAGCTTCGCGTAAACCGTCGCCGTTTGACCGCCCGAAGAGGCGGGAAGATCAAGCTGCGTTCGGGTCGGGGTCCCATCCGAATCGCTCGCGAGCACTTCGAGTCGGAGTTCCGAAGTCGCCTCGGCTTCGTCCCAGCGGACGGTGATCGGCGTCCAAAAACCGTTCTTGTAATACCCGTTGATCCCGACGCGAATTTCCTGAAACTCCAGCCCCAGAGCGTAGGGCCGAAAACCAAAAATTCCCACCAACAGGAAAAAAACGACAAGTGTGTTTTTGAATCTCATCGAAGGTACGGACTTAGGGGGATGATTGCAGAGGCAGGTATTACTGAGTTCCAGATTAAAAATGATCTGACTTTCCGTCATCCCCGCGCAGGCGGGGATCCAGAGATTACGGTTTCCCTCTGGCCCCCCGCCTGCGCGGGGGTGACGACTTCATTCCAAAATCAGGGGCAACTTATTTCCGGGACCTCGTATGTATACTCAAGCCGGTTTGAAATTCCCGTCTTCAGTACGGTAGCGGCCCAACGAGGCCGCGGTTTGACCGAGGGCGAAGCCTACTGCCCATACCGGCTACGGTATAAAACCGAAACGAAGGTCGAATTCCCAACGTCGTCCTACAGCCTACAGCCTACAGCCTAGACGTAGCCTTGCTCTTCCATAATATCCTTGAAATGGCTGTAATGTTCGAGGTAAATCGACATTCTTTCCGGATTGGGGAAAAAGGCCTGATCGATATGCACCATCGCTTCGGCGGCGGCCTCGAAATTCTGGAAATGCGAGCCGATCGCGGCGATCATCGCCGTACCGAACGCCGGACCGTTGACCGAGGTCGTCCGCCGGTTGACGCGGCCGGTGACATCGGCGCGGCATTGCATCCAGGCATCGTACCGGCTCCAAGGGCCGCCGGTGTAAACGTCCCCTTGGGAGTTCTGCAAATCGGCCAGTTTGTCGATCTTTTGATAACACATCCGCTCGAAGAAGGCCGTCCCTTGCAGGCAGGAGGCGAATTGAACGACCCGATCGTCCGAGGCGGGAAAAATAAAACCTTCCGCTGAATTCATGCAAAACGGGAAGGTTTCCCCTTTGCGCGTGTTCGGGTACGCGAGGTATTCGGTCGGCAACAGTTTCTCCGCATCCGCCTCGATATCGTCGAGGCTCGAACCTTTGAACCAGTTCTTGATCCAATCCGCCCCGGTGTTGCACGCGGTCGAAAAAGACCAGGCCCGGTCCGGAAGTTTGAACATCCGAACCAAATGGTGGGGATAGGCGAGAATTTTTTTCGTGATTCCGCTGATCGACATCGTATCGTCCAAAACGGTGAAGAAGTCTCCCAGCCTCCTCGTCCCCGAAGCGAGGAATCCGGCCGTTTCCTCCGTCGTTCCCATGATCACGGGCGTCCCTTGGGGCAAACCGGTCGCCGAAGCCGCCGCCGGAGAAACCTTGCCGACCGGTTCCCCGAGGGAAACCAATCGCGGCAACCGTTCCCGGACGCCGAGGTGCATGTCATAGTCCAACCAGTCCGGCCAACATTCGTCGATCAGGTCGCAGCCGGTGTTGACGGCGATCGAATACTCGGATGTGTCCGGAGCTCCCTTGAGGCGACCGAGAATGTAATCCGGTTGATGACAGAAAACGGCCGTTTCGTACAATTCCGGGAGAGTGTCCTTGATCCAGACGATTTTGGCGATCGCATCGGTCGGGCGAAATTGAAAGCCCATCCTCCGGCAGTGATCCTGCCCCATCATATTCAAACGCGGGAGCTGATCGATTGCCCGGGCATCGTCGCGCATGATCGCCGGCATCAACGTTTTTCCGGCCCGGTCGAGAACGACGACGGTTCCGGGTGAGCCGCAAACGGAAATCCCGCGAACCTGCGAAGGGCCGACGCCCTTGCCCCGCAGCTGCGAGGTCAAATGTCCCAAGGCGAGCCGTGTCGCTTCCCACCAGACTTCGGGCATCTCTTCTTTGCGACCCTTTTGCGCCCCTTCGATCGGCTGGTGATTGTAAGGGGCGAAAGAAGCAACGATTTCTTCTCCCTGATCGCTGACGGCAACGGCCGTAACCCGTTCGGACGCCAAATGAACGCCGATAAAAACAGCACTTTGTTTCGGAGGTACGGACATAAGCAAATTCAAACAGTGTAGGTCGGAACGCGAATGCTTTTGGAAAATGAAATACCATTTTCCCGGGAAAAGGCGAGGCTTGGCCCAGACGCGGTAAGACCGATCATTTTACCCCATTTTTCGCCGGTGAGGAATACGGACAACAAGATTTTTGAACGAAAGAAAACCACGTTTCAACGGCACAGGAAAACGTCGCACCGCTTTTTCCTGGAAAGTGTCTTCAAAGGCATTTCCCGGCAATTTCGCATCGCTCAAAAATTATCATCGAGGCGATAAAAAAGAGCCGTATGCGTAGTTGGTACTCCGACGTAGCTTGCGGACTTTGTACACGGTTCGGCCCCTGCAACTTCCAACTCCGTACAAGGTCCGCAAGTTACGCTTCGCTACACTTGCGGCTCTTTGCCCTTCTTGCAGGCTGCTGTCGTCGCCGTGTCACTCTGAAGGAACTTTTTTACAACAAAACGATCAATACCCGTACTTTTGAAGATAGCCGCTCCAACGCTCCTTGATTCGGGCGGCAATATCCGGGTCGAGCTCGAATTTGTTCTTTTGATAATTCTTTTGCGAAGCGGCGAATTCCTCGATTCGGGGCCGGGCTCCCTCGAAATCGCCCAATTCCAACGTTTGATAGATTTTTTCGAGCGTTCCGAGCGGATCGGCCGTCAGCTCCTTGAACGCGATTTCCGCGAACTGCCCCGGCTTGAGCAAAGGAATATCCGCTTCAAAGGCCTCGTACATTCTTTCGAACGTCCCGAGAATGTAGTCCTCAAGCCCTACGCCGTTGGGAACCTGGAGTCCTTCATCCTTGGCCAATCGCATCCAAAGATTATAGGTCGAAGGGAACAGTTTGTACGGATCGCGGTGTATGTGCACGAATTTAGCATCCGGGTATTTTTCTAATAACACGCGAATCCGGGCCGTATGCGTCGGCGATTTCAGGACGATCCGCTTCGGCTCGATCACGGTGAGCGAGCGGATAAACCCGTCAAGCTTGTCCAACCATTCCTTGCGTTGCGCATCACTCACGTCCCGAAGCGTCAGGTATTCGTCGTAAAGCGGCGGGTCGTTGGCGAAAAGCAGATGCAGATACGGCGAGGGAACCCCGAGAGCACAGAGCGCAAACTCATCCTCCTGCGGCCGGTCGAAACCGGCGGCCATATTATCGATCGGCCGCTTTTTCGGCATCAGGAACGAAACGGCCGGCCGCATAAAAAACCGGGAGATCAAAAAATGCGACGGCGCGAAGCAGGCGTAGGTGTCCGCGAAGGAAAACCGCGGATCGAGAATCATGTACTCGTGCAAGAGCGTCGTTCCGCTGCGCCAATGCCCGATGATGAAAATCGGCGGCCCGGCAAGCTTGGTCCGTGCGACCGTTTTACCGTACAGCAGCTTTTCGAGCAGGGCGAATGAGGAATTGAACGCCCCCAAGCCGGTTATGATCGCGGCCATTCCGAGCTGGCGAGGGGAGATTCGGTATTTCCCTTTGTGCAGCGTTTTCAACCACGCTCCCAAGGTCATACCATCCCAAAATCGCGGGTACCAGAACCGGTCCTGGTATCCGCCCAATTCGACTTTCTTGATCGGAGAATTCGACATGCTCGGGGACGCGGAGTACCGATTCAAGCGCGGAGTACCGGTTAAATTGGGGTTAATTTCTGTTTCGCATTTTTTCGCTCGTCGCGAGCGATTGGATCGCGACATGCATCTGCAAGAGAAGCTGATCGGCCGTCTTTTTCGCCGTCAACCGCTGCAAAAGCGTTCCGTCCGGGGTCATAAACTGGATCGTTGGCGTCGCGTTGACATCCAATTCCTCGCAAAGTTCCCGAGAGCGGCTTTCGTCGACCTGCAAACAAATGAACTGTTTCGCGAAATCGAGAACCTCCCTGTTGCGAAACGTCTCATCCAGCATTTGCCGGCTGTATACACATTTCGGCGTATAAAAGAACAGGAGAAGCGGTTTGTTCTCTTTTTTGGCCGTTTCCCGGGCGGAATCGTAGTCGCTCAGGAATTCGACCGCTTTCTCCGGTTGCCGAACGCCGCCGACCGCTCCCGCCTTGTTCAGGGACGAGGACGGCGGCGAAATCGCAGGGATGGGAGGTTTCGTGCACCCATAAAAGGCGCAGCTCCCGAAAATAATGACCGTAAAAACGGCAAATACATATTTGTACATATTTAAACCGACGTTGATCGGCAATTTAAGCAAAATAACTCTTTTTCCGGATTTGCACAAACAGCGGGGGTATACTCAAGCCGGTTTAAATTTCCGTCTTCAATACGGCAGCGGCCCAGCGAGGCCGCGGGCCGACAGAAGGCGAAGCCTACCGCCTATACCGGCTACGGTATAAAAACACCCCTTTTCGAAGTATCGCCCCAACTCGCAGGAAACTTGAAGGAAAGCACCTTTGCAATTTTTGGCTGATTGTGTGCAAATCATTCCCAAGTTAATTGCGTTTCCGCAAAACCAGAAGAACGGCGAACTTTACGAAAAAACGACCATTATGAAAACGCCAATTCCGGTTTTTTGCAGAACGATTTTCCCTCTGGACACAGCCGCATAAAAAGAGTATTTTTCCCGTTCCTTCTCGGGAAATGATGGCTGATCGTTCCCCCCTTTCTATGAAATGAAAGACAACGCATTTATTAACATCCTCCGAAGCGGAAAAATTCAGGAACTCCTGTTTCCTCTGGGAGTCGCGGCAAGTATTGTCGTGATTCTCGTCCCGCTGCAGCCTTGGATGTTGGACATGCTGCTTTCAACGAATATCACGATCGGAGTCGTGATTCTATTATCGACCGTTTTTGTAACCAAGCCGCTCGACTTTAGCATCTTTCCGACCGTTTTGCTGGCGACAACATTGTTTCGTCTTGTACTTAACATTGCGACAACCCGTTTGATATTGACCGAAGCCGGAAATCGCGGCATGTATGCGGCGGGCGGGGTCGTCAAGAGTTTTAGCGAATTCGTTTCTGGTGACAATATTGTCGTCGGCCTCATTATCTTTACAATTATCGTCGTGATTCAGTTCGTCGTGATCACGAAAGGTTCGACGCGGGTCGCGGAAGTCGCCGCCCGATTTACCTTGGATGCGATGCCGGGCCGGCAAATGGCGATCGACGCCGATTTGAACGCCGGGATCATCGACGAACGCGAAGCGAAACGCCGTCGGGAAGAGATCACCGAATCGGCCGACTTTTTCGGGGCAATGGACGGTGCCAGTAAGTTCGTCCGCGGCGATGCGATTGCAGGCATTGTTATTACGATTATCAATATTCTCGGCGGTTTGTTTATCGGCGTGATCCAACATAGTATGGGATTGTTGGAAGCCCTCGATCTGTACACCCGGTTGACGATCGGCGACGGTCTGGTGAGTCAGGTCCCGGCGTTTTTGATTTCTCTCGCGACCGGCTTGCTCGTAACCCGGAGCAGCCAAAGCACGAACCTGCCGCAATTGTTCTTCAGCCAATTGGCGTCCCGACCGATCGTGCTTGTTCTTTCGAGTCTTTTTCTCGGCATCCTGACGCTCACAAACCTGCCGAAAGAGCCGCTCCTCGGGCTGGCCGTTTGCGGGCTCGGATTCGCCTACGTCCTGAACAAAAAGTCCAGGAAAACGAAGGTCGAAGAAGAAGTTCGCAAAGAGGAAGAACAGGCCGAAAAGGAGAAAAAACCGGACGAACGGATCGAAGATTACCTCGTGATCGATCCGATGGAACTGGCGATCGGCGTCGGCTTGATTTCCTTGGCCGATCCGGGGCGCGGTGGGGATTTGTTGGACCGCATACACCGGATCCGACAAAATGTCGCCGCCGATATCGGCATTATCTTGCCCCGGGTCCGAATTCGAGACAGTTTTCAACTCGACCAACTCCAATACCAGGTCAAGATCGCGGGGATGCCGGTCGCTCTTGGGATGGTTTATCCGGACATGTATTTGGCAATGGACTCCGGCGAAGCGGTCGGGCAGGTTCAGGGGATTCAAACGACGGACCCGGCGTTCGGAACGCCGGCGCTTTGGATCGACGCGGCCGTCCGGGATCAGGCGGAGCTGTACGGCTATACCGTCGTCGAGCCGGGGGCGGTGATCGCGACGCATTTGACCGAAACGGTTCGCAAGCACGCCGATGAGCTGTTGACGCGGGACGCGACACAGCATCTCTTGGACGAGTTGAAGCAATCGACTCCGGCCGTCGTCGACGAGCTGGTTCCCGGGACCATGAAACTCCCGCAGGTGCAACAAATCTTGCAAATGCTGCTCCGGGAGCAGATTCCGATTCGCCAACTCGGCACGATTCTGGAAACGCTCGGGGATTACGGTTCGCGAACCCGCGACCCGATTCTTTTGACGGAATACGTCCGAGCCCGGCTTGCGCGAACGATCTGCACCCGATACCGCGATGTCGAAGACACGCTGCATGTCGTGATGTTCGACCCGGCGCTCGAAGACCAGATTCGCGGCGGTTTCGAACACAGCGAGCAAGGGATGTTTATCCGATTCTCTCCGCAGGCGATCGATCATCTGTGTAGCCGGATCGCGCAGGAAATCGAGAAGCTGACTCGGGTCAACCACCCGCCGGTCGTTCTGGTCAACCCGCAAATCCGGCCCGCCCTCAAGCAGATGACGGCGACCGCGATCCCAAACCTGATCGTCCTCAGTTACAACGAAATCACACGCGACACCAAAATCGATTCGATCGGTATGGTCACGTTGTAGGATTGAGGATGGAGTTTAGCCGAGCGGCGAAGACGCCGGTGTCCCCAACGCATTTAAAAATCGCTATTCTTGTTATTTCCCTCAAGGTTTTCGGGAGAAAAACGAAAAAATCCTCCGCCGGGGGTTGAGTTGGCGCCGGAATCCCCTAAAATCCATACTCGAAGTTCCCGAGTTCAGCCGCCGGGCGGTTACCCGATGCGCCTTGCGGAACGTGCCTCAACGGCCGCAACGCCAACAAATTTTTTCGTGAATCGCGATTTTCGTCAAAATACGTGGGGGCATCCCCAAGAGCAAGACCTGAAACGGCTTCTAGAGATTGCCGTTTGGGAGGATTTGGGGGAAACCGGTGATTTGACGAGCCAAGCCCTGATCCCCCGGGGAATTCAAGGGCGGGGCGGGATTCATGTTCGGCACACCGGGGTGATCGCCGGTTTGGCCGCCGTTCCCCACTGTCTTGCCGCCGTCGATCCGAGCCTCAAATGGTTCTCCTGCTGCAAAGACGGTCAATCGGTCGAAGCGGGTACCAAACTCGGAGAAATCGTCGGTCCGGTGCTAAGCATTATGATGGCCGAACGTCTTTTACTTAACCTTTTGAGTCATCTTTGTGGGGTCGCGACGCTGACACGAAGTTTTGTTGACGCGATTCAAGGAACGAACTCCCGGATTTACGACACGCGAAAGACGACGCTCGGTTGGCGGCGGCTCGACAAATACGCGGTGTGTTGCGGCGGCGGGTTCAATCATCGGACCGGTTTGTTCGATGCCGTGCTGATCAAAGACAATCATCTCGCTTTTGGTGCTCTTCCGGGCTGCGTGTTGGACAGCGACCATTCGCTCGATATCGGCACGGATCAGTGTCAAGCGGCCGATCCCGAGCACCGTCAAGCCGATTTTTCTCCCGCCGAATCGGTTCGTCGGGCCCGCTTTTACCTGACCAAGCTCTTGGAAGAACGCCTCGCCGAAAAACGGGGCGGGCTTGAGGAAGAGGAGTCCGAGGAAGACGATCTTTTCGTCGGTGATCGCATTCCGATCATCGAGATTGAAATGGACACGTTGGACCATTTCGAGGACGTGCTGACGGCAAACCCCGACATCGTTCTTTTGGACAACATGTCGCCGGAGCTTCTCCGCGAGGCGGTCCGGATTCGCGACCGCGTCGGATCGAAGACTGAGCTTGAAGCCTCGGGCGGGATCACGCTGCAAACCGTCGGCGAGGTCGCGAAAACCGGCGTCGAACGCATCAGCGTCGGTTCGTTGACCCATTCCAACCGTTCGCTCGATATCGGTTTGGATTGGGAAGGTTAGAGATTCTTTGTCGCGCATCCGGTTCGATTATTGACGTATCATTTTTAGGGCACGTTCACACTATGGTCCTGTGTGAATCCGGTTCAATTGTTACGGTTCGCCCCGCTGTTGTAGCTCGTCGCGTAGCTCGAAATGGCTCCGAGCGTCGCCCGGTCGAGCGTGGCCGCAGTGGCGACTTCGCTCGACCAGTAGCCCTTCATCGCCTCGACCAACGCGAACTCGTACGTCAGGTAATCCTCCGCCTCCGTGCGACGCTGCGTGGCGAAGCCCGAGAACGCGACCGCTTTGGCGGGGCGTAACTTGCGGCTGCCTTGTCGGTTTGACGCTGGAAAACACGGGGTTTTTGAAAGCGTGACCTCAAAGTTACGGGACGACCGCCTGTCGTTCGAAAACACGTTCACCGATTGCGGTTGTGGCATTGTAACCTCCTCGCAGTTGCAGACAAGATCAGTTTTGGCCGGTTAACCGATATCTTCCTCCTCGTCGTCGTCAGGCTCCTCGCCGGTCGGTTCAGAGAACAACGCCTTCACCGTGCCGTCGCCCAGTTGCCGCACCGTCGTCGACGGGACGTAGAAGTCGTAAAGAATCTGGCGGTGGTACGCGTCGCCGCAACTCTCGTCGCTGCAGCCGTGCATGTTGCTGTAACCGCCGAAATACGAGTTGCCGGCCCAGTACGTGATCGGTTCGTAGTAGTCGTGCACCCGCGAATAATAGCCG
>JAVBQI010000191.1:0-24502 GCA_031549145.1 Thermoguttaceae bacterium | reverse complement strand
GTGGAGCGGGCTTCGGCGGCGGGCATTTTGTAACCTCCTTGTGAGAAAAAACGACGCGAACCATTCACGTCCTGTTCTCCCTACGAAGAAATCCCCACATCTGTTCGCAATTTTTTCCGTGAAACTTGAAGACGGTCTGGCCGTTTCATGAATCGGGGCCGTGCCCATGTTGTAAATCCGCATCGCCTCCGATATAATGAGGGGGTTCCCCTTGAATTCGTTTTCGTGTTTGCCGTCCGACGCGAAACATTGGAATTCGGCCTGAACGCACTTCCCCCCCCCTCCTTCCCACACGCTTGCAAACCCGTTGGGTTCCGCGATTCGATACCGTTGTCGTTGTCTTTTTGGTTTTCGTCCGATTTTTTTCCGCGTCCCTATGTCTTCCGTAATTCGCGTTGAGTTTATCAACCCTTTTATCACCGCCGTCAATAAAACGTTCGAGACGATGTTGGGGTTTTCGCTGCGCCGTTCGGCTCCCGTTCTCAAACAGAATCCCCACGCCCTCTTTCCGGTAACCGGGATCATCGGTCTTTCCGGCAGCATCGCCGGGACCGTGATCCTCACCCTCTCGGAATCGGTCGCCGTCAAGGCCGCTTCGGTCATGTTAATGGAAGAGCTGACCGCGATCAACGCCGATGTTCTCGACGCCGTCGGAGAGTTGACCAATATGATCGCCGGAAACGCCAAGGCCCAATTGGAGGAATACAAACTCAGCCTGAGTTTGCCGAACGTGATTTCCGGCGAAGGAACCGAAGTCCGTTTTCCGGAAACCAGCCAACCGATCACCATCCCTTTCGAATCCGATTTCGGTTCCCTCGCCATTGAAATCGGTTTCAGCGAAAGACGTACCTCGTAATCAATACCGTCGCGGTATTGCGGAAAACCTTCGGCCTCATTTGGTCCGCAGCCTCGTTGGGCAGCTTATTTGTTGTGTACTTGGCACTTATAGGTTCGAACTCAAACAATTGAAAATTTGGAAAAGCCAAGTTTTTTTGGCTTCGCAAAGTCTATGTCCCAGAAGGACGGATCGGTTTCCGGTCCCATTCCGATATTCAAACATGTGATTTTCGTTCGACGCGAAGATATTGACGAAAATCACCACGCCAATAACGTATCCTACGTTCGCTGGATGCAGGAGGCCGCGATCGCGCACGCGACCGCCAACGGCTGGCCCGGTTCGAAATGCAATGAACTGGGTGTCGCCTGGGTCGCCCGACGGCATACCGTCGAATACCTCATTCCCGCCTTGGAAGGGGAAAAAATCATCATTCGAACCTGGATCGGCGACTGGAAAAAACTTACCTCGCGGAGGTATTACCGTTTTTTGAGGGAAACCGACGGCAAGATTATCGCCAATGCGGAAACCAACTGGGTGATGGTCAACACCGCGACCGGTCGGGCGACCAAAATTCCGGACCCGATCACCGAATCCTTCGTCATCGTCCCGGAGCAAATCAAATTCGGCTGATCGGATAATTCGGCTCGCAGTAATGAGCCCTACAGCCTACAGCCTACAGCCTATAGCCTATTCCCATGAATGTTTTCGTCGTTCTCGGACACCAAAAGAAAGGGAGCTTCAATCACGCGATCGCCGATGTCGTGACCCGGACGCTCCGGGAGATCGGGCATACGGCCCGGTTTCACGATTTGTACGAAGAAGGATTCGACCCCGTTCTGACGGACGAGGAGATCAACGCCTCCGATGATGCCTTGCCTGAACCGGTTCGAGCACACCAGCAAGAAATCTCCGAATCCGAAGGAATGATCCTCATTCATCCCAATTGGTGGGGCGGCCCGCCGGCAATGTTGCGAGGTTGGTTGGATCGTGTTTTTCGTAACGGATTTGCTTATCGTTTCGGAAAAACCGGTCCGGTTCCCTTATTTGGAGAAAAAACCGTACAAATATTTTCAACCAGCAACACCCCCCGCGAGGTCGAAATCAAGGTCTATAATGATCCTTTGGAGTCCTTTTGGAAAACCATTGTCTTCGGTCTTTGCGGCTGTAAGTCCTTTGAACGCAGGAACTTCGAGTCGATCATCATGAGTACGCCGGAAGAAAGGGCCGCTTGGCTTCGCGAAACGGAAGAAACGGTTCGGCGGCGATTTTCCGTGACTTGAAAAATAGTTAAAATATTTCGATAATATTGTTTTGGGCGTGTAATACCGTAAGCTATTATTGAACGTTCCAAAGGAATAGCCTCCCTTCGTCGGGCCTTTGACGGTGTTTTTACGCCTCGTCTGCACGAAGAGGTCGTATTTTGTGGTTCGAAAAGACGAAAAGTGTTGAAAAAACGCAATGTGCCGGTAATAAGAGGAAACTCCTTTATATCGGTTTACAGTACCAGACGATTGACCTAAGGAATTTTAAGGATGACGGACGAAAATAAAACTCCCAGACCCGAAGAGTCGACTCCCGCAGGCGGGACCGATCCGAAGCCCGACTTTTTCACTTCGCAAACGAAAAAGGTCCAACGGGGGCACACCTTTTCGGGTGATGTGCCGACGGGAGTGAAGCGGTCTTCTTCCGAGAAAGGGACCTTTACCGGGGCGACGCTTCCGACCGGTTCCGCGGGAGAACGGACCGAACAGCGTCGCGGCGATCGTCCGCTGGCGGAAACCGAAGAATGGAAGCGGATAGGCGAAGGGCCGGTCATTGACGCGGCTTTCGAAAAAACGCGGCTGATCCTGGTCTGCTGCATCTGCCTCCCGGTTTTGCTCTTCGCCTATTGGCCCTCGCTCCTGACGATCGTCACCACCTGGTATAAGGTGCAGGATTATACCCACGGCTTTCTCGTCCTTCCCCTGGTCGTTTATTTCCTCTGGGTTCGAGTCGATACCTATCCCGGAACAAGCAAGAGATTGGAATGGACGGCCCTGGTGCTGATCTTAATGTCGTGCGCGGCACGCTACTTCGCTTCAAAGCAATACATGGACGCGGTCGAACAGTGGTCGATTTTGCTCTGGGTCCTCGGCGTCGTCTGGCTGTTTTACGGCAACCGGTCGTTCCTTTGGGCCTTGCCCTCGCTGTTGTTCCTTTGTTTTTTGTTTCCCCTCCCCTTTACCATTGAAATTCAATTTCGGCAGATGCTTCAAAAAGTCGCGGCAACATTCGCGGCGTTTTTGTTGCAGGCTCTGGGCGAACCGGCGATCAACATCCAAACGACGATCCGACTGGGTGTCAACGAGATCGGCATCGAGGCCGCCTGTTCCGGCGTTCGTTTCATGATCAGCTTTTTGGCGATCGCGTTCGGAACGGCGTTGTTGTTGCGACGGCCTTGGTGGCAAAATATCGTTTTGTTCGCCGGTGTGATCCCGATTGCGCTTTTCGTCAACGCCTGCCGGATCGTCATGACCTCGCTGCTGATCGCCCACCAATCGAGTTTGCTGGAGCGTTTTACGAGGCCGAATCAGTCGGTGGGGGTCCTCGCGGACAACATCGCCGGATATATCGCGATCGCGCTGGCCTTTTTCCTTTTCGCGGTCTTCGTGTGGTACCTGACGCGCGTTTTCCGAAGAGTCAAGTATTCCGGCGCCGCATGAAATTCGCGCAATCTGAAGTGTTAACAAGCTAAAATCATTGAAAAAGAACAGCCGAAAGCGTTATCGTCCGACTTTTGAACGACGTGTCGGTTCAGCCCGCCGTCGACACGCCGGGCTCCTGTCAAAACGCCAAACGGCTGAAGCATCGCAAAAAGGTATACCCATGTCAAACGATAACATGCTGGTCGAAAACGCCGAAGAACTCGGCTATCGCGAGGCCCCTTATCAAGAACGTCCCTCGCCGAGGTCCGCCCCGATCATGGACGCGTCCCAATCGGCGGCTCTGACGCCGCAGGTGTTGGCGCTTTTGCTGAGCGCGGCGATCAAGCGTTGCTGGAAATGGGCGCTCTTTTTCGGTTTGATTCTGGCCTTTATCGGCGCGGCGGTCGTTTACGTTTTCTTTCCGATTCGTTACGAAGCGACCGCGATGGTCGAGGTCAAATCGACCGCCGACCGTTTTCTTTTCCAGGAAGTGGAGCGTCAGAACGCCTACGAGGCCCTGGTCGCGACGCAATTCGAGTTGATCCGCAGCCCCGAAATCATCACCGAGGTTTTGAGGAACAGCGAGGTTGCGCAAATCTCCCGGATGCAAAAGGAGCTGGACAAGGTCGCCTGGCTTTCCAAGAACATTCGTTTGACTCAAAAAGGGAAATCCGACTACTTTACGATCTCCTTCCAAGATGAAAATGCCGACCGGGCGCTGGCCGTCGTCAAAACGATCCTGGAGGTTTACTTCGCGAAGTACGAAGCAAGGCTCCAATCTCAAGGGATCTCGATGCACAAACTGCTTTCGGAAGAAAAAGGACGTCGGAGCGAATCGGTCAAACGGCTCGAAACGGAAATCAACAAACTGATGAAATCCGCGGCCTCGAAAGGAGGGAGCTTTTCCCAGACGACCCTGATGGGGGGCTTCAATCCGGAAGAATCGATCAGCAAGGATTATATTCTCGCCAACGCGAAACTGCGATCCTTGCAGGTGGAACTCGAAGTGGCCAAGAATTTCAAAGTGGAAGATGACGACATTCCCGATGTCCTGATTCGCGATGCGATCGCCGATGACATGATGTACGGTCAATATCTGACCAATATCCAGTTGCTACGCGTGAAGATCGAGTCCAAACGAAAAGCGATCCAACAGAACGACATGACCTTGGTCGGCATGGAAAACGATCTCAGGAACCTGGAGGCGGAAGCCGATTTATATGCCAAGCAGCTGCAAAGCAGTAAACGACAGGAAATCGCGGAACGGCTCAAGCTGGAGGCTCAAAAAGGGATTTGGGAAAAAGAGAGCATGCTTCAGGCCCAGGAGATTTTCGTCAAAAAATTGAAGGAAGAAGCGGATTCGCAAACCACCAACGTGCAGGATCGAACCGAAGACACGGCGAGGATCGCCTCGATGTCGGCGGAGTTGGCGCGGGAATCGAAGATTTTGGACATGCTTTCGGAGCGTTTGGTCGCGGTCGAGACGGAACAACGGGCTCCGACGCGAATCCGGAGGCTGACGGACCCGACCCGACCGGTCGAACCGAACACGAAAATGCTTATCCCGATGGCGGTGGTCGTCGGCGGCGGTTTGTTCCTGGCTCCCTTTTTCCTTGGGGTCGTGGTCGAACGGCTCAAGCCGCGATTGTATCACGTTTCGCAAATCCGCAAGGCGATTCCCGGAATCATCATCGGCGAAATCATGGAACCGCCGGTGGCTTGGGTTCAGGGAACGACCTTTCGGCGGCGGTTGGCCCGGTATCGTGAAAGCGTTCACAACTGGTGTACGCATTTGCTGTTGGCGGATCCATTCCGTCAATGCCAAACCCTGGCGGTCGCGAGCGTCGCGGGAGACGACGGAAAAACGTTTTTGGCGATCCAAGTGGCCGCGGCGATGGCACAGATGAAAAGCGGCCCGGTTTTGTTGATCGACGGGGACATGCGGGTCGGTCGGTTGCATCTTCTTTTCGGGAACGAAGAACCGGGACCGGGTTTGGCCGATGTCCTATCGTTCCGGAAAGGGATCGGCGAGGCGATCGTGTTGAACGAAAAGGAGCCGAACCTGCACCTGCTTTCGGCCGGGGAACTGGACGTTTCGCCGTATGAACTTCTCGGGGACGGTCGTTTCCGCGAATTGCTGGACACGCTCGCGACACACTATTCGATGATCATGGTCGTCGTGCCGCCGGTCGCCCATGCGGCCGAGGCGCTGATGATGGCGGCGAGCGTCGATTCGGTGATCCTTTGCGTTCGGCAGGGAACGACGGTGCTGGCGGCGATGGAAGATGTGTACCGGAAACTGATCAACACCGGTTCGCATGTCGACGGCGTCGTGGTCAAAGACATTCCGTACTATCAAATGGCCGGAAAAGACGGCGGTTTCAACGACAAGATCGAACAGATTCGTTTGGCGCATTTGCTCCAGCATACGGAAGAGTAGAGTGCGGAGCACTTTTTCGGACGCCCCTCGGTGCCGGTTCAACAGTCATTTTTGCGACAGGATAAACATACATGGCGACGACATTTACGACGTTGATGGGAACGCAACAGAACCAGATGCCGAAGAAGGGAATTTCCCAGCGGCTGGTCAAGGAAGCGACACAGAGTTACGTGTTCTCCTTCGGCTGGTGCATCGGCGGCATTCTCGTCCTGGCCGTCCTGATCGGGGCGGTCTACGGCTTGCGGACGGTGCGATTTTCCCGCATGTCCTCGCAGTTCATCGAACTTTCGGAAACGTTGGAAAAAGAAGGGCGGCTCCGGGAAGCGGTCGATGTGTTGGGAGCGTTTTTGCTGGCCGAACCGGCGCATTCGGATGTCTGGAGCCGACAATGCGATCTTTGGGAACGCCTGTACAAAGAGCGGCTGTTCCAGAATCCGAACCAAATGAAGGAAGCGGTCCGGCAGCAAAAATTTGCGTTGGGGCGTATCGCGGAGGATGAAAGCCAAGGGGTTCAGGAACGGATTCTCGACATGGAATGGGACATGGCCCGGTATGAACCGACGTCGATTCCCGCGGTCATTGTCGATGCGAAAAATCTCCTGAAGACCTGGCGGGACAACCCGAAGGCCTTGCGGATTCTCGCCCTCGGTTGGTACCGTCAAATTCCCTTGAACGTCCTGCAGAAATCAGAAGATTCCCCGGTCGACCAACTGCTCCAGGACGCTCTGAACCGGAATCCGGGCGACATCGAAGTGTCGGTCGCGTTGGCCAATTTCAACCGCAAGGTGGGAACGGACCCGCAGTACCAGAAATACGCGAGCTCGACGATTCGTGAGCGGGATACGCGATCGCGCGACGCCGATTCGATCGACCTGATCAACAACATGGTTTCGCGAAACGCGGATGCTCCCCAAGCCTATCTGGAGCGTTACCTTTTCCGGGCGAACAACAATTTGCTGGATAAGAACGCGACGACACTCGACCCGGACCTCTCGAAAGCCCTGGAACTGGACCCGGATTTCCCGGGAGCCTTGCTGCAGGCCGGGATTCAATCTTCGCGGATTTCCCTGGTCGCGCGTCGGGCCGGCGAGACGGGGCTGGCCGATGAGCGTTGGGCGGATGCGACGGCGTTTTTCAAAAAGACGATCGACAAAGACCCGTCCAACGTCAACGGCTATATCTTTTTGGGGGAGATTTACGCCCAGGAGGGGAATTCCGATAAAACGGTCGAAATCTGGGAAGATGGGCGGAAGAAGGTTCAGCCGGGGGCGAGCATGGAGATGCTTTCACGGTTGGCGGTTCTCTATATCGAACGGAAAAATTTCGACGGGGCGAATGAGGTGATCGAGACGATGCGCCGATTTTTCCTCAACAACAGCACGCGGATCGACCGTGCGGTCGCGATCGACTTGGAGCGGACGATCGATTTGATTCGCGGAAAATTGTATTTCGCGAAAGCGATCGACACGACACTTGAGCGTAACGCGATGCTGCCCGGACTGGATGCCGTCCAAAAGAGCGGGGATGTCGCGAAAATCAAGGAAAACGAACTGAAGCTCGCGGAATTGACCGCGGCCGCGGAAACGAACAAGGCGGCGGCACGGGGGCTGATCGACAAGGTGATGGAATCGATGTCGCCGAACGATTACGATACGGCCGGTACGACGATGCTCTCGCGATTGGAAGGGGAAGCCCTCATCAACATGGCGAAGATCGAGGCCGACAACGGGTTCCTGGAGTCGGCGGGTGATTATTTCATCAAAGCGATCCGGTTCCCGCAGGTTGCGCAAACGGCGATCTTGCAGGGGGCGACTGCCCGGTTGCTCAGCAATCGCCCGGACCAGGCGATCGGCATCCTGCGTGATGGGGTCCAGGCCTATCCTGATAACCAGGAAATCCGTTTTCGCTATGTCAGTGCGTTGTTCCAGCAGGACGTGGTTCGGACCGACGCCGCCAGTCGCAATTACGATCTCGTCGAGTCGGAATTGGCCGAGATGTCGAAGAATCGCGACAAGCTGACGACGCCCTGGGCGATCGATGTGATGCAGATTCAGTTGAAATACGTCAAGGAAGGGGGAACCCTCGCCGCCCAACAGACGGCCCTGAACAGCCTGAGGGAATTGGAAAACGAGCCGACCTTGGCGAACGATTTGAAGTTTTTAGCCGAACTGGCCGGTCAATACAGCATTATGGGCTCGCTTGAGGATTTTCAACGGACCGTCGACCATATTCGGCTGCAACCCGGCGGAGAAACGGTTTATTTCGCGGAGAAAATCAGCGATGCGATCCGCCGACGGGATACCGACGCCGCCCTGGTCCTGGCGGATGAGGCGCTGACGACCGTTCCTGAAGCGGAAAAATCCCGGTTCGAACTGTTGAAAAAGCGAATTGAGAATCCTTCGGAAGGTCAGATCGCCAATATCGAGGAACAGTATGATTTTCTCAAGAAACAATTCGAAGACAACCGGGTTTTCGATCCGCGGACGTTCTTCGAGTTGGCCGATCTCGCCTTGGAACGCGGGGACGAGGAATTGGCGAAGACCATTACGGAGCGGCTCAAGCAGATCGAAGGAGATCAAGGGGTACATTGGCGTTTTCTCCAAGGGAAGCAATGTGTCAAACAGGCCCAGCAGGGGGGAGCAGTTTTTCTCGAAAACGCAAGAACCATCCAACGGGAACTGGTCGGCAAAAAACCGGATTGGAACATGTGTTATGTGCTTTTGGGCGATATCGAAGAGACGGCCGGGAATATCGAAGCGGCGACGGACGCTTACCAGCAGGCGATTTCCAAGGGCAACCGACAACCGGCGCTCTTTCATAAGTTGGTTTCCCTTTATTACAAGATCAACAAGCCGGAAGAAGGGGACAAGGTGACCCGGGAGGCGATCGGCCTTTTCGGGCCGGGATTCAGCAACCAGGAAATGCTGTTCAAACCACCTTACCAGGGATTTTACGAACAGATTCAACTGGCGATTTCGGATGGGAACCTCGGAACGGCCGAAAAATTGGCCGACGACTGCTTGAAAAAGGCGGCGGAAAACAAAGAGCCGAGCGACGAGATCATCAACTTGAACACGGCGATTGGCAAATTGTTCATGGACGCCTCGCATCCGGAAATCGCGGAACGTTTTCTCCTCGCCTTGGCTAAATTCGGCGGTCAGTACTCTTATCCGTTGGCGGTTTGCCTCGCGAAAATGGGAAAGGTCGATGAGGGGTTCGGCATTTTGCTCGACGAGTTCGAAAAGAATCCGGACGGACAGGCCAACTTGACGCCGATTTTGGTGTTGATTTCCCAAATCAAGCCTTCGGACGAATTTCTCGCGAAAATGGATCAAACGGTTCTTCGGTTCGAATCCCGATTGATTACAAAAATTCCGACGATTATCAACCTCGGACAGTATTGGATGGAGCGGGGAAAATACGATTTCGCTTTGCGGGCCTACCAAAAGGGCTACGAAATGGCCCCGGACAATCTCGTCATTTTGAATAACCTGTCGTTGATTCTGGCCGGTTGTGTCGAAACGAACGAGCCGGGTTCCGCCTCACCGGTCGCCCGAGGGACATTGAAAGCGAATGAACCAAACAGGATCGCTTTGCCGGCTGCCCAGCCTGTTCAATCGCTGTTTTTGAGTTTTCCGGGCAGCGAGTCCGGGCAAAATCTGCCGAATCCGGCGGATTTCAAGTTTATCACGCAATAAACCGCCGTTGAAAAAACGGCTCCCGGTCCCGCTTCGCGGCTAAAACGCAGGCGGATACCGACCGGGCACGGTATTATTCGTGCCGGGGTTCAAACAGTCCTTTGAGTTTGCAGCGGGAATCCCGAAAATTTTGTAGTTTTTTGCGTGTTTTTGATTATAATTGAATTATATGCGTTGTCGCATTTGCGACGACTTACGGAGTGTAATGCTCCCGACTCATTCGAAAATCCTATTATCGCCTCTTTTCGGAGACCAGCCCACATGCGATTTTTTTTGAATCATACCGGTTCGATTCGTTCTTTTCCGGTCGGAATTTTTTGTTGCGTCCTGCTGTTGAGCGTTTACGCCGCCTACGCGTTTCAAAACGCGGGCAACGCGGCTCAACCCTCCTCGGTGACCCCGGTTGCCGGAGGTTTTCGATTTGACTTTCCTCAGCCGGTCGCCGTTTCCGCGGTCGAATACAACGGTCCCTTTTCCGGTCCCGTCGAAGTCTCGCCCGGCTCCTCCGCGCCGAAAGACATCCCGCAAGCCTTGAAAATGATTGACGCGGCTCTTGAAATCAACCCCGACAGCCCGACGCTTCTCGACTCCAAGGGGTTGATCCTGTTGCAGGCGAACCGTGCTCAAGACGCGATTCCGCTTATGGAACGGGCCGTCGAATTATCGTGCGAAGGACCGATTTTCGTCATGCACCTGGCCTCCGCCCATGCGCAGAACGGCGATCCCGACACGGCAATGACCCTGTTCGATAAGGTCCGACCGCTTTTGGCGACCCGGGGTGATAAAATGACCAAGGAAAATAAAAAAATGTTCGACGCACTCGAAATGAAAGCCGGAGCGGGCATGTAGGCTTTCGCCAATTCGTATTTGTACTCATTCGACATTGCCGAAAGCCCATTTAACCGGTACTCCGCGACAGGAGATTTGGCATATGACTTTCCGGCGAGTCCCAAGGCTTTTCCGGGAAAGACGGAATTTCAACAAAATATCGCCGATCAGCGAAACACGATCAAGGAGAATCATTGACGATGAGTAACGAGCCGACTTTTGCCGGGACCGGGACGACCGAGCCCTCTTACGCCGCCGAGACGCCTCTCTCCGACGGGCCCGTTCATGCTCCTGGGGGCCGGGAGATCAATTCCCTGATCGTCGGTTTGGTCGTGGTTGCCGTTTTGACGTTGTCGATGACGTTTGTCGCGGGCGCGAACTGGGGACGTTGGGGAAATTTCACGAAAAGGATGCAGGAAGCGGGCAAATCGCTTCAAACCATTCCCCGCGAATTTGGAGAATGGGAAGCGTCCGGAGAAGATGAAAAAATCGGCCAGGCCGCGGCGGACCAATTGGAGCTTTCCAATTACGTGATCCGGCGCTATAAGAACAAACACTCCGACGAAAACGTCGCCATGATCATGATGGTGGGACCTTCGGGCCGACTCGCGATTCATACGCCCCAGGTTTGTTTCGGAGGAAGAAACTACAAGATCGATTCGGGGCCGACGCCGATTGTTTTTCCTTACCAAACGAAAGACGGATTGGAAGAAAAAGACACGTTCAGTAAAATCGTTTTCAAAAATCTTTCAATTAACGGAGGGGCCAAGATTTTTTATTATGCGATGAGTGCGGGCGGGCCTTGGTTGCCCATTAAAGCCAATGCGAGAGCGGAATTCCAAAAATACCGGTTTATGTATAAAATTCAGTTGGAAGCGTTTGTTCCCGAAGACGCGACGAAAAATGATGATTGTCTCGAACGGTTTTTGCGGGATTTTCTTCCCCACGTTCGGGGGACGTTGGTCGATTGCAGCTGATTTTTATACCGCATTGGGACCTGCGATTTTACGGATCGACTTGTGAGAAGATTTCGGAACACGAAGAAGAGAAACGATTTTCATGAACTGGACTGATATTCCGAGAAGCAATGCGAGTGAGAATAGTCGAACCGGTTCCGCTCCTGCGCTGTCGGTCTCTCCCTATTTTTTCCGAAAGCGGATCGTCGATACCTTGGGGGCCGCGTTGTTGCTCGTTCCGGGGTTGCCGTTGATCCTGTTTTTGGCGATTCTCACGAAGCTGACCTCCAAAGGCCCGGCCATTTTCTCGCAAGTTCGGGTCGGAAAAGACGGCCGGGTGTTTACCATGTATAAGATCCGGACGATGGTTCAAGACGCCGAGGCCCTGAGCGGGGCGGTCTGGGCGACGAAAACGGATCCCCGGGTCACTTTTCTCGGCCGGATTCTTCGGAAGCTGCATTTGGACGAATTGCCGCAATTGTTGAACGTCCTTCGCGGGGAAATGACGCTCGTCGGCCCTCGGCCGGAACGGCCCGAATTCGTCGATCTCCTCGAAGCGAAAGTCCCCGGTTACATGTTGCGGCTTCGTGTTCCGCCGGGAGTAACGGGGCTCGCGCAACTGAACCTTCCCGCGGACCGGAATCTGGACGATGTCCGTCGCAAACTGACCCTCGACCTGGAGTACATCGAGAACGCGTCCCTGAGCTTCGACCTGCGGTTGATCCTGGGGACGGTTTGCCGTTTTGTCAATTATTTTCACAAAACGCCGCTGCGGTTTCTCGGAATTTATCGCGAGCCCGAAGAGAGTCCTTGGGCGGATTTTTTCGGCGTTCCCCGGGAAATTTCCGCGCAAACCGGCTCCTCACGTTCGGGGTTGTTTTCCCCGGGCCCCAAACCGACCGGATTGGCCTGTTCGAAAACGTGATCTTCTCTCGATCCGAATTTTGAAGTCCGTTCAACAAGCGGCGATTCGAGTCGTCCTTTCGCGGCAAACGCGAGGTGCGATTATTCTTTCGTCGAACTTTCGCCCTTGCCCCGGGGCAGGAGTTTTTTCGCGATGATGCCGAAAAAGCCGCCGAAAAACGCGCCGGTGCAATCCTGACACAAATCCAAAAGATCGCAATGCCGCCCGGGAATGAAATGCTGCGCGGTTTCCGTTCCCAGCCCGTAAAAGCAAAGGACGCACAACAGAAAGTACGGCGTTTGTTTTCTCCGGGAGAGTTCGCTCATCAAGCCGAGCGCCGCGAACATGATGAGATGGTCGTAACCGAGCCCCGCCTCTTCGGGAACGTGCGTTTTCCAAAACGACAACCAGGCGTCCGGCACGAGCAGGAGTACGCTGCAAACAAGCCAAAGCGCGGCGGTCGCGAAACGAAGGGTTTTGAGCATTGGGGACAGGACAGAGCGGGAAGTGGGAAGTGGGAAGGCGCCGGCGTCTGCGCCGCTCAGCTAAACGGGGGGGGGACAACGGGAATCGCCGGTTTTTTACTGTCTTCTCCGCTGGGAGGAATCGGCGAGGCCGGGGTTTTTGTCGCGGGCGAGCTCGGCGTTGGTTTTCGCGGGACCGATCAAGGCGCTGTCGCGGCAATTGCGGACCAGCGTTCGGAAAGCCGATTCGGCGACCGACCAGTCGCCCCGCTGCATCGCGATTTCACCCTTGAGGAACAGCGTCCGGTCCAGAATCGCGGCGTCCGGAGGATGCAGTAAAACCTGTTGGATGTATTGCTCGGCGGTACTGTAATTTTTGCTCTTATAAGCGAGGTAGGCCAGCCCCCAGGTCGCGTGGGACCAGTATTCCCCTTCCGGGTAATTCCTGTAAATTTTCGTGAACTTCGTCCGTGCCGAGGTTTCCTCGCCGGCATCAAGGTCGTCCCAGGCGAGATGAAACAGCGGCCCGTCGCTTTTGGTGTATTTCGGATAATCCCGGACCACTTGCCGGAAGAGCTGCAGGGACTCGTCCGTCTTCCCTTCGCTTTCGTAATACCGTCCTCGCAAATCGAGGGCTTCGGCATAAAGGTCGTCGTTGCGATACGTCGAGAGGATCAAATCGCTCATCACTTCGGCTTCGCTTTCGTTCCCCATTTTGAGCATCACTTCGCTCCGCAACAGGGCGGCTTCGGCCCCCGTTTGCGGCAACGGATCGGTTGCCAAGAGAGCGAGCAACTTCCGGTCGGCGTCTTCCAACTTGCCGTTACGCAAGAGCGTCCGGCAGTCCTGCAAAACCCGCTTGGGGTCCGAAGAGCTGCGCGAGCTGTTGCGGTCTCGCGTTCTTGAGCTCCCCGAATCGGTCCGGGAATCGCCCGTCCGGGACTCGCTCCCCCGGGAATCGTTGCGACCGTATCGGGGCGAGCTTGGCTTTTCCGTCGGGCTGGGTCTGTACGTACCGCCGATCGGCTTGATGCTTGAGTCTTCGACGACGGCGACGCCGTAATCGAAACCGCCTTCCAATCCCGGATCGATCGGAATCACGATCCCGCCCGAGCCGCTGCTCCCCGAGGTGCCGCCCGTCGCCGTGCTCCCGCTGCCGTTCGTCCCGACGAGGGAAAGAAAATAATCCGTCCTTTCCAAAACCGCGGCCTGCCGGGCATCTTCCGGCTTCGCGAATTGGATCATCGCGTTGTAGGTTGCGTCGCTTTTCGGCCAATTTCCCGTATTGGCATAACAGGAACAGAGGACCCCGCACGCCTTGAGAAACGATTCTTCCGAGAGTTTCCCCTTGTAGGAAACCGGCGTCGTCGCAAGCGTCGTTTTCGGCTGATCGAAATAGGTGAACGTCATTTTTTTCGTCGAATTCGAATAATTCGCCCCCAAAAACGGCTCAAGAATGTAAATCGCCCCGTTCCAATCCTTATCCCCCGCCTTGAACAACGACTGCTGCAGGCGGATGTCGTCTTTGATCGATTCGGCGTAAACCGATTTTTCAAGGTCGGCGAGATTGCGTTTCGCCTCATCCCATTGCCCCTTCCCGGAAAGGCAACGGACATAAAGCAGGTAATCTTCCCCGGTCCGGTTCTTGATTTGACTCAAAAGCGTCGAGGCTTCGTCGTACTTTTTGAGCCCCGCCTGCGATTTGGCACGGATTCGGAGCGAATCGTTCAAAAGATCGCTGTCGGGAAAGCGGCGTTCGAAGGTCGCGAGCGTCGAAAGCGCCTGCTCATAATTCCCCTGCTCATAATACATCAGCCCCCATTCGTAATACGCTTTTTCGGCGAACAGGTCGCTCCCATCGGTCGCGATCTGCCGGAACAGCGGCGTCGCCTCCTCGTAGTAGCCGAGCCGGGCCTTCGCCCAGGCGAGGCCGAAACGGCTTTCCGGGGCGAGGTCTCCCTTCGGGAAAATGTTCAACGATTGGTTGAAATAGTGCTCCGCTTCCTGCGCGAAAACCCGTGCGTAGGAGATGTAACCTTCTCCCATCGCATAAGCGTAATTCTGCTTGGCGATGTCCCCGAGGTAAGGCAACGTTCGCGAATTGAGCGGATCTTCCGGAAATTCGAGAATGAAAACGAACAACAGCTTGTGGGCGTTGTCCCGATCATCGGACAAATAGGCGATTTCCCCGGCCCGGAACAATGAATCCCGGCCGTAATTCGCGTTCAAGGACACGGAGATTTTCGGCTTGACCTTTTCGGCGTAAAACGTCGCGTCCAATTCCTGCGAACTGTAGGTTTTAATCAGCGAAAGAGCCTGGGAACAGACATTGTCGAAATGCGTAAAGGCTTCCTCGGGCCGATTTCGCTGAAAAAGCGACTCGGCCAGGAAAAATTCCGCCTCATTCTTCTTTTCGTGCTTCGGATAGTCTTTCAGAAACTTCTGAAACTCGCCGATCGCGAGATCGTAGCGCTGTTGCTGGTAATAATCGTAGGCGACCTTGAGACTCGTCTCCGCCTTATCGGCCGCGACCGCGATCGAGCCTCCGGAAAGACCGCCCAAGGCGAACAGAACCGCGAAAAATCCGAAAAACGAACGAATTTTTGAAAAACCAAAAGATGAGATCATGTCCGAATTCCTTTTCGGAAAAATAATTATCCCGCTAATCGGGCTCCCTGCCCTCACGGTCAAAGAATAGATTTCGGCCCGAAGTATACAGCATTTGCCAAAACCCTCCAATACGAATTTAGTAAGGTTTTATAATTTTTGTGCCGATAGTATGAAACGACGACTGCGTATTTTGCCCAAACTGACAAAAAGGCAAGACCGGTACAGCTGGGATGGTAGGTTGCCGACCTCCGGGCGGCAACATCCCGAAATCAGGCAAAGAGCCGCAAGTGCAGCGCAGCGTAACTTGCGGACCTTGTACCGAGTTTGAAGTCGCAGAAGCCGGGCCGTGTACAAGGTCCGTAAGTTGCGTCGGAGTACCGACTACACATACGGTTCTTTTTTGCCGCGAAAATCAATTTCGTACGATTCGAAAAGACCTCGAATTGTACGTTTGAAGACATTTCCTTGAGTCCGAGAGGAGCTTGACGATGATCCCTGGTACGGGTCTTTCCGAAAAAAAAGCGGCCGGCTGGTTTTGGGGGCTGACCGGGTTTTTCGCGATTCTTTGGATCGTCCTCCCTTCGGTGATGCAGTCGGGTTACCGTTACGATGTCGTCGAATTACAGTTTATCGGAAAGGAATGGGTCCTTTCGACGGCGAAGCACCCGATGTTGCCCGCCTGGTTGTTGGAGGTGGTCAACCTGTTGACCGATCGGGCGTTCGCCGCCCCGTTTATCGCGGGGCAATTGTGCACTTTGGCGAGCCTCTGCATCGTCCGGGCTTTCGCCCGAAAGGTTCTTTCGGAGCGGTTGGCGCTTTTCGGAACGCTCTCGATGCTCCCGTATTGGTATTTTTCGCTCAAGACGGCCAACTACAACCAAAACATCGCTCTCATTCCGCTTTGGACCCTTTCGATCTGGCTGACGTTCCGGGCCTTTCAAAACAATCGTTGGTGCGACTGGGCGGGAGCCGGGGCCGCGATCGGGGCGGCCGCTTATGCGAAATACTCGATCGTTTTTCTGGTCGCCGCGATTCTGCTCTATTCGTTTTTCGAACCGAAGGCCCGAAAAAGATGGTTCGGCTACGGTCCCTGGTTGTCTTTGGCGACGGCGGTTTTGGTCATCATTCCCGATTTTCTCTGGCTCTGGCAGCATGATTTCATTTGCCTCCGCTACGTCCAGGAGCAAGCCGCGAATTCGAAGGGGATACTGGATCGAATCATTTGCATCTTGGCGTTTATCGCCTCGCAGTCGTATTACGTGCTTCCTTCGGTCGTGATTCTCCTTCCTTTCCTGGGGCGACGTTGGAAGAAAAGGCAATGCGAGGATCCCCTCGCGATCGATGCGCGAAAGTATCTCGCGGCGATGATCTTCCTCCCTTTCGCGCTGCACTTGGCGATGCCGTTGTTGTTTGAAATGCGGCTGGTCGAAGGTTACGGGGCTCCTTTTTGGCCCCTTTTCGGTGTTTTTCTCCTTTTGTGTTTCCAGGCTCGTGAGGGAGAAGCGGCGGAAAACCGTTCCCTAGGGCTGGTCGTGTTGATCGAGCTCCTGACGTGCTTGATTCTCGTTTTCCAATCGTTGCTTTACCCTTATGTGACGGGCAACGCCCACGCGGTTCAATTCCCCTACCGGGATTTGGCGGCCGCCTGCGACCGAATTTGGAGCGAAAAATATGCGGCTCCCTGTCCTTACGTGACGGGACACTGGCGGCTCGCCGGCTTTGCGGCCCACGGAATGAAGGACCGCCCCAGCGTCTTATTTTACGCGAAAGGGAACTATCCGGAAGACGGAGAACCGACCGGAACCTGGGCTCGGGATTCGGATATCAACGAAAGAGGAGGGCTGGTGCTGTGGGAGCTTCCGGACAAAGCCGCCTCGGAAGGGCCGGTCCAGGATTCGGGCTTTCTCAAACAGCGGTATCCTAGGGCCGAAACCGTGCCGGAGCCGCTCATTTTGCACTACAAAACCGGGGCCAAAGTGCCGCCGCTGCGCGTCGGCGTCGCGATCGTGCCGCCCGCCGACGGCGGAGCGGGAAGTGGGAAGTGAGAAGCTAATCGCGTCGATCTTCGATCAACCTGCAAAACCAACCCGCAAGAGAACGGCCCGCTGCCCGTTTCAGCTCAAATGACCCGGTTTTGTTTGTCGACCTTGAGCACGTTCGGTCGGTGCGAGGCGACTTCTTTTTCCTCGCAGGTGCAGTACGTCAAGACGACGATAATATCCCCGGGAATTCCGGCCCGGGCGGCGGGGCCGTTGAGCATCATCGTCCCGGAACCGGCTTCTCCTTCGATCGCATAGGTGATCAGCCGCTTACCGTTGTTGAGATTGAGAACATGAACCTGTTCCCCGGGCAAAATATCGGCGGCCTCCAGCAAGTTTCGGTCGATCGCGATACTTCCTTCGTAATCGAGGTCCGTCGCCGTCAGGGTTGCGCGGTGTATCTTCGATTTCAACATAAAACGCTGCATGGTGTGCGTGTCCGTAAGTGGTTGAGAGGTGCTTATACTAGCCCCAAGCGTGAGCGCGGAGTGATCGAACCTATGCAACGGATCGGCAACTTGGGCGGCTTGACAAACCGCGTTTTCCAAGCTGCTATGCCGCTGACCGCATAACCGCCCATATCACCCCGCGCTGACGCTTGGGGCTAGTTTTTAGATTAAGGCGGCATAAGGCCGATTCACAACAAAATATTATACCTTTTCCCGCCCGCTCGGCAACCAACCCCCCTTGTCCCCGATTCAACCGGCGTTATATTAACCTCTCCTTGAAAACACCGCCGTCTCCCCCGGGAAACACCCGCGTCCGGATTCGGTTTCGGGAGGCCCGCCGAAAAATCCCTCGCGATTTTTCCCCCCGGCTCCTTGACAGTCTCGTTCTCGGGAAATATATTAGTGCTTTTCCGCTTTAAATGGGCACCTATCCCTTTGAAGCGCGAGTTCATTGGCAATCAGGATATCGGACAAACAACGGAGATTAACCGTGGCAGTATCGGGAAATGAAGTCATAAGAATCCGTATGGAGGCTTACGATCATACCGTGTTGGACATGAGTGCAAGCGAAATCGTCGATACGGCCAAGCGAACGGGTTCCGTCGTTCGCGGTCCGATTCCGCTTCCGACTCGGATCGAACGCTACACCGTTTTGTCCAGTCCGCACGTCGATAAAAAAGCCCGGCAGCAGTTCGAAATCAGGACTCACAAACGAGTCATTGACATTGTTCAGGCAACCGCGAAAACCATTGATGCCTTGAACAAACTGACTCTTCCCGCCGGTGTCGATATCAAAATCAAGGCGACCGGCTCGAAATAGCAACTGAGTTATTTAGCCCGTAATCGGCGCAAGATGTCGATGCGAGGTACACATACACGGAAAATCAAGATCGTTTATTCAGGCGTTTGTAACAAAGCGGATTGACATGGGCATTGGATTACTTGGACAAAAAATCGGGGCGACCCAGCTTTACACGGAAACCGGCGAAGTGATTCCGGTGACCGTCATTCAAGCGGGGCCTTGTCATGTTCTTCAACTCAAGAACATGAAACGGGACGGGTACGAAGCGATTCAAATCGGTTTCAAGGACCTTTCCCGGAATTCGGCGAGCCGTAGCCGCCGAGGGCACGTCGCCAAACTCGACAGCAAACGCCAAAAGGCCCTCGGTGCCGCCGGGATCGAATCGACCCCCAAGGCCGATTGCGAGCCGCAGCGGTTTATCAAGGAATTCCGCCTTCCGATTGAAGGGTTCGAGGTCGGGCAAACCTTGACAGTCGATGTTTTCGACGAAGTTTTGGCCGTCGATGTCACGGCGACCAGCAAAGGTTGCGGTTATTCCGGGGTGATGAAACGGCATAATTACGCCGGCCAGCGGGCGACGCATGGTGTTAAAAAGTGTCACCGACATTTGGGAAGTACCGGTTGCAGCGCTTTCCCGAGCCGGACCCCGAAGGGCAAGAAAATGCCCGGTCAATACGGCAACGACAAGGTTACAGTCCGAAATCAAAAAGTGGTTCTCGTCGACAAAGAGAACAACCTTCTTATCATCCGGGGAGCCGTCCCGGGCCCCAATGGTGGTTTGGTCATGATCAATCCCACCAATTTTCTCCCCGCTCCCAAGACGAATCGTTGGAGATTGGACAAAAAAGCAAGCTGATTCCGGGGTGAAACTACGTAGAAGGTGTTCGAAACGAACGATTGAACAAAATTATCAAGATCAGGTGTTGGAATGGTTACTTTGCCGCTTTACGACAACAAGGGAACGCAAGTCGGTACCTATGAAATCGACGTCGATGCGATCGCACCGAAAATCAGCAAGCAATTGCTGCACGACGCCGTCGTGATGTACCAGGCGAACCTCCGGCAAGGTTCCGCGAAAACGAAAACCCGCGCCGAAATCGCCGGAGCCAAAAAGAAAATGTATCGCCAAAAGGGAACCGGCAACGCCCGGGCCGGGCACCGACGCAGCGGCGTTCGTCGCGGCGGCGGTCACATTTTCGCCAAACAACCGCGCGATTGGTATTACCGGCTCCCCCGGAAAGCTCTCCAGGTCGCGACGAAAATGGCCCTCGTCTCCAAGATCGGCGAGAACAAGATCACCGTGATCGACGCCCTGAAAATGGACGTCCCGAAAACCAAAATCATGGCCCAGGTTTTGAGCGCCTTGAAAATGAACGGTTCCGTTTTGATCGCCGTTGAAAATTACGACGCCAACACCTACAAAAGCGCCCGCAACATCGAAGGTGTCCGGATTTTGCCGGTCAACGAACTCAACGCCTACGAAATTTTGAAGCCCAAGAGCTTGCTGATGACCAAAGCCGCCTTGGACCATTTTGCCGCCAGTAAATAGTTGAACCGAGCGGCGCAGACGCCGGAGCCGAACCAGAGAACGGAATCAACCGCATATACGACCATACGAATCGCTGCCAGCTGATAACGAACCATGCCCAGACAAACTGACGTAACCCAGACCGCCTTGAAGTTGGAGCCGTACCAGGTGATCCAGCGTCCGATCATGACCGAAAAAGGGTTTCATCGGGCCGAGCACCAGAACGTCTACACGTTCGAGGTCAACAAATTGGCGAGCAAAGCCGATATCAAGGCCGCCGTCGAAACCTTGTTTGAAGTCAAGGTCCTCGAAGTGAAGGTTCAAAACCGCAAAGGAAAAAAACGTCGTTCCCGTCGGGTGCTCGGCGAAATGAAATCTTGGAAAAAGGCGATGGTCAAACTCGACGCCGAAAGCCGCATCAATTACTTTTAGAATATCCCATGAAGCGTGCACGACTTCAACGCTCCCGTTGGTCGCTTTGCACAACACATTATCACGTCAATACTTATACTTAGCCGCTCTAAGTGAAAGCGGGTCGGTTTTCAGAACTTCCCACTTCCCACTTCCCACTCCCCACTGCACCAATGGGCGTTAAAAAATACAAACCGAATAATGCCGCTCGCCGCAACATGAGCGTGAGCGATTTCAAGGAATTGACTCCCGGTTCCAAGCCGGTCAAGGCCTTGCTCCGCAAAAAGATTCGTTCCAGCGGTCGGAATAACCAGGGTTTTATCACCGTTCGACATCGGGGCGGCGGTCACAAACAACAATACCGGTCGATCGACTTCCGCCGGAACAAAGACGGGGTCGAAGCCCGTGTCGCCGCGATCCAATACGATCCGAACCGCAAAGCCCGCATCGCCCTGTTGCATTACGTCGACGGCGAAAAGCGTTATATCATCTGGCCGGAAGGTCTGAAGGTCGGGACGATGCTCAATAGCGGTTCCGGGGCTCCGCCGATCGTCGGAAACTGCCTCCCGATTTCGGAAATCCCGCCCGGGAGCGAAATTCACTGCATCGAATTGCAGCCGGGCCGCGGAGCCGTGATGTGCCGCACCGCCGGGACCAAGGCGACCCTCGTCGCCCGCGATTCCGGTTGGGCTCAGCTCACGATGCCGAGCGGGGAAATTCGCCGCGTGCCGTCCAGCTGCCGGGCCGTGATCGGCGTCGTCGGCAACGGCGAGCAAATGAATATCGTGATCGGCAAGGCCGGTCGCAAACGTTGGATGGGCCGACGACCGCATGTCCGCGGCACGGCGATGAACCCGATCGACCACCCGCACGGCGGTGGTGAAGGGCGTACCAAAGGGGGGCGGCATCCGGTCACCCCGACGGGCAAACCGACCAAGGGGACCTCGACCCGCAAAAAACGGAAGCCCACGAACAAGGCGATCATTCGCCGTCGTCGGTCCCGCCGTTACGGAATTTTGAAACTGTCCTAGAGCAATATTTTTAGCACTTTTAGCGGTCGATCGAGAATCGACGATTTTTTCCCCGCGATACAACAATGAGTCGATCATTAAAAAAGGGCCCTTTCGTCAACACCAAACTGTTCGCGAAAGTCGAAAAATTGGATCAGGCGAACAAGAAAGAACCGATTAAAACCTGGGCACGGGCCTGTACCGTCGTTCCGGAATTCGTCGGACACACCTTCCTGGTGCATAACGGCAAGGCCCACATTAAAGTGTTTATCACCGAGGAAATGGTCGGGCACAAGCTCGGCGAATTCGCCCCGACGCGGATTTTCCGCGGACACGGCGGAAAAGGAAAGCGTTAGACCGACGAGCTATTGAGATACGCCCGCTTCCCACTCCCCACTTTTCACTTCCCACTTTTCAGTCCCATGCCTTACATCGCGAAACACCGATTTGCCCAAATTAGCCCGAGAAAGGTCCGGCCTTTCGCCGATTTGATTCGCGGTCAATTCGCGGATGATGCGCTCGATATTCTCAGCTGTCATCCCAATCGCGGAGCACGGCTTTTCGAGAAGGTCATTAAAAGCGCGCTCGGCAACGCCGAGGACCAGCGGGAAGCCAAGATCAAGAACCTGGTCGTTTCCGACGCCAGGGTCGATTGCGGACCGACCTCGAAGCGATTTCGTCCGAAATCGCGGGGTTCTTCGAGCGTGATCATTAAAAGAACAGCCCACATCACCGTTGAACTGGAATAATTATGAGGAACGGGCTCCTGAAAACCCGTTGTCGGTTTTCAATATCCCTTAACTCCCCACACGTCACTCGACACTAAAAAAAGCAATGGGTCAAAAAGTCAATCCGGTCGCCTACCGAACCGGGATTATGGAGGACTGGAAAAGTCGATGGTACGCCTCGAAGAAGGAATTTTCCGACCTTCTCGTCGAAGACAAGAAGATCAGGGATTTCATCAAGAAGCGCAAAGACACCGCCGGTCGTCCTTTTTATCCCTCGATTGCCAAAATCGAAATTGAACGGACTCGCGACGAAGTTCGCGTGATCCTGTTCTCCGCCCGGCCCGGAGTGTTGATCGGTCGCAAAGGCGAGCGGGTCGAAGAACTTCAAAACGACCTTCAAAACCTGACCGGACGACGGATCAATTTGAAGATCGAAGAGATTGTCAGGCCGGAAATCGTCGCCCAGCTGATCGCCGAAGACATCGCCGAGCAGTTGGTCAAACGGGCGAGCTTCCGCCGGACGATGAAACGGTCGATGGAACAGACGATGGAAGCGGGCGCCAAAGGGATTAAAATCCAGTTGGCCGGACGTTTGGGCGGAGCGGAAATGGCCCGTTGCGAGAAACAAATCGCCGGCTCGATTCCCCTTTCGACCCTGCGGGCGAAAATCGATTACGGGTTCGCGGAAGCGAAAATAGCACAGGGCCATATCGGCATACAAGTTTGGATCAATCAAGGCGATTATAGCGAGGACGATAAAGATGGCGCGAATGCCCAAACGGGTCAAGCATCGAAAAATCCAAAGAGGTCGTATAAAAGGTAATGCGACTCGCGGAAACACGGTGGTGTTTGGCGATTACGGACTGCAAACTTTGGAAGGGGGCTGGATCAACGCCGCGACGATCGAAGCGGGGCGTATCGCGGCCCAGCAATACCTGCGCACCGAAGGTAAGCTTTATATTCGGATTTTCCCCCACAAATCGATAACCTCGATTCCGCTTGAAACCCGTATGGGTAAGGGCAAGGGCGAACCCGATTACTGGGCGGCCTCGGTCAAGCCGGGAACAATCATGTACGAGATCAGCGGCGTACCGGAAGAGACGGCGAAAATGTGTTTCGCCCGTTTGGCGCACAAAATGCCCGTCCGTTGTCGACTGGTCCGAAGAAAAGCCCTCTAATTCCAATATAACATCGGCCCCGGAAACCGTTCGCTTCGAACGGAACTCCGGAGCCGAACACTTGAGCCTCTCATTTGAAATCATGAAAACCGCGGAACTTCGAGATATGAGCCTGGAGCAGCTGGAGCAGATGCTGCATGATGCGAGAGAGTCCCTTTTTCGCCTCCGTTTGCAATCGCGAATGGAAAAGCTGGACGCTCCGAGCGAACTCCGTAAAAACAAGAAAATGATCGCGAGAATCCTGACGATTCTCAGTATTCGCAATAAGAATAAAAAATAGTGGGAGTTGAAAACGGGAGGTAAGAATCCTCACTGATTTTCCCCTTCCTGATTGTCGATATTTCCAATCAACGCCGTTATTAAATCTTCCCACTTCACATTTCCTGCTTTCCATAGAATTTCCGATGCCGAAAAAGGTTGCCGTTGGAGTCGTTACGAGCGACAAAATGAAAAAAACCCGACGCGTCGAGATTGCGCGTCTCGTCAAGTACCCGAAATACGGCAAGACCGTGCGTCGGCGGACCGTTTGTTACGTGCATGACGAAAACGAACTCTCGGGGCTCGGCGATACGGTCGAAATCATCGAGTGTCGGCCGATGTCGCGACTCAAACGCTGGAACCTGGTGCAGGTCGTGACCAAGGCGAACCTGATCGACCTCGTCGCCCTGCGTTCGGCGGCGAAAGAAAGCGCGGAAGCCAATTCCTAGTTTTCGTTTGGCGTTTCGCGTTGCTATTTCCCATCGATTCAAGATATAAGTATTGACCCTTAACTCCCGGCCTTTTGCCGTTCTAATGCCATGATTCAGATGCAAACCCGATTAGATGTCGCGGACAATACCGGAGCGAAGGAATTGTACTGCATCAAAGTCCTCGGCGGAACGCATCGACGTTATGCCCGGATCGGCGATATCATCGTTTGCAGCGTCAAACAGGTG
>JAVBQI010000235.1:0-30793 GCA_031549145.1 Thermoguttaceae bacterium | reverse complement strand
GGGCTTTGTGCAGGTCGATACCAAGGTACAACATGATGGTCTCCGTAGGTTGAAGGGTTTGTTGGCAAAACAAACTTTAGCTTACGAGAGACCATTTTGTGCTTCTTGATCCGTATCTTTCCTGAATATCATCGGGAGCGGAACGTTCCGGATCGGCTTTTGTTGAGTCTAAAAGATTTCCGTCGCCCGATCAAGGATGCCGAGCATCATTGCGATCGCGAGACCGTAATTGGTGATCGGCGTTCCGGTTTCCTCGCACTGCATGATCCGGCTCAGCATTTCGCGGCGGTTCCACATACACGCCCCGCAGTGTATGACGAGATCCCATTCGGCGAGTTTCTCACGCGGAAAATCGTGTCCTTGCACATGGGCGATCTCCGGTTCACTGCCGAGAAACCGTCGCAACCATCGCGGAATTTTGTCCGTCCCGATGTCTTCCGTGATCGGGTGGTGCGAACACGATTCGGCGATCAAAATGCGGCTCTTGCCCGTCAGCTTCGCGATCGATTTCGCCCCTTCGATCATGAGCGGCAGGTTGCCCTTCTGTCGGGCGAACAAAATCGAAAACGAGGTGAGCGGGACCGTTTTGGGAACGATCCGGTCGACCTGGGCGAACGCCTGCGAATCGGTAACGACGATCGCCGGCGGCCGGTTCAGTCGCCCGAGGGCATCGGCCAGTCGGTTTTCCTTGACGACGAGACAGTACCGATCGCCGTCGAGCAGATCGCGAATCGTTTGAACCTGCGGCAGGATCAACCGGCCTTTGGGGGCTTCCTTGTCGATCGGGATCACGAGCAAGGCGAGTTCCTCCGGCGGGAGCAGGTCGGCGAGGATCGGCGGCGGTTCGAGAAACTCTTCCGGAACAAGCCGGATCAGCGCTTCCCGGAGTTCGAGAATCCCGAGGTGCCGGGAGGCCGTTGCCCGAACGACCGGAATTTTTTCCGCCCGGAACCGCTCCAGAATCTCTTCCGCCGGTTCGCCGAGATCGCATTTGTTGAAGACGGGAATCACCGGGATGCCGCGGCTCGAAAGCTCCGACAGAATCCGCTCTTCAAACGGTCCCCAACTGGCCGCGGAATCGACGACGAGAATCGCGATCTCGGTCCGGTCGAACACCTGCCGCGTTTTTTCGACCCGGAGCTCCCCGAGGGCTCCGACATCGTCGATCCCGGCCGTGTCGATAAACAGCACCGGCCCGATCGGCAGGAGTTCCATCGTTTTTTCGACCGGATCGGTCGTCGTCCCGGCAACGTCCGAAACGATCGAACTCTGCTGCCGGGTGAGCGCATTCAAAAGCGAGGACTTCCCGACGTTGCGGCGCCCGAAAAGGCCGATATGCAACCGAAGTCCCTTCGGTGTCGTACTCATAAAGCGTGATCCCCCGTTGTCTCGTTTAGCCGAGCGGCACAGACGCCGGTGTCCGGCCAACTCCCGGACTTGCGGACCGTGTACAAGGTCCGCAAGTTGCGCTGCGCTACACATGCGGCTCTTTTTTGTCGACGTTAGACCGGCGGCCGCGTTTGGACCGACGAGGCGACCGAATAAACCGGCGCACCTGCGAGCGTGTTACTCACCGCGATGATCCGGAACGAATACTCGGCCTCGGGCAGCAAACCAGAAACCGTATCGGACGGCCAGATTGTGCTTACCGTTTGGGAGCCGGTCCAGTCGGAGCCGTCCCCTTCGACGTATTCGATCAGGTACGAATCGACACCAACGACGGCATCCCAGTTGAGGACCACGGAGTCGCCGTTATTGACGATCGGATTCGAACCGTCCCATTGCGGCATGCTGCCAGGCCAGGACGGAACATCGCCCGGAACGACGAACATCGTAAATTCGCTTTCGCTGGAAAGAATCACTTCGCCGTTCACGATTTCGACCGCGGCCAACCTTACGCTTCCGCCGATCAGAATGCCGAATCCTCCCTGAGCATTACCAGCGGCAAACGTATACGAATCGCCTGCTTTGACAATTTCGACGTTATAGGCCATCTTCAACAACGCGTCGTTACCCGCGCCGAGTTTGAACCAGACATTGTTTCCGACCACGATCTCATTGGAATTTGCTTCCAGGGCCGCTTTCAACTCCAAGAGCCGCGTATCGGCACTTCCGTTCAGGCAAACCCAAAGGCCGAGATCGCTGTTCTCTTGCGAGGGGACGACGCGGATCGTTGAAACATACGCGGTCTCACTCGGGGTATCCGAGAGCTGCCAATGGGAACCGGATTCTTTCAAAACCGGCTCTGTCGGCAGCACGGCATCAATCGTCGTCATTTCGGAAACGGCGAACGTCATTACGCCCCAATTGTTTTCGCCGGTTTCCAGGACCGCGTAATGATACGTTCCCGGATTCAAAACGAGCGAAGCGTAACCGCCGGTCGAAACCCGCGACCAACCGGCTGCGGCCGCCGCGGTCAGGTTCCCTTCCGAGCCGAGCAAAGCGGCGAGGGCGGCGGCTTCCGAACCGCCGGTCGTTCCGTTCCATCTCCAGATCGAAACGCTATCGGCCGGATCGCCGGAATTCGCGAAAAGCTCGACCGGGAGCTGCCCGCCGACCCAATCGGATTCGACGGCTGAGAGGCTCGGCACGCCCGCTGCGGTTTCGACAAAAATGCCGTCGCTCGGCACGGAAATCGCCTCAAAATTGTCATTGGCGATGACCCGATAAGCTTGACCCGTGCTGGGAGCCAACAAGAGAAGCGCCTCATTGGTCGGAACGATAAAGTCGCCGCCCCAACTCTTTGTCGCATTGTCCCAAAGCTGGACGGTGTAGCTCGTCGCTCCCGGAACGGCGGTCCAGCTCAACTCGACCTCGTAAGTGCTCCCATCGGCGGTCGGCGTGATCATCGGCTCGTCGAATTCCGGCCCGGCGTACAGCGTCGTGATCGCGGTCTCGACGTAAGGGCTGTCCCCCGTCGCGTTGGAGGCGGTCAGACGGAAATAATACGTCATGTTCGGGTCCAGCCCGGACAGCGCGTACTGGTGCGAGGTCCCGGGCAGGTTGATCTGGCCCATCACCTCGGCGAACCCCGAATCGGTGCTCCATTCCAGAAGGTAACCGGAAATCGTCGCCGCTCCGCCGCCGTACACCGTCCCCGGATCGGTCGGGGCGTCCCACTTCACCAAAATCGTCTCATCGGTCGGCTCGGACACGCCAAAGCTCGGCTCGTCCGGGACGCTCGCCTCGATGGGGGTAAAACCGCCGACGGTGATCTCGACCGGAGCGGTGATCGTTTCCGGATCGGAAAGTTGTGCTCCCGGAATCACCAGCCGGAATTGAAAATAACCCTCGGACTGCGATACTAACGCCGTGTTAATCGTGATCGTGTCGTCGAGAACCGTGATTCCCGGGGTAGTGAGCGGGAAACCGCCCCAGATTACGCCGCCGTCTTGCGAACCGAGCAGATACGCTCCGGCCGGGACGGCTTCCGAGAACGTCAAAACAACATTCTCACCCAAGGCGACATCATCGCCGCTCAAGGTCCCCGGATCGAGTGCGGGAACGTTGACCATGTACGGCTCGCCGGCGTAGGGCCAATCGTCGGTCGCGTTGATGCTGACCGCGACGTACCAGACTTCTTGCAGGTCGTCCATCGGAGCGATCGTATCGGTTCCGCTCACGAGCACCCAGTTCGGGTTGGTCGGAATCTCGGTCGATCCGGGATGCTGGGCGAGATGCCCTTGCAAATCCGAAATATCGAGCTCGCTCGGTTCACCGCCGAGGAACCGCCAAACCGTCGTCTCGCTCGCATCGAAGCCGTCCGCGACGGTCAAGGCGATATCGTAAGCGGCCGCACCGTCGTTGACCGAAAGGTCCGCGCCGGTGATTTGCGCGAACAGCGGACCTTCGGTCGTAACCGACAGATCGGTGCCCGGGGTCGTTTCGCCGCGTTCGTTGACCGAAACGACGATGAACGCGTACTCCGTGTCCGTATCCAACCAGGTTTCGAACGTCAATCCGTCCCCGTTGCCGTCGAAACTCGCGACACCCAAGATGTCGTTAGGATCATTCCAGTCGCCTGAGGCGAGTTTCCAAGCGACCATATAGCCGGTCGCATCGAGGGGAACGTCGAAGGAAATCGTGACGATGTTCGAGTAGACGGAATCCAAGGCCAGGTTTTGGACCGCCGACGGCAGGGCCGGGAATTCGGCCGACTCGCCGATGCCGTCCCCGCGAAGGTTCGACTCCTGGAAGTAAAGCTCGAACGGTTTGGCACCGTCCAGCCCGGTCAACGTGAGCACATCGTCGACGATCTCCCAAGCAATCTGATCGCCGTCGATCGTGACGTCGCCGTCGTTCGCCAGGTCGATTTCTTGTTCCGGTTGCCCGTTGTAAACGATCCAGAGCGTTTTCGATCCGACATCGCTCAGATCGACTTTGGCACTCGAAGGATCGTTCTCGACGATCGTCACGATCGGGGCTTCGGGGACGAACAAGGCCGGCAGTTCGATCGAATCGCTCGGCGTCGAAGTATGCTTCGTTCCGGTCGAATCGGTCGCGATCACTTGAAATTCGTAGACCGCATCCGTAATGTACAGCTGATAAATGTCAACGAAAGGAGTGCTCGGGTTGGTGAGATCGACATCCCCGCCCGCGCCGCCCAAGAGGGAGTTCAGCGGCAGCCAATCGTCGTAGGTCCCGTCGGCATTCCGAATCCGGTAATTGACGACGTAACCGTCCGCGTTGTCAACCGGGTCCCAAGAGAGAGTCGCTCGTTCCGGATCGCCTGTGGGCATCAAAACGAGCCCATTCGGCTGGTCCAAAACGGCCGCATCGGAGACGATGCTCAGCGTCAGGCTCTGGCTCGCCCCGTTTTCGGCGGTGATGTCGAGCACGATCGACACCGTTCCGGAATAATTGGCGAGGAAATCGCCGACCGTCCCGCCGCCGTCGATCGTCTGGTCCAAATTGAGCGTGAAATTCCCGGTCGACTCATCATAACTGAACGCAAAGGCCAGAGCGTCCCTTTCTTCGGGGGTCAATGGCGTGCCGTCTCCCTCGATCGCGAAAATCCCGAAGTCCCAGCTCGGATTGCCGTTGAGACTGAAGAAATACGAGCTCGGAATTTCCAGAATCCCGGTTCGTCCCGTTGGGTTGAACGTGTAGGTGTCGTTGTTCGGCGTGAGGAGGTGCGTGCCGACGACCTCTTCGACGTTCAACGCGACCTCGTCCTTACCGGCGACGAAATTCTCGACGAAGGAGACCGCGACGTAGTATGCGGACTCACCATCGTTCAAATCGACGGCATCCGTCCCATTGTCGCAAAGGACCCAGCCCAAGCCGCTCAAATCGGTCCCGGCCGGACCGGTTCCCCGGAGTATCTGGGCGAGCGTATCGAGGTCTTCCTCGCTCGGGGTGGTTCCGCCGACCGTCCATTTGTAAAGGTTGACCGTATCCGTCGAATCGGCGGCCGTCGCCGTCACATTGTAGGTGAACGGCAAGCCGTCTCCGCTCATTGCGATGTCGATGCTTGCGGGATCCGCTTCGCGGATCGGGGCGACCGTTACGGTCTCGATGTTGCTCTCGGCGGAAATGTTGCCGGAAAGGGTATGGGCGACGACCTTGAATTCGAATTCGGAGCCGGCGTGAAGCACATAGGGAATCGAGGTCCGGTTCCCGATGTCGAAACTCACCCAACCGTCGACGTCGTTGACGTCGTTAATCCACAATTCGTAATAATCGGCTCCCGGGACGGCCGACCAGCTCAGGGTGACATCTTCCCCGAAATTGAGCACGTTCCAGGATTGGATGGGCTCATCGAACACCGGGGTTTCGAGCATCGTCAACACGCTGTCGTCGCACGGGGCGGGGAGACTGGTGTTGTCGTACTCGGCGTCTGAAACCGCGATGATCCAGAAGTAGTACGTCGTGTTCGAATCGAGCCCGCCGACGGTCAGCGTCAGGTCCGTCAAGTCCGTCTGCGTACGACCATGTGTCGCCGTGCCGAAATCGTCCGTCTCGCTGAAGTAAATCGCATAGCCGGTGATCGCGGCGACCGAGCCGTCGATCTTCGTGCCGGAGTCCAACGAAGCGGTCCAGGAGAAGCTCACGGTACCGGCCGTCCTGCCCGTCGAGACGAAATCGGTCGGGGCGCTCGGGGCGGTCGTCTCGCCGATCGCGACCGTGACGGGAACGCTCGGAGCGGAAATGTTGTCCGCCGAAAGCGCGGTTAACGTGTACGCGACCGTGCTGCCCGGGACTTGCTGGGCGATGTAGGTGAACGTCTGCGTCGCGGAATTGTAGCTCAACCCGGCGGGCAGGTTACCCAAATCGGAAACGTCCAGGATGATGCTGCCCGGCGTCATTCCGTCGTCGAAGGCAAGTTCGTAACCGCTCGCCCCGGGGATCGCCTTCCAAGTGAACGTGACGTCGCAAGTCTGATCGGTGTCGTTCCAAACCGGCAAGCCGACCTGTTGAAGCGTCGGGGTCGCGAGCGTCGTGAGAGCGATCACCTCTTCGCTCATCGTCGATTTGCCGAGCGGGCTGCTCAACGCCTCGACCTTGAACGTGTAATTTGTATTCGAGTTCAGACCGTCGACCACGAACGAGGTCTCGGCCGCATCCAACAAACCGCTCGCCCGGTGCCAGGTCGTGCCGGCGTTCGCGGAATAGTAAACGTAAAACCCGGAGGTCGGCTCCGAATCCGAAGCCAACGCCCAATCGACCTGGACCGAATTGCCGCCCGGCAACGGCGTCGCGGTCGGAATGCCGTCGAAAGTCGGCGCAACGAGCCCTTCGGCCGGAATCGTGACGGATTGGATGGTCAAAAAGCCGAAGTTCGGCGTGACACCCGGCTCGCCGTCTTGAATTGAAACGGCGGCGTACCAAATCTCACGCGGATCGGTTTCGGCCGAGAAGATTTCGGAGATATGACCGTTGACGATCGGGATGTAGATCCAGTCCTCGAATTCCGTCATTGTCGGATCGATCCGCAAGGCTTCTTTCAAGTCCGTCAAATCGGCACCGTCCGGATCGCCTTCCCCGGTCCAACGCCAAAGCGAAGTGCTGTCGGCGTCCAAACCGGGAACGATGTCGGACGAAACCTGGTAGTCGTCCGCCGAACCCGGAACGAAGGCGATCCCCTTGTTGGTGAACACCGGATACGGTGAAGCCGGAGTCGCGACCGAGAACTCGACCCATTCGGAATCGTTGGCGTTGAGCGGATCGCTGAGGGCCTTGATCCGGTACAGCTCGCTCGTGTTTGCCGGTTGGGAGACCATGGTATCGTAATCGGTGTCCGCGAGATTCTCGTACAGCACCCACGAATCGTTCGCCGCGTCGTACCATTCGATCGTGTAGCCTTCGGCGGCGCCCCAAACGCGAGCCCAGTCGACCGGAACGTCGTAATGACGCGAGGTGATGGTAACGCCGTCGCCGTCGTTCCAAACCGGCGTTCCGACCGTCGGGACGGGCGATTCCAAAAGCGTCCGGAAGGACGCCGAAGCCCGATCACCTTCGAGATTATCGCCGACTATGTTCGCCGCCTTGATCCGGACCTCGAATTCTTCGTTGTCCGGCAATCCGGTAAAGCTCGCCGTCGTCCCGTTGAGCGAGATCGTCGCCCCGGAAACGAGGAAGTCCAACGTCGCCTGATCGACATCATACCAAGTTCCGCTGATTTTGACCTGGACGGTGTAAGTAACCGGCGAGGCGCCGCCGTCGTCGGGGGCAACCCATTCGATTCGGAGCGTCGAAGCGGTTCGGTCGATCATCGTCGGCGCGGCGGTCGCTCCGGGCACGGCCGCGGTCGCGGCTTGGGTAAAGCTCATGACCTCGCTCGGGCCAACCAGGTTGCCGTCCTCGTAAACGACGTAGTAAACGTCGTAGGTGCCTCCGGTCGTCAAGTTGTCCGCCAAACAAGTCGGAGTGGTCAATCCGGAGCCGATTTCGCTGTAATCGGTATCGGACTGTCCCTTGATGTAAACATCGTAGGTGAACGAACTGGCCCCGTCCGGGACCACCCAGTTGATTTGAGAGCTGGTGCCGTCGATCGTAACCCGGGTCGCCGGGGCGAAGAGCGTGCTCGCGGTCGTGATATCCGACGCAATGGTCCCGCGCTGGTTGCTCGTTTGGACGAGGACGGCGTATTCCTGATTCGCGATCAAGCCGGTGATCTCGAAAGTTCCGGCGGCGATGTCGGTCGGCGTGAGCATATGCCGCATCTCGGGAGCGCCGGGAAGGTTCGCTTGCCAAACCAGTTCGATGCCGGCCGCGTAGCCGGAGACATCGACCGTGAGAGCGTTCGCTTTGCCCGGCGTGAGGACGATCGGCTGAGCCGGCTGGGCCGGAAGGGCGATCGCCGAAACGACGTTGCTGTAATCGGAATCCGCGAGACCGTTGGCCGTCGCGACAACCTTGAACTGGTAGTACAGGTCCGGGTCCGTGTTGTTCAACTGCAACGTCAAATATCCTGAGACGGCGTGATAATCCAAATCGGTGTAGACGGCGAAGTCGTCCGAGAAGGAATTCGGGTTGTCCGAGGCCCGGTAGTAAACCAGGTAATCCGTCGCGTTGGCGACCGGCACGAAACCGAGGAAGAGCGCTGTCGGATCGGCCGGATCGTAGGAGAGCGAAATCACCGGCGCGGCGAGGGTGATGCTCACGGCGGTTGTTTCGGTGATCGGCGTTCCTTCGGTCTCGCCCCGTTCGTTACCGGTCACGATCCGGATTTTGTAGGTCGTTCCGGAAGTCAAGCTGTCAATGGTGTACGGCAACTGCGTTCCTGTTCCCGTCAGCCAACCGCTGTTGGTAGCCGTATCCCAATCGGTTTCCGTCGCCGGCATCCATTGAACCATGTACTTGTCCGTGTCGTCCGCGATATCGAATTCGATATCGATTTCCGTCTCCGTCTTGCCTGTTGCGGTCGGAATGCTTTCCGTCGGCAAGGCCGGGAGCACAAGTTCGTTACTCTCGGCATCGGTCAGGTTCGTCGCCGTCGCGACGACGCGGAATTGGTAGGCGAGATCGCCGTCCAAACCGACAATCACGGCGGTGTAACCGCTCGTGTCGTCGCCAATGATCGTCGCGATGATGCCGGGGCCGGTGCTCGGGATTGTAACCCAATCATCAACGAGCGGATCATTATCGTAGTACTGAACTTCGTAACCGGTCGCGTAAACGTCCGCCTGCATCCAAGAGATTTCGCAGCCCGTCGGCGATTGCGAATCTTGCACGAAGTCGATGGTCGGCGCGGTCAACGTCGGGGTCGCCGGGATTGTAACCGGAACGGCCGTGCTAATCGCCGAGTGGTTGCTCGGAGGATTAACCAAATCGCTCGGATCGCCGATAAACGCCTGGAGCGTGTAATTGACCGAGACGGGAGAACCTTGCCCCGGATCGGTGAGGCTGTAGGTGTAAACTCCGCCGAGGAGCGTCAAACCGGCAGGCGGGTTGGCAAGGTCGAGGACGGTGCCGTTGAATTGGTAGAACGTCGCCGCGGGATCGGCGGTCCAGGAGAACGAATAATCGTAAACCCCCGTCGTTTTTTTACAGTTCGGAGCGCTCTTGAGCTGGAGGATCGGCGTCGCGAGCAGTGTCGTCGCGGTTTCGGTCGTCGCGCTGATCGCGTTGCCGGCGCTGCCGCTGCCGACGGCGACGACTTGGAATTCATATTCCGTATTCGGATCGAGCCCGGTTACGATCAGAGCTCTTGCCGTCGGCACCGCCGATGTGGGGAACGTCGTCCAAACCGAGGCCGGGGTTGTAACCTCACGGTATTGGACTTGGAATTCAGAGACCGTTCCGCCGGTTCCCAGGGTCCAGGTCCAGTTGACGGTGACCTGGTTGGCCTGTACGCCGGAGACCTCTTGCATCACGGGAGCATTCGGGACGACGGATTCGGTTGAAATCGGCGCGGAGACCGGGGACGCCGTGCTGGTTCCGCCGTTGTTGACCGCTCGGACGCGGAAAATGTATTCCGTTCCCGATTGCAGATTCGTGTCGATCGTCGTCGAAGTGCCCGTAATTCCCGATTGGGTGTAAATGGGCGAGGAAGAGTTCCAATTCGTATTCGTCGCAAGGGTGTATTCGACGATGTATTCCGTGGGAGCTCCGTGATTCTGATCGACAACCGAAGCGACCCAATCGATGGTGATCGCCGAAGCCGTCGGCGGGATCGTGCCCGAAACGGTCGGAGCCGAAGCCGGGGCGTTCGGAGCGAAATCGAGCGTCGTTGCGGTCGCGGGGCTGCTCCAATCGCTTTGTCCCTTCGGGTTGAGCGTCGCGACCTGGAAGAGGTAGGGGGTGTTATGGGTCAGGCCGCCGACGGTGTAGAGCGTGTTCGTCGAATTCGTCGGAAATGCATTGCTCCAGGTCTGTCCGTTATCCGAAGAGTAACGGTAAAGATAACCGGTGATTTTGTCGGCATCGACCGTCGGAGCCGTCCAGTTTAACGTCAACTGCTCGGCGAGGATATTGCTTGCCTGCAAACCGCTCGGGGCGACCGGTTGGGAGTAGGTCCCGACGACGGTCACTTCGACGGTGTTGCTCGCATATTCGCCCCCGTCCCGGAGGATCGTGTATGTGAAACTGAAGGTAAACTCCGCCCCTGTGTCGAGATAATCGAAGAGGTGACCCGGGTTGAATTGGATCGACTTGCCTCCTTCGGGAATTGACAAGGCCGCGAGAATGGCGGCGGCCGAAGGTGTTCCGAGCGTCCCGGGAACGATCACATCGGAGACCCCGGTAATGCTCAGGTAGGTCGTATCCGTACTCGGACTCATGTTCGGGTCGCGGCATTCGGCGAGCACGTCGATCGAGGTGTTCGCGACATCGGACGCGTTCGGAACGGTTACGGGATTGGCGATCGGGGCCGCGAGCGGGGCGACGATCTGGTAGGAGAAGGAGTTCGTACCGGTATTGCCGTAGGAGTCGGTCGCTTCGACGTAAAGGGTGTAACCTCCGGGCTTGACGATGTTGTTTTGGACCGGGCTGTTGGGAACCGTGTTGAGGAACGATTCCGAAAGGGTATAAAGCTTGTTGACCGGTCGGCCGGGGAAGGTCGTCCAGTTGACGCCGTCGAAGCTGACGCGGAAGCTCGTGATATCGCTTTGATCGTAAACCTGGACGTCGGCGACGGGATTCTCGGACTTGAGGACGCCCCCTTCGAGATAGGAATCGCGGAGGGAGAAACCGAACGTCGGGGCATCGGTATCCGGCACGAGGGTGACGTTGACCGTTCCGGCCGCCTGGTTGAGCGAGAGCAGGGTCGCGTCGCTGGCCGGGCCGTCGATGTCGATTTTGCCGTTGTGATTCGCGTCCAGATAAGGATGGGTTCCGAACACGTTGGCGGAATATCCGGGGATCATGTTGTAGTACTGAATGTCCCCGACGGTGATGGTTCCGTTGATTTGCTTATAGGCGGCTTCGAGGAGAATGCTCGAATACATGCCGACGACATGGGGATCGGTGCCGTTCGGATCGGCTCCCGGAAGGAAAACGTCGCAAATGTACCCTCCGTAGCTCGCCAAATCCCCTTCGACCTGGACCTGATATTTTCCCGGAGCCAACCCGACGGTGACCGAGCTATACGAGGTGCCGTCGTACTTGACATAAAACTGGGAATCCGGAACCCGGACCTTGCCGGAATCGGTGATCTGGAACAGGGCGACCGGGGCGGGGTCCAACAGCCCGGAATCGCGGGTGATGTCGATCTTGACGACGGCTTCCTTTTGCGTCGAGGTCGTCAGGTCGATCACGAAGCTCGAAGCCTGACCCGGAATAACCGTCCCGTGGTAAGGGCCCGGATCGAGAATCCCGCCGTTGGCCAAAAGTTCCCGCTGTTCCAGTGTTTCAAATCGAAGGTTGGCCCGGGGTGAGCGCTCCTGCTTTTTTTTGTTGTTTTCGGACCCGTTTTGACGACCAAAAATGAAATTCAAGAGACCCATGTGAGATTTATCCTCCGAAGTGAACCACTGAAAAAAAGAGACTGTCGTAAAAAAAGTTGATGTTTTTCTTCGCCCCGGAGGGGCGTAATGTCGATAACCCCCGGTTTCAACCGGGGGCAAGGAGCTGTCTCGTTTTTAGCCCCAACGGGGCGTCACTTGCCGACGTTGTTACGCCCCGTTGGGGCTTGGGGGACTTTTGTGTTCTCCCTTCCCCCGGCTCACACCGGGGGTTAGAGACATCCCATCCCTCCGGGACGAAAAAGCGAGGAGCAAAATGCAACTTTTGTGCTACAGTCTCAAAAAAAACAGATCTATATTTATTGTCGACCGCATCTTGCCGAGAGCGTGATCGACCGTATCGTAAATCGACATAATGCCGAGGTTGACTTTACTTTCTGCGGGTAGCAGCAGGTTAAAATTATTGTCTTACCCGATATTAATTAAACACAATGAAATGAGTGTTGTTAAATTGGCGTTCCGGTATTTGCGCAATCCAACCCCAGAAACTTAGGATACCACTAGCGGCATCCTTTAGATACGAAAAAAACAGGATAATTCTCAAAAAAAGCTCGTTGAATTGAAAATCGTGTATAAAACTTGCGAAAAACCTCCCACTCCTTTGAATGCGCAAACACTACGCAATCCGTATACTTTCCGCAAATACCCTGGATCTTTAGGATACTCGGAAGCCGGATGGGATTCAATCAGAATCTTTTTTCGCGGAGTACCGGTTAATTTCGCGGAGTACCGGCTAAATTCTCGGAGTGCCGGTTACCTTTCGGCGGACCGGCAAAATTTTCGTTGTTAACGTCAAAGGCGGAGTGGGATTTTGAAAAGTTTCGTCCAATTCTCATTTTCAGGAAAAATTTTTCTTTTCGCTTGCCGTTTATATGGTATGAGAGGGTGTATGCTGAGGCCTGTTTTGAATCCCCGTCTTCAAATACGGTAGCGGCCCAACGAGGCCGCGGTTTGACAGTGGGCGAAGCCTACCGCCTATACCGGCTACGGTATAAGTTGGGGTGTTTTGCCGGTACGTCGGCGTTGACGTCGTTGTTCAAGGGGTGAAACCGGAGAATCGCCTTCAGAGAAAAATCAGGAAGACCAATGAAAACCACGATTCGAATGATTTTGGGTTGCATTCTCGTCTTGGGAATCGCGACAGGGGTTACGGGCGAAGCCTTCGGGCAATACCTTCCCCCGGTGATCGGTAATGCCTATCAATTGACGATTTTGCCGAACGAGGTCAAGTCGTTGCAACCGGCTCCCGCTCCGGCTCCGTCTCCGCGACATCTCGCCGCTCCGGCTTCGACCCAGCCCTTGCCGCAAGTGCGGGCGGAGCAGCCGGTGCCGGAATCCCAGGCCGAGCAGGGGAACGGCGTCAACATCGTGATCGTGCCGGTTGCCGATTCGGCCCGATCGCAGCCGGCCCAGGTCGTCCAGACACCTCCGGCCGCCGAAGCGCCGCAGGGGATGGTCGCGCAAACCCTTTTCTATTTCCCGCCGCCGACGTTCCCGGAACCGGTTCCGTACACGGTCTACCGGCCGGAAATGCCGATGATGCAACAAGCGATGCCGGGACAGCCAATGCCGGGACAGATGCAGCAGCCGTGTCAGGATCCGTCGATCATGTACGCTCCGCCGATGCTCGTTCAGCCGCAGTATTTCGGAACGCCCAAGCAATCCAATTGCCCGAGCGGCTTTTGCAACGGGGACAACAACAAAAAACGTGGTCTATTCTCCAAAGACAAAAACAAAGACAAATCGGCCGGCCCTTACGGCGAACCGGTTGTCGGACCGCCGTCCTTGGTCTATCCGAATGGGATCGTCGTTCGACCGAAGGTCTACCTTCCGAACCAGCCGTTCAAAAACGCCGTCCGCTCAATGACGCCGTAGTCGTACATTCCTCAAGAATCGAGTATACTGAAAGCCGCGAGACGTGCTTCCGAAAGAAAAGGTCGTTCCCGACAATCGGGCGTCTTTTGATTTCGCGATTACGACTCGTCGGCTTTTTTCTTTTCGAACCTCGAGCCTCTTCTTGAACAATGTTACAGACACATTTTCTCTTTCCTTTTGTGGTAATTTGCTTCTTTTCGGCGATCCTCAATGCGGCGGAACCGAAGTCGTACAAGGTTGGCGAATTCGAGGTGATCCCGCTCGAAGACGCGTCCTCGACCATGAACCCTGGCCTTTTCCGGGGAATCACGACCGAGGAAATCGAAAAAATCGTCCCAGACGGCAAAATTCCCTCTTCGATCAACGTCTTTTTGCTCAAAGGCAAAGACCATACGATTTTGGTCGACACCGGATTGGGGGAAAGCGGCGGTCGCAAAGGGCAAATGTTCGCGAAATTGAAGGAATACGGGATCGACCCGGGATCGATCGACACCGTTTTGATCACGCATTTGCATGGGGATCATTTTGGCGGCCTGACCCGCGGCGGCGAGGCGGCCTTCCCCAAGGCGATGGTTTACCTCGCCAAGATCGAGAAAGACTACTGGACCGGCGGGGAGCAGCCGAAAAACGTGGCCGCCCGGGCGGCGCTCGCCGCTTACGGCGATCGGGTCAAGACCCTCGAGGTTGGCGAGGAGGATTTGCTGAGCCCGACGACTTTTGAAGGCGTTCGCGGCGTCGGGGCGTTCGGGCACACGCCCGGGCACACGCTGTTCCTGATCGAATCCGGCGGCGAGCGGCTGCTGATCATCGGCGATCTGCTGCATGGGGCCGCATTGCAATTTCCGCGGCCGGATGTCGGAATACAGTACGACACCGACGTTGCGGAAGCGTGCCGGAGCCGCTTGAAAGTGCTTCAATGGGCCGCCGAAAAACAGGTGCCGGTCGCCGGTATGCACCTCCCGTTCCCCGGAATCGGCACCGTCGAAAAAGACGGCGACGGTTACCGCTTCGTGCCGAAATAACAGCCGGAAAGGAGCGCAGCGCATTGGCGGACCATTCGGCGAAATTGAGCCTTAACCGACCGTTAATGCGCCGAGTACGGCTCCTTTCCGGCTTTTGTCCGGAATTATGACGCCGGTTGGACAACACCAAACCGAATACACCACCAACAATGTCAAAACGCTTTCTCTCAATCCTCTCGTTCGTCCTCGCCCTTTTTTGTGCTCTCGCCGCCGTCGCGGGCGAGAAGCCGAACTTCGTTTTTATTTTGGCGGATGATCTTGGGTACGGCGATCTGAGCTGTTACGGCCAAAAGAAATTTACGACCCCGAATATCGATCGGCTCGGGAGCGAAGGGCTCAAGTTTACCCAATTTTATGCCGGCAGCACCGTCTGTGCTCCCTCGCGTTGCTCGCTGTTGACCGGCTATCATACCGGGCACGCGTTTATTCGCGGCAACAAGGAGAACCCGCCGCTGATCGGCGAGTTCCCGATCCCGCCGGAGACGATCACCCTCGCGAAGAAATTGAAGGAGGCCGGTTACGTCAACGGAGCGTTCGGCAAATGGGGGCTCGGGACGCCGCCTTCGAGCGGGGCACCGTGCAACCAGGGGTTCGACGAGTTTTTCGGTTATTATTCCCAATGGGATGCCCATAATTATTATCCGCCCTATTTGCACCACAACGAGACGAAGATCGAGCTTGACGGCAAGACCTACTCGCACGATCTGATCGAGGCCGAGGCGATCCGGTTTATTCGCGAAAACAAGGACCGACCGTTTTTCTGCTACCTTCCTGTTACGATCCCGCATGCGGCGATGCAGGTGCCGGAAGCCTACGTCGGGCCGTTCCGCAAGCAGTTTTCCGAGTTCGAGAACACGATCGGCAAATACAGCTGGAACACCGAGGTCCGCAACCCGGTCGCCGCGTTCCCCGGGATGTTGAGTCGGTTGGACGAAACCGTTCGAAAAGTTCTCGAACTGCTTCAGGAACTCGGAATCGATGAAAACACGGTCGTACTGTTTTCGAGCGACAACGGCCCGCATAAGGAAGGGGGGCACCGGAGCGATTTTTTTGAAAGTTTCGGTCCGCTTCGCGGTTACAAACGGGATATGACCGAAGGGGGCATTCGCGTCCCGCTGCTTGTTCGCTGGCCCGGCCGAATTCGACCGGGCGGCGTTTCGGAAACGCTCGGGGCGTTCTGGGATATTTTGCCGACGTTTTGCGAGCTCGCCGGGACGGAACCGCCGCCGGGAATCGACGGCATCTCTTTGGTCTCGACGTTTCTGGGAAAGCCGGAGGAGCAAAAGCAGCACGAATATCTGTACTGGGAATTTTACGAACAGGGGGGCAAGGTCGCCGCTCGAAAGGGGGATTGGAAGGCGATCCGCTTGAACGTCAACGCCGAACCGAACGGACCGGTCGAGCTTTACAATCTCAAAGACGACATTCGCGAACTGAACGATTTGTCGAACGACCATCCGGAACGAGTCCGGGAATTCGAAGAGATTTTTCGCAAGGCCCACACGCGATCGGATGTTTTTCACTTCGATTGGGAATGACGGAAAGTCAGATCAAATTTTTTGGTACAATACGCTGATGATTTCTCCTGAAAACAGTCAGTTGCTTCTAATCGACCTCCAGGAACGTTTGATGCCGGCGATCCGGCAGGCGGATCAGATCATTGCCAACACACGGCGACTCGTTCTGGGAGCGAACGAACTCGGCGTCCGTGTTAACGCGACCGAGCAATACCCACAAGGGCTCGGCCCGACGGTTGCGGCGATCGCCGAGGTCTTTCCGGAGGACGTGCGGCCGTTGCCCAAAAAGTCCTTCTCCTGTCTCGGTTGTCCCGAATTCTCGGATCGGATCGATCGGGAACATTATCAAAATATCTTCCTGTGTGGGGTCGAAACCCATGTTTGCGTGCTACAAACCGCACTCGATTTTCTCGAACGGGGGAAAACCGTTTTTCTGCTGACGGATGCTCTCGGCAGCCGGTTTCTCCCGGACCACGAAACCGCTTTGCGGCGGCTTGAGCAGGCCGGTGCCGTGCTCACGACGACGGAAACGACGCTGTTCGAATGGTGTCGGACTGCGGACAACCCGACGTTCAAAAAAATCAGCCGACTGGTCAAAGAAAGAACCGACTGACCCATTGAGCCGGTACTTCGCGCTCCTACCCCTCGTTTTTCAAGACGATGATATGCCCCGATCACGAATCGAAGAAGCACTCCGGTTGGCGGAAACGACCCGGCGAATCGAAATCGGCGACAAAGTCCTGCCCCGGACCGGATCGGTGTTCCGCGACTGTTGTGGGCAACAACCGGCGATCCTGATCGCGGATCGGAACACGTTCGCGGCGGCCGGAAAAGCGTTGTTACACGAATTGCAGGTCGAAGGACAAACCGCCCTCGAAGAACCGCTGGTTTTCGAAGAGCCGAACCTTCGCGCCGAACAACGCCGGATCGAACGGCTCAAGGAGCGTTTCCGGACGACCGAAGCGGTTCCGATCGCCGTCGGTTCCGGGACGATTAACGATCTGGTCAAGCTCGCGGCCTTTGAATCGGGGCGGGGATACCTGGTCTTCGCGACGGCCGCGTCTATGGACGGGTACGCCGCTTACGGAGCGCCGATTGAAATTGATGGGTTCAAGAAAACCGTTTTCGCGCCCGCCCCCCTCGCCGTGCTCGTCGATCGGGACGTGATTCTCCGCTCACCGCCCCGGCTCTCGGCCGCCGGGTACGCCGATCTGCTCGCCAAAATTCCGGCCGGGGCCGATTGGCTCCTCGCCGATGCCCTCGGAGCGGAAGCGGTCGATCCGATCGGCTGGTCGATGGTGCAGGAGCCGCTCCGCGATTGGATCGGCGATCCGGAAGGGATCGCGAATCACGATCAGACCGCCCTCTTCGGCCTGATTGAAGGGTTGCTGATGAGCGGATTGGCGATACAGAAATCGAAAACCTCCCGCACGGCCTCGGGAGCGGAGCACCAGTTCTCGCATCTTTGGGACAACGAACACCATCTCTTTCAAGGAGAGGTGCCGTTGCATGGGTTTAAGGTCGGGATCGGGGCGATCACGACGGCAGCCTTGTACGAACAGGTGTTGCTTCTCGAAAAAAGCGATCTTCTCGAATCGAGGCGGACGGTCGTACAAACCCGGCGGAGCTGGGATCAAACGGAACGGTTGATTCGCGATTCGTTTTCCGGAGCCGGCTTGATTGAGCGGGTGATCGCGGAAAGCCATGAAAAATGGCTCGACGATGCGGCGTTGCTCGCTCGGTTCGACCGCACGATCGAAGTTTGGGAAGAGCTACGGACGAAATTGCGACGGCAACTGCTCGGGGCTCGTCTGCTCCAAGAGAAACTTCGGGCTGCCGGGGCAATCACGGAGCCGGAAGAGATCGGGATCGACCGTGTGCGGTTGCGGCGCAGCATCGGCTTGGCCCAACGGATTCGTTCGCGTTACACCGTTCTCGATTTCCTGCTCGAAACCGGCCGATTCGACCATTGTGTCGCCCCGCTCTTCGCCCCGGGAGGAATCTGGGAAGAGTTAGCACAAAGTTAATGAAATGCCCTTCGTCACCCCCGCGCAGGCGGGGGTCCAGAGGAAAACCGTAATCTCTGGATCCCCGCCTGCGCGGGGATGACGGAGAGTCAGATCAAATTTTTTTGCGCAGCTCTATAACACTGACTCTGTTGTCCTTATACTCTCTACACTTTATTCAACTCATTCTTCCCCCAACCGCCAAAATCCGCTAAGATAACCGACAAGGTGATTGCCTGTCCTTTTCTTTTCTCTTGCCCCCGTCGTCGAAATGTCGATTGAATTCAACTGCGTTCGTTGCCGTGCCCGGCTCCAGATTCCGGAAGAGGTTCTCGGTCAAAAGACCCAATGCCCCTACTGCCAGGAAATTCAAATCGTCGCCCCGGCCGTGTTGACGCCGGCGCGGGTTCAATTTCTCCGGCTCTTGCAGGATACCTGGGCGGTTTTTTGCGCCCGGTTCAGCGAATTCCTGGTTTTTGGGTTAGTTGTGATCGTAGCCGCAATCCTGATCAACATTCCGTTTCAGATTTTTGGCCGTCTCATAGGGCTTCTCGACCAGTTTCCCCGGGAAATAAACATTGTGATCATCATTGTAAGCGTTGTCTTTTTCGTGTTGGCAATGATTTGCGGACTGGGTTTGGTTGTCGGTAGCACCCGGTATGCCCTACATCTCGTTCGCGGCGGACCACAAAAACTCTCGCTGCTAATTCCCCGGGCGGGGCAGATTTTCAATTATCTTTTGCAATATTTGATTCTCCTTCTTCTTTATTCGGTTTTTACGGTTCCGGCACTCTTTCTCATCCGCTACGCGATTCTCCTCCAAGAACACGTTGAAGACGCCCAGCCTATGGGAACGGCTTTGTTGGTTTGTGTCGTGTTTTTCCTGCTGTTTTTCTCAATGCTTGTCTCCGCCCGACTCGGGTGCGGCGTTGCTTTTCTCGTCGACCGGAACGAAGGGCCCATTCAATCCTTGCTGAGTTCTTATGCTTTCAGTGCCGGCAACACCTGGGTGATTTTCGGGAATCTGTTCGTATTCGCGATCGGCGGAATGTGTTTTACTTGTTGCACCTGTTACATCGGCGGTATCCTGTTGCTGCCGTTCATGTATTGTTTTTGGGCGATCGTTTATTTGTCGATCACCGGGCAGTCGTTTCCGCGACCGGTCACTGCCGGGCCGCCGATGCAACCTCCGGCGACGCCACAGTCCGGGTTGCCGCCGCTCGATCCGCTGTCGGGCGAGGTCGACGGTTGGCCGCGGTCGGAACCCGCCAAAAACGAATAGCCGCAACAGAGCCGCGTGCTGTGTACGCGAAGTGCAGACGACGCCGAGTTGATACTTCGCGTGCTTAGCACGCGGCTCCGTGAGGGCGGTACCTTTTTGGAAAGAATTTTAACAACAACCCCGACCTTTGATATGAAAAAAATCCTTTTTTTCTTGCTGCTGTGTTTTCTCGCTGTTTCGAATTCGCTGCGGGGCGAGCATTATGGGCCGACGAATGATTTTCAAGCCGATTGGGTTCTCGCCGCCGGGCTGCCGGAGCCGGTTCCGTCCAACCTCTGGTTCGCCTTCCGCAAGTCGTTCGAGCTGGATGCGGTCCCCGAAAAGGCTCTTTGCCGCATCGCGTGCGATTCCAAGTATTGGCTGTACGTCAACGGCAAGCCGGTCGTTTTCGAAGGGCAACTGAAACGCGGCCCGACGCCGGAAGATACCTATTTCGACGTCGTCGATCTCGCCGGTTTGCTGCAAAAAGGAAAAAACACGGTCGCCGTTTTGATGTGGTATTTCGGGAAAGAGGGCTTTTCGCACAAAAGCAGCGGCTCGCCCGGGTTCCTGTTCGACGCTTCGACCAACGGCCCCACCGGGCTGCGGCTACTGAGCAACGGCGATTGGAAAGGAAAAATTCTCAGCAATCTCGACAACGAACAGCGGGGATTCGCCCCTTACGACATCAAAACCGAGGACCCGCAACCGAATTACCGGCTGCCGGAATCGAATATCCGGTATGATGCCCGATTCGAGTTTCCCGGCGATTGGAAGGCCGTCGAGTTCGACGATTCCGCTTGGACTCCCGTTCAAACCGTCGGCAAGCCGCCGATCGGTCCCTGGAACCGGCTGTACGAGCGGCCGATCCCGCATTGGAAAGATTTCGGCTTGAAAAATTATCTCAACGCCGCGAGCGTCCCGGCCGTTTCCGGAGCGGAGCCGATTCGCTGTCGGCTCCCTTACAATGCCCAGGTTACGCCTTATTTGAAGATCGAGGCACCCGCCGGATTGAAAATCGACATGCGGACGGACGATTACATGGGGGGTAGCGAGTACAACGTCCGGGCCGAGTACATTACCAAAGAGGGTGTTCAGGAATACGAATCGCTCGGTTGGATGAACGGGCAGGAAATGATTTACACGATCCCCTCGGGGGTCAAAATCCTGGAACTGAAATTCCGCGAAACCGGTTTCAACGCGGAATTCGCCGGCTCATTCGAGTGCGACGACCCGTTTTATAACAAGCTCTGGGAAAAGGCGAGGCGGACGCTTTACATCACGATGCGGGACACTTATTTTGACTGCCCGGACCGTGAGCGAGCTCAATGGTGGGGGGACGCCGTCAACGAACTCGGCGAAGCCTTTTACGCGCTCGATCCGAAAAGCGCGACCCTTGCGAAAAAAGGGATGTACGAACTGATGCGTTGGCAAAAAGAGGACGGGACGATCTTTTCCCCCTGCCCAGCCGGGAACTGGGACCGGGAATTGCCGCTGCAAATGCTCGCCAGCATCGGGCCGTACGGCTTCGGGACCTGGTACCGATACGCGAACGATTACACGCCGCTGCACGATCTGTACCCGCGAATCGAGCGGTATATGGACGTTTGGCAGTTCGGCGACGACAATCTGATCCTGCACCGGACGGGGGCCTGGGATTGGGGGGACTGGGGCGAGAACATCGACCTCCGGGTGCTCGCCAACTGCTGGTATTACCTTGCGCTTCGGTCGCAGTTCGAAATGTCGCGGATCGTCGAAAACGACTGGAACATGCAGAAAAACCGGATTAAGGCGGACCGCATCGCCGATCATTTCGACAAGATGTTTTGGAACGGGAAAGAGTACCGCGACCCGAAATACGGCGGCAAGACCGACGACCGGGCCAATGCAATGGCCGTGATCGCCGGATTGGCCAAAAAGGAAAACTATCCCGCGATCCGCAAAGTGTTGCTCGAACAAAAACATGCGAGCCCTTATATGGAAAAGTATGTCCTTGAAGCCCTTTTCAAAATGGGTTACGAAGAGGATGCCCTCGCGAGAATGAAGGAGCGGTTCGCCAAAATGGTCGAGAACGAAGATTACTCGACGCTTTGGGAAGGCTGGGGAATCGGCTCCGAAGGGTACGGCGGCGGGACGACCAATCACGCCTGGTCGGGCGGCGGGCTGACGCTGCTTTCGCAATATGCGACGGGTGTGCAGCTTCCGGAGGGCGGAAATTTCAAGAATTTCGTGATTGCCCCGCAAATGGGGGCTTTGAAATGGATTCGTTCGACAACCCCGACGCAATACGGTGATATTCGTGTCGAGTTGAATCGGTCGGAATCGACCTTTTCGCTGAAATTGACGGTACCGCCGGACACTCGGGCGCATGTCCAAATTCCAACGAAATATGTCGCCTCGCCGGGAAGCCTTACCGCGAAAGCGGAGCAAAAGAGCCAAGAATCCCCCTCCGCCTGGTCGGACGAAAGCTCAAGCGGTTATTATTACGCCGTTTTTCCGACCGGAAGTTGGAGCATTGAAGCGAAAACCGGGAAATAGGGGCACTCACCGAAACTCGGTTGAGGTGTAAATTTTGTATACCGTAGCCGGTATACTACGTTTTTTCCGGACGACAAAGCGTGAGGATCGTTTCGAGGAACCGTCCCCGTTCGACCGGCTTGGTCAAATAGGCATCGCAACCGGCTTCGAGCGTTTTCGCGCAATCCCCCGCCAAGGCATGGGCCGTTACCGCGATGATCGGGCAACGGCTGCCGCGTTCACGAAGCGTTCGCGTCGCTTCGTACCCGTCCATGACCGGCATCTGCATGTCCATTAAAATCACATCGAACGGCGTCCCCGCCTCTTCGGCGGCCTGATACTTCTCGATCGCGACACGACCGTTTTCCGCCTCCGTCAATTCCGCCCCCAGTTCTCTCAGTTGGGAAACGAGGACGACCAGGTTGATTCGCACGTCGTCGACGGCCAAAATGTGAAAGCCTTCGAGCGGTTTATTCATTTTCTCGGCAATCGTCGGTTCCTTGACGTTTTCCGATTCCTTTTGTTGCGATGTTTTTGGCCCCTCTTCACAGAGAGGAGCGCGAAACGCAAAGGTAAAGGAACTCCCTTTCCCCGGTTCGCTTTCGACAAAGATGTCACCGTTCAGCCGTTGGGCGATCCGCTTGGAAACGGAAAGCCCAAGCCCCGCTCCGCCGTGCTGCCGGGTCAGCGAACCGTCCGCCTGCCAAAACGGCTCGAACAGATGCGAAAGTTGATCCGGATCAATGCCGATCCCCGTATCGAGAATCTCGAAATAGAGGATCAATGATTTTTTCGAAGGGCTGTTCGTCGCGGGAATCGTTTCGCTGAGCAAATGGTACCGGGTTTCGTGGGGAAGTTTCGAACCGTAAATGACGCTAACGCTTCCGCTTTCCGTAAACTTGATCCCGTTTTTAATCAAATGAACGAGAATTTGACGAATCCGTTTCGGATCACTGAGAATCCATTCCGGCAAACTCCGCTTCCGGATGAATCGCAATTCGATTCCGCTATCCTTCCCCGGCAATTTGCTCATTTCCGTCTCAAGCTCATCGAGAAGCTCCTGGAGCGAGACGGGAACTTGTTCAACTTTGAACTGATCGTCGCTTGCCTTGATGAAATCGAGGATGTCGTCGATCATGTGCAGCAGGTCGTTTCCGTTTTGGGAAATCAGTGTCATCCATTCGTCGCATTGCTGCTGTTTCTCTTGTGGACAATGCTGCTTCAGCGAACACCACATTTGCTCGGCGAAGTTCAGGACGGCGTTCATCGGCGTTCGGACTTCGTGAGACATGTTGATCAGGAATTCGCTTTTGGCCTGTCCGGCGGAGACGGCGATCTTTCGGGCGATCGTCAGTTTGTCAACGGTCTCGCGCAACTCCTCGGAAATCCGCAACTGTTTTTCCTCGGCCTGGCGGAGGTAAACGATCAAGCCGACGCCGGCGAAATACGAAAGAAGCACGAAGACGAGAAAAATCGTAGGATACACTTGGGCGACGATGATTTTATTTCGCCAACGGTCGGCGGGAAAATCGACGCCTAAAAAACCGTCGAGCTTTCCGTCCGGAGCGAAAATCGGCTCCACCCCCTTGATCCAACGTCCCCAAACATCATCGACCAGGGCCGTATCGACCTCTCCGTGCGGTCTTACGCCGCCGAGCCCCAGCGCTTCCCGCATCACGGGCAAGAGCGGGTACTTTTTGCCGATCGGGACGCCGCGTTCTTTCGTCGGATCGGAGATATCGACGTCGATCGAAGGGCCGACGATGAAACAGGCGTAATCGTCGTTGTAGAGCCGCATCGTATAGATGAATCCCACCTCCTCCGAATCCTTGACGCCGCTATCGAAGAGGTTTTTGATTTTCGCGTAAACCGGATCATCCTCAGGCGTCATGTAGATGGCCCGGACACGAAAGTAATACCTCTTCTCGCGAGACAAGGGAGCCGTGCGAGCGGGATCGTCTTTGATGGGATGATCGCAACGATCCGTCAAACGGTTCTCGAAGACCCGGTGAACGTAGACCCAACTGTCGGGATCCTCCGGTGTTTGCGTTCGTTGGATTTGATAGCCGTTGGCCCCTTCAACGGGATCCCAGCGAAAATCGATTTCCGCGTCGTCTTTCCATACGGCGGTCAAGCCGGTCGGCGCCGCGAAAAAACGTCGGCTGGGAACCGGATGCAGCACCGAACGCGGTTCGGCTGCGACGATAATTTTTTCCGGATCTTGCGGATCGACGATGGAAGACCATTCCGAGTACGAATATTCGAGTTTCCAGTGGTCGAGTTTCTCGACGGCGTTGGCGTAGGCGCGGGTAATCTCGGAAAAATATTCAACCCAGTAATTTTGATCGTTGCGAATCGTCAGGAAGTTCGCCAATCCGCCGAAAACGAGGATTAACAGGTAGCCGACCCAGATCGCCAAGAGGAACGGCACGGACTGTTTCCGCCGTTTTGCCCGGATGGTTGTATAAACCATGCCGACCAATGAGAGAAGCAGGATAAGATAAATGCCGATATATAACGTGAATTCAGAATCGGTCGATGACATGGTGTTGAAAAACCGCGTGTGACACGGAGCTCCGGACAAAAAGGTTCGATTTTCTTACACGCCCCATTGAATTCTATCTTCTCGGCTTCTCCATGCTTTGCCCCTGAAGTACGCGAGTGAGAAAAAGAAAGAAATTTTTTTCGTTCCGTTTTTTCGTAATCGTTGATGATTGGCATCTTATTTGATGCAACCGAACCTCAATGCTTCAAAAAGGCGACGTACGATATTTTTTTCCTTCAACGGGTAAAATTTTGAAAAAAATCCGGCAAAAAAGATTTTTTTCTCGCAGACACTTGGGATGCGAGAAACTGCGTGCCTGGCCCGTCGCATGAAAAATGCGCATTGAATTTCGTGCCGTTTTTATCCCGGCAATCAAGACGATTGCAAAGTCGAAATCTCAGAAAAACTTCGGATCGAACGGCAGCCGGAAGCGTCAGCGTCCGGTTATCCAATACGAAAACGCGAGGCTAACCCGGCGCTGACGCTTCAGGCTGTTGTTTGCGATGTTCGATTCTTTGTATGAAGACCAATAAGCCGGCTTCATCGGTGCGGTAGCGCCTATGCCTGGTCGGCAGGTCTCCGCCGATCATGTGCGTGAGCGATGCGGGGTTCCCGGATGCCGGCGAGTGGATCGTGAGGTTTTCGGCCGTGGCGTCTTGCGGGAATCTCACGATATTCGCTATTTCTTGACGAGTCTTGATCCCGGTACGGTTGAGCCGCGCGACTTGCAGAAACTGGTTCGCGACCATTGGCAGGTGGAAACGAGCCTTCATTTTGTGAAGGATCGCTGCCAGTGGCTCCATGAGCATATCGCCACCCAGCATGATCGATGGGTTCTCGATTCGACCCGGGAACGTCAGCTGCAAACCCTGGAAGCCCGCAAGATGCCGAAATTTCCCAAGTGATTTCAGGTGACATATCTGTGTCAACTGACGGTTGACAACCCGGTGCGTCACATGACGCACCTGACCCTTATCGCCACCTCCTCGGGCCACCAAAAGGTCGCGTGTGTTCTTACTCGTTCATCCGGCACGCCTTTTATACTTCCTTCCAGGCTTCGCAGTGCTTCGAGACCGGGTTTTTGAACGAGCAACTGCGTCGCGGAAGGATTCGCATGAAAGAGCCGTTTTCGGCCGATGTTCTGGAACGGATATTGAGGGTCGCCGACAAGCCGGAAGCCTTCCTGCCGAACGGTTGCTGGAAACGCAGTGACTGTTCCCGAAATAGCCCAAGAGAATCGAAGGTGGTGGCGAAACGCTATCCCCTTTCCCTTGGAGTTTTTCCCACGTCCACACGTAAAAAACACAAGCCCACCCAAGAGCCCGAGAGAAGCCGGTTTGACATGCCGAAGTATAGTCGGGTGCTCGGCAGCCCGGACGGGACCCAGCCGCTCCCGCAGTTGACGGCGGCGAGCAACAACCACGACTTGGCATTTACGAAATCCCCCAAAACCACGGACACCGAATGGTTTGTCGGGCTGGACATCGCGGGCCAAGTAATAGATGCTTCGAACGAGAACGACGAATTCCTCGAGAAGTACAATCTGACCTTTCCGGATAAACTGCCCAAGGCCATCCAATTGTTCTGGGATCAGATCTTTCAGGACTTCGTCGAGGCGCTGCCGAAGTAAATCAGTCTCTCGGATGAGCATGATGATTCTTTTCTAGTTTTGGCGGTTGACCCGGCGTTCTTTCAAAAATCGCTCGAGCTCGCTTTCAGGAATGATCCAGTAGAAATTCTTGCCGCGATTCTCTTTTCCGGATTCGCTGCAACCTTTTTCCGACACATTGACCGCGTTGATAACCGTGATTGGCAGGAACTCTTACGGCAAACGCGGATATTCTCGTTGATGGCCCTTTTATTCGGGAACAAACGGTTCATAATAAACCGCTTTGCGGCTCGGCCAATCAACGGGTGATCGATTTACGACAAGCGGGAAATGAAAAAGGCAAAAGACAATGATTTCGTCGACGAGCTCTCCAGCACGTTTACGCATGGAATCGGCGGCTATCTCGGTGCGGCGGCACTCGTCCTGCTCATCGTGTTCGCAATCCGAAGCGGAACACAGGTTCCGTGGAAAATCGTTGGCGGTACCATTTTCGCATCGGCCGTCATTCTGTTGTACACGATTTCTTCGGTTTATCATGCCGTCACGAACGCCCGTCTTCAACGAATCCTCCAGGTGTGCGATCACATGGCGATTTACGTCCTGATCGCGGGAACCTATACACCGTTTTGCCTTGTCACGCTCAGGCAGGACCATCCGGCGATCGCGTGGACCGTTTTCGGGATCGCCTGGGGATTGACGCTTTTGGGGATCGTCTTCAAACTTTTTTCAACGGGAAAGTTGAAATACGTCTCGACCGGGCTGTATCTCGCCATGGGCTGGATGGCCCTGCCGATTTCCAAACCGCTTTATGACTCACTCGCCTTGGCCGGGACCGTTTGGCTTGTCCTCGGAGGCGTTCTTTACACCGTGGGAACGGTCTTTTACCTTTGGTGTATCACGCCGATCCCTCATACGATCTGGCACCTGTTCGTGTTGGCGGGAACGACATGCCATTTTTTCTGCATCCTTTTTTACGTCATGCAATAAAACGATTTTTGACCATGTCCGATTCTCACCGATCATTTCTGACCCCCGCCGAAATCACCCAAGCCGTTTCGGATTCCGGCCTCGCCAAAGCGGCGGCGTCTTTCGGCCGATTATTCGTTCTCGGAATTCTGGCCGGGGTTTACATCGCTTTCGCCTCGGAAGGCTCGACGATGGCGGCGTTCAATCTGTTGGCCGATCCGTCGACCTACGGACTCGGCCGCTGCCTGGCCGGAGCGATTTTCCCCGGCGGTTTGATGCTCGTCGTCATCGCGGGCGGCGAACTATTCACCGGCAATACGATGATGCTCCTGCCATTGGCACAGCGCAAAATCAGCCTCGGCGGTTTGCTGCGGAATTGGGGCATCGTGTATTGCGGCAATTTCGTCGGTTCGGTTTTCGTCGCCTGGCTGATTTATTCTTCCGGCCAACTGAACGGCGGCGATCATCTGCTGGGGGGCGTCACGATCAAAATCGCGGCGGCGAAGTGCCGACTGTCATTCCTCGAAGCGTTTTCGCTCGGCATTTTGTGCAACTGGCTTGTCTGCCTCGCCGTTTGGATGGCGGCGGGAGCGAAAGACGTGACCGGAAAGATTTTCGCGATTTTCTTCCCGATCTGGCTTTTTATTACGTCGGGCTTCGAGCATTCCGTCGCCAACATGTATTACATTTCGGCGGGTCTGCTGGCCAAGTCGAACCCGGCCTGGCTTGCGGCGGTCAGCCTGCCGCCGGAAACGCTGGCCTCGCTGAGCTGGACGAATTTTTTCCTCGCCAATTTGCTGCCGGTCACGCTGGGCAACATTCTCGGCGGCGGCGTCTTCGTCGCCTTGGCCTACGGGTACGCTTACAAAGTGCGCCAACCTAGAGAGTCGCAGTCCGTTTAGCCGGGCGGCGCAGACGCCGGTGTTCCCTTTCGCGAGGTGGCGTTATCTCGCAGTGAACGTAACCGCGACCACAGGTCGCGGCTCGCTATTGGCTTGCAAGCGACATGCCCCAGCGAAAACAGACAAAGGGCGAAGCCTACCGGCTACGGTAGAGCACGGGATAATCGAGCAACCACGTATCAAGGTCCTCGACATGGAGCGTTATTCGTTTCCGACACTTTTTTCTTCCGACACAAGAACACGATTTCTCCCGCGAAACGATTGTCGAGGTTGCCGAAATCGCATAAAATCAGTGTCTGTCCCTCATGGTGCGGAATACCGGTTCAAAAAGCAATCCTCCGATGTCGAAATCTCCTTTTCCCTCCCGTCGCGGGACGGTCCTTATTCTGGCGCTGGTCGTTACGGTCATTCTTTCGTTGGCCGTTCTTACGTTTTCGCGGCTGATGATCTCCGAACGCAAGGGGGCGAATTATTCCCTCCGGCAAAAACAGGCCCGGCTGTTGGCCGAATCGGGCGTGCAATGGTTGCGGTTGTATCTTTCGCAGGACGAATTGACGATTCGCGAGCGGGGCGATCTGTACGACAATTTGGAATTTTGCGCCGTGATCGTCAACGACGGGACGATTTCCGCGACACGGATGCTCAACAACTCACGCGAGCTCAGCTCGACCGCTCCGATCGATCCGCGGGATGTCGGCCGCTTTACCGTCCTCGCCCCGGCCTTGTCCGAGGACGGCAGCCTGATCGGCGACGGCTTTCGATACGGGCTCGAAGACGAATCGTCCAAGCTCAATTTGCATTGGGTGTTGGAAGTTGACAGCCAATTCCCGGGCTTGGGCCGGATTATTTTGACCCGGCTCCCAGGTGTAACCGATGCGATTGCCGATGCGATTCTCGATTGGATGGACGAAGACGATGAGCCGCGCGAATTCGGCGCGGAATCCGAGTTCTATTCGCTGTTGGACCCACCCTACCGTCCCCGGAACGCCGTTCCCGATTCGATCGACGAACTGCTGCTGGTCGAAGGGGTAACGCCGCAACTGCTCTATGGGATCGATTGGAACCGCAACGGCCTTTGGGATCGCGGTGAGCCGGACCCTTCGACCTTGGAGGATGCGTTCGGAGTTTCGGACGAATCGCTCAACCTCGGTCTCGCCGCCTATCTCACGGTCGACAGCCGCGAATCCCAACTGACCCCGGACGGACTGCTGCGGATCAACGTCAATTCCGAGGATTTGACCGATCTGCATGCGAAACTGGTCGAAGCCTTGGAAAACGAAGAATGGGCCAACTACATCGTCGCCTACCGGCAATATGGCTCGGGGACGAACAGTGCCGCCTCTTCGCTCGGAAATATCGGAGGCGGACAGAGCGGTGCAAGCGGCGATACGAGCGGTTCCGGACAGTCTGCCGCGTCGGATTCGAACGTCCGTTCCGGCGGCTCGGGGACGATCAGCCTGACCCAGGAAGCGACGACGAAAATCAATTCCCTGCTCGATCTCGTCGGCGGTTCGACGCAGATTTTGTACGAAGGGGCTTCCGAGCCGCAAACCCTGAACTCGCCGTTTTCTTCCGATCCCGATTCGATGCGGAACGATTTGCCGCTGCTTTACGATCAGTTGATGTTGAGCGATGAGCCGATGGTCGGTCGGATCAATTTCAACCAGGCGCCCCGGGCGGTCCTTGAGATGCTCTCGACGGAATTCGACGATACCGACGAGTTCATTCAAAGCGTTTACGGTTCGATGGGAATCGATGCGAGCACGCTCGGGGCCGCTTCGGGAGAAGATACGGAACAAGTGAGCGGGGCGAGCCTTTTGGCGATGATCGGCATTCCGGCGGACGAAGTCGATCCGTTCATTCAGGGAATTTTGGACAATCGGATTCCCGACCCGGTCCAGGCCGAGGCCGAAGCGCCGGAAATGCTGTACCCCTTTTGGCCTTACACGATGGGGGTCACCGAGGATTTGGAAATGTTGAAAAAGATCGAACCGTATTTCTGCACACGCGGGAGCGTGTACCGAACGCAGGTCGTCGGCCGCTTCGACGCCAAAAGCCCCGCCGTTCGGTTCGAGGTCTGGATCGATGCCTCCGTCCGGCCGGCGAAAATCTTGCGGATCCGGGAGCTGACCGAGCTTGGCCCCGGGTTTCCGCCCGATATTCTCGGGATCGACGATTATTACGAGAATTTGCGGTAAGCGACAAATGTCAAATGGGTGATACTTGCGGGCGAAAGCCTTTTTCCTGAAATTTCGGCTTTTTTTCCCGGATCGTGTTGACGAGGGGGGGCGGAATATGGGATACTAGCCCCGAATATCTGGTTCCGTCAAGAGAATACTTATTAGACGACTCGGCGGAAATAATGAACGATTATCAAACCACTACGGAGACTGTATGAATCAAAGGAGGATGGAAACGAGCAACCGGGGACCGCAACATCGGGTCAATGAAATGATCCGCGTTTCGCAAGTCCGGGTCATTTCCGCGGAAGGAGCTCAACTCGGGGTGATGAGCACACACGAAGCGCTCAACGCCGCCCGAAGCGCCGGCTTGGACCTGGTCGAGGTCGCCGGGGACGCCAAACCGCCGGTTTGCCGAATCATGGATTTCGGCAAGTACAAATACCAAATGAAAAAGAAGGTCGGCAAGCAGCAAACCCACCAGTCG
>JAVBQI010000224.1:0-5483 GCA_031549145.1 Thermoguttaceae bacterium | reverse complement strand
AGCCGCGACCGTAAGGGAGCGGTTTCGCGGGACAACCGCTCCCTTACGGTCGCGGCTCTGATTCGATTTTTAACCTACAGCCTACAGCCTTGCCCCACAGAAAACAGTATGCGACTCCTCTGCCTCATATCGTATGTGTTGTTGTTTTTCATGAATCCGCTCGATGCCGCGACGCTCCAAATCGGTGCCGCCCGGGCGGACATCACGCTGCCGAAAAGCGTGCCGCTCTGGGGGCAGTTCAACATGCGGCTCTCGCAGGATGTGGAAACGCCGCTGACGGTGAACGTCCTCGCCCTCGAATCCCTCGACGGAGAAAACCGGAGCGACAACGTGATTTTCGTCTCCGCCGATTTGCTCCAGATTTCCGACGATCTTCTCGTAGCGACCCGGGAGCAGGTTGCCGCCAGGGACGATTCGATCGATCTCGACAAACTGGTCGCCAACGGGACGCACACGCATACCGCTCCGACCCTGCTGCTCGACGCCCCGGCGCTTCCGAAATCGGACGAGATCATGGACTATCCGGAACTGATCGATTTTCTCGCGAGCCGGATCGCCGAGGCCGTCGTCGAAGCGTGGAAATCCCGGAGGCCGGGAAAAATGGCCTACGGCCTCGATTTCGCCGTGCTCGGCTGGAGCCGACGAATCGTCTACGCCGACGGGCACGCCGAAATGTATGGAAAAACGAATCGGCCGGATTTTCACGGAATCGAAAACATGGAAGATCACGATGTCGGCATGATCTTTTTCTGGGACGAAAACGACCGTATGCTCGCCGCCGTCCTCAACGTCGCCTGCCCTTCGCAAGTCGTCGAGGGGCGATCGATGATCAACGCGGATTTTTGGCATCCCGTCCGGGAAAAACTGGCACAGCGGTTGGGAAAAGACACGGTTGTTCTCGGCTGGTGCAGTGCGGCGGCCGACATCGCCCCCCGACCGATGTTCCGTCACGAGGCCGTCGGACGGATGAGATCGCTACGCCAACTGGATGAGATGCAGGAGATCGCACGAAAAATCGACGGGGCCGTCGCCGAGACGTTGGAACTCGTGCGCGGCACGGCGGTTTCCGATATCACGCTGAAACACCGGACCGCGACACTGCCGTTGCCGATGCGGAAGGTCACCGAACAGGAATTCGCGGCGGCAAAAGCCGAATGCGACAAAATCGAAGCCGCCCTGAAGGCGAATCCGGACAAAACGCTCGCGGAACTCGCCTGGATGGCCTATGGTTGGCATGGCGATGTCGTTCGTCGCTACGAGACGCAACAAAAAGATCCCGATCCCCGATACCCGACGCGGATCCATGTGATCCGCCTGGGGGATACCGCGATTTTCACGAACCCGTTCGAGATGTTCACCGATTACGCCGTCCGGATGAAATCGCGCAGCCCGGCCGTCCAAACCTTCGTCATCCAACTTGTCGGCAACGGCACCTATCTCCCGACGGAAAAAGCCGTTCGCGGCGGCGGTTATAGCGCGGTGATCCAAAGCACCCCGGTCGGTCCCGAAGGCGGCCAGGTGCTCGTCGATGAAACACTGAAACTTGCCGAAGAATTGTTCAAATGACTGAGTTCCTGATAAAAACGACCATTTTGTGGCCGTTGCGATTTCCGAATTCGCCCTGTAAGGCCGACGCGTAACAGCCCAGGGCAAAGCGAAGCGACGCCCTGGGATAAGAAACCAGCGCGTCGATTTCGGCCTGTAAGGCCGACGCAAAACCTGTCGTTCCCTTGCCCTTTCAGGGCGGCTGTTGTTGTGGGGGCCCATCACCCAGGGCGGCGCCTTCGGCTTTGCCCTGGGCTGTAACGCGTCGGCCTTACAGGCCGGGGAGCAAAAACGAACGTCTGACTTTTTTGCGATACTCTCAAAAGAGAGTTCAAGTTTTTTCTGAAACTCAGTAATCAAAAACCCAACCAAAATCGATCCATGAAACCTTTTTCACGTCGCCGCTTTTTGGGGGCTTCGCTGGCCGGGCTCGTCGCCGCCCCGACGATTGTCTCTTCCTCAGCCCTCGGAAAAGACGGCCAACTCCCGCCGAGTGAACGGATTACGATCGGCGTCTTCGGCGTCGGCAATCGCGGCAGTCATTCGATCGCCGCCATGCGACCGCTTCCCGATCACCAAATCCTGGCGATTGCCGAAGCCCGGCGCGACCGTGCCGAGCGAGCCCTGGGCGTCGTCAACGACATGTACGCCGCCCGCTCGGGAGAAGCCGATTACCAATCGTGCAAAATCTACGCCGATTTTCGCGACGTTCTGGACCGGGACAATATCGACGTCATCTGGGGCACCGCCCCCGACCATTGGCACGGCCCGATGTTCAGCCGAATCGTCAAGGCGGGCAAAGACCTTTACGGAGAAAAGTCTCTGACCCGCTACATCTCGCAAGGTGTCGAACTTTGCAAATTGGTCCGGCAATACGGCTGCGTGTTTCAGACCGGGACGCAACAACGGAGCGACGCCCGGTTCCGGAAGGCCGCCGAATTGGCTCGCTGCGGTTATCTCGGGAAAGTTCACACGATCGAGGTCATTTCCCCTGCCGGCTGCGCCTATCCGATCGTTCCTCCCTGCGATCCGCCCGAAGGTTTCGACTGGGACATGTGGACGGGGCCCGCGCCGATGTTTCCGTTCGATAAACAGCGAGTCGAATGGTTGGCAATGTACATGATCTCGCATTATTGCGCAGGGTTTGTCACGAACTGGGGTGTCCATCATCTCGACATCGCCGGTTGGGGCGTCCCGGACCTTTTCCGCAAACCGTTTGAAATCGAAGGGACGGGAACCATGCCCGAAGGGGGCATGACCGATACGTGGGTTTCCTGGAACGCGACGCTCCGTTACGAAAACGGTCCGACGGTCGAGTATTGCAGCGAAGGACAACCTCATCCCAAACACGGTTGTCGTTTTATCGGCGATGAGGGCTGGGTTTTCGTGACACGCGGCGACATCAAGGCCGAACCGGCCTCCCTTCTCGACGTCGAATTCAAGGATTCCGATATCCGTCTGCACGCCAGCCCGGCGTTCGACGATCCGTACACGGCGCACACGGCCGATTTCTTCCGGTCGATCCGGAGTCGTCGGGATCCCGTCTCGCCGGTCGAAGAGGGGCACGCCGCGACGACGCTCGGGAACGTGACGGACATCGCCCTGCAACTCGGGCGGAAACTGAAATGGATTCCGAACGAAAACCGTTTCGATGGCGACGAACAGGCGAACCAAATGCTCTCCCGCGCTGAACGCAGCCCTTGGACGATGTAGTACAAATACGGAGTTCCGGATAAAATGACCTCTTTGCAATCCTCGTGATTGCAACCTACCTTCCCATAAGGTTTTTTGCTATAATCCGTTGGACCCGCTTCCCGAAAATTCTCATCTTCGTAATACTTCAGCCGTTTGGAGTTTTTTGGAATAAAACCTCGCCGTTCGTCATTTCGAGCGGAGCGAGAAATCTCACTCTCGCTGAAAGACTCGGAATTCCGGCCCTCGCGCGAGGGTGAGATTTCTCCTTGCGCTCCGCTTTAGTCGAAATGACAAAATCACCATTCGGCTGAAGTGTTACTCATCTTCAACGCAAAAAGATCATGCCCTGGTTTCAAGAAGAAAAATCGATTTCCAAGGACCGTTTGCTCGAATTGACCGCCCGTTACGCCGAAGACGCCCGCAAATGGGTTTGCCGTAAGCCCAAGCGAGTCCTGCTCTTACCGCCGGACATCACCCGGGCACACAGCGGAGCCGGAATCATCACGGAAGAACTGTACAAAATCTTTTCCAAGGACGCCGAGGTGCATCTGATTCCGACGCTCGGGCAGCATGTTCCGCACACGCCGGAGCAAAATCGTTGGATGTTCGGCTCCGTCCCCGAGGAGCGGATTCACAAACACGATTGGCGGGCCGGCTCGAAGGTGATCGGCGAAATTTCGGCCGCCTTCGTCAAAAACATCTCCGGCGGCAAGGCCGATTGGGCGATCCCCGTCTCCCTCAACCGAATGCTGCTCGAAGAACAATGGGACCTGATCCTCAGCGTCGGGCATGTCGTGCCGCACGAAGTGCTCGGTTTCGCGAATCACAACAAAAACTACTTTATCGGCCTCGGCGGGAAAGACATGATCTGCGCTTCCCATATGATGGCCGCCTGCTGCGGGATCGAAAACAACCTCGGCATGTTGACGACGCCGCTCCGGGCCTGCTTCAACAAGGCGGAGGACGAATACCTCGACCGGCTGCCGGACGCCTATTTTCAAGTGGTGATGGCCTATAACGACGACGGCCGACTGGAGCACACCGGCGTCTATGCCGGGGACGATTTGGAAACCTATCTCGCCGCCGCCCGGGCCTCGCAGCAGCAGAACATCACCGTCGTTCCACCGCTCAAAAAGGTCGTCGCCGTGATGCAGGGAGACGAATTTTACAGCACCTGGGTCGCCAACAAGGCGGTTTACCGAACTCGCAAGGCGATGGCCGACGGCGGGGAACTGCTGATCATCGCTCCCGGGCTGAAGCGGTTCGGCGAACAGCCGGACGTCGACGCGTTGATCCGCAAGTACGGCTATGTCGGCACGCCCAAGGTGATGGAACTTTGGCAAAACGCCCCGGAAGGGAGCGATTTGAAGGATCTCGGGGTCGGAACGGCCCATTTGATACACGGTTCCTCGGAAGGGCGGTTCAAAATTACGTATGCTCCGGGCGAAATGTCGGCCGAGGACATCCGCTCGGTCAATTTCGAGTACGCCGATTACCAGGAAACGATCCGCCGTTACGATCCGACGAAGCTCGTCAACGGCTTCAACACGATGCCCGACGGGGAGGAAATCTACTTTATCAGCACCCCCTCGGCCGGTTTATGGTCGACCGCCGAACGGCTGGGATAACGCTTTACTCTCATTTAACCGGTACTCCGCGGCTTTCAAAATATTTTTTCGGGGGTCCATTGACCGATCCCCGAGAGGTGCTAAACTTACCCGCTCACTTGAGGAAACGACTCGAAAAGACGGGGGTTTCCAAGGCGGAAAAAAAAGAATTGAAAAATTTTTTGACCCGTCCTTGACGCCTCTCACAAATCGAGTAGAATTCTCTTCTCACGATTGAGGAAGCAACCCAGCCGAGACAATCGCGAACTGATCTTTGACAATTAGGTAGTGATGCTTGTATAGTGAGTTGGTGATCTTTTCAACGTGGATCACTAGCTGACTTTACATTTTCGATAGAAAATGTGAAGCCCCAAATGCCGATTGAGAATCGGAGTTGAACTATTAAAAGTCCTTCCCGGGTGACCTGGGGAGGCAACCAGAGATAACTCTCTATTTTTTCGTCATTTAGCCGTCGGTTTTAATCGGCGTTTAATACGATATATCAAATTGAAGGGTTTGATCCTGGCTCAGAATGAACGTTGGCGGCGTGGATTAGGCATGCAAGTCGTACGGACGTAGCAATACGTTAGTGGCGAAAGGGATAGTAATGTATGGATTACCTACCCTCAGGTCGTG
>JAVBQI010000013.1:0-56307 GCA_031549145.1 Thermoguttaceae bacterium | reverse complement strand
TTGTCGAAAACGAGGGGGCGAGTTGTGCGGCGGAGCGATTGAACGGCAAGCGTTACAGCGACTGTTGGTTGACGAACCTCTTCGTCGCCGCTTCACTCGGCGGAACCAAAAAATCGCCCCTCAAAATACGAAAAGATTAGGAAAACCGAGCTGGAAGAACAGGCAACCGCGGCAGAAAAAAAGCTCGCCAAAGAACACCAGGAACGCAACCCGCCGGGGAAGGCGGTCGTCATCGAAATGCTCCAGAGCCTGCTCGATTTGCAAGGAGGTCTCGCGCTGCCCATCGTTCTCTCCAAAGAGGGGCCCGCCAAATTCGAAGGGCTCTCGATCGTCTCACGCGGCGAAAATTTTTACGGCGATTTCGTTCGGTATATCGCTTTCGATTCCGAAGAATACACCCGGCGCAGTCGCAACCGGACGCTTGAGGACCTTCGCACCTGGCACGATCTGGCCGGCGGGCCGGTCTTTCTCAACGAGGGGGACAAACCGATCGAGGACATTATTCTCGGCCTGAATATCAAGGACAAATCGACCGGACAGACCTACCACGAAAACATCGTTCTCTGCGGCATCGATTGCGGGATCACCCCCGGCTCGCGACGGATGTGCCTGGTTCACGCCATTGGAATCAACAACATCCCGCTGCCGCAAGACCAGCCTTGCGTCGGCGAGATATGGATCGTCGGCTACCGTCTCAGGGACGGAAGCATTATCGGCGAGACGCATATTTGGAAACAGATACAGAATACCAAATAAAAAATGAATCAGAGCCGCGCCCGTAAGGAAGCGGTGCCCCGCCAAAAACCGCTTCCTCGTTGGGCCGCTACTGAGTTCCAGAAAAAATTTGACCCTTTATTTTGGAATGGAACCGTCACCCCCGCGTAGGCGGGGGTCCAGAGGGAAACCGTAATCTCTGGGTCCCCGCCTGCGCGGGGATGACGGAAAGTCAGTTCATTTTTGGGCGAGAAATTCGAGGAGCCCGCGGATTTCGATTTGAAGAAATTTCTGGACTCGCGGTTCGGAATGTTTTCGCAAGCCGATGGGAGGCCGACGCAAAAGGTCCGAATCCGCTTCACGTCGTTTTACGCCCAAAGCATCCGGGAACAATACTGGCATTCGACGCAGCGATTCGTCGAACAGGCGGACGGCTCGGTCGTACTTGAAATGGAATTGGCGGAGTTTTCGCTCGTGAGCCGCTGGGTGCTGGGTTTCGGCCGCTACGCCGAAGTGCTCCAGCCGCCGGAATTGCGGGACATGGTGCTCGAAGAATTGCAAATGACGAGCGGGCATTATACCGTAGCCGGTATGGGCGGTAGGCTTCGCCCTCTGTCAAACCGCGGCCTCGTTGGGCCGCTGCCCAACTGAAGACGGGAATTTTAAACCGGCTTGAGTATACACTTGACATCATGGAGGCGAAGACGATGATGAAATTCTGGAAAGAAGACTCACGTCCCCGTTTATGTCGGGCGATCGCGGGTGAGGGTGTCGAGGCGGTGCGACGCTATTTGTCGCAAGGAGACGATGTCAACGAGCGGACCGCCGACGGAGTGACGGCTTTACATTTTGCGACATGCTCGGGCCGTGAAGAAATCGGCCGCTTGCTCCTTGAGGCCGGGGCGGATGTCCATGCCGTCGATGAGGGCGGGGACACGCCGCTGCACGCGGCCGCGGAGAGGGGGAACGAAGCCGTCGTCCGAGCACTCCTTCTCGCAGGGAGTGATGTGGATGCGCGACATGGCAATGACTGGACGGCTTTGCATGACGCCACCATTTCCGGCTATGCGGGGACCGTACAAATCCTTCTCGAAGCCGGAGCCGACGTCGATGCGGAAGACAATTCAGGCTCCACGCCGCTTGCCCTCGCCGCTTATAAGCTTCGCAGGGCCATCGATGTCTACCTGAGTTTGTTGAGCCGGAACGCCAACCCGAATGTCCCTGCCGTTAATCCTTTTCACTTCAGATGCCGAATCCGTCCTTCCGAGTTTCCCGATACCGAAAAACACATCTGGGGTGACAGGGTCAAAGGTTTCAATGCCACGGCCGATTATCGAGGGCGATATTGCGCTGAAAACGCGGGGGATACCGATTGTGAAAAAGACGGCGAAAGCGAACTGCAAATGCTCCGATACCAGCCCGGCGTCGACCCCGAATCCGAGATGATTACTCTTGCTCGAAAACTGTTTTGCGATTGAGTCCACCGGCTTCGGCCGGTGGTGAAAATTCAATTAGGGGATGGTCGGTCGCCTGCCTTGTCCCAGTAGTTTATTGAACAACAAATTATTCTCGTGCCGCCAAATACCGTTCGGCATCGAGGGCGGCCATGCAACCGGTTCCGGCGGCCGAGATCGCCTGTTTGTAGTAATCATCGGCGACGTCTCCGGCCGCGAATACCCCCTCGACGCTGGTGTTGGTCCGGTGCGGCACCGGCCGCTCGATAAACCCTTTGTCGTTCAGTCGCAGCTTGCCTTTGAGAAATGCGGTGTTCGGCGTATGCCCGATCGCGAGAAAGAAACCGCTCACCGGCAGGTTGAGGTCCGGTTCCCCGGTCGTACTCTTGAGTAACACGCCGGTGACTCCCTCCTGCTCGTTTCCCAGAACTTCTTGCGGAACGCGGTTCCAAAGAATTTCGATTTTTGGATGATCTTTCGCACGCTGGGCCATGATTTTGGATGCGCGAAGTTCGTCCCGGCGGTGAACGAGATAGACTTTCGAGGCGAACTTCGTCAGATAATCCGCTTCTTCGACCGCGGAATCCCCGCCGCCGATCACGGCGACCGCTTTCTCGCGAAAACGCGGCAAAGCCCCGTCGCAAACGGCGCAGGCGCTGACGCCTTTGTTCTTGAAATGATCTTCCGAAGGAAGGCCGAGGTAATTCGCCTTCGCTCCGGTCGCGATAATCAGCGATTCGGTCTCGTATTTCGTGCCGCTGGAGGCCGTCAACACGACCGGCTTGGCGGAAAAATCGACATCGACGATATCTTCGGTAATAACCCCGGTTCCGAAATGCATAGCCTGGGCCCGCATCAATTCGACAAGCTCCGGGCCGCTGACGCCGAGTTGCTTCGGATCGTGCGGGGCGAGCATCATTTTCCGACCGCTGGAGATCGAGGTTTCCAGAAACTGGCCGAGATCGCCCGGGGGAAATCCGGGAAAATTCTCGACCTCGGTCGTCAACGCGAGCTGCCCCATCGGCAAAGTGCTGTTCGCCTGATTTTCCGCGGTGATCGCCCCTTCGAACAGAAGCGGCTTGAGGGCGGCCCTTGCCGCGTAAATCGCCGCCGTCCAACCGGCCGGTCCGCTCCCGATAATAATCGCTTTTTCTGGCATGTTGATATTCCTGATCCTGGATTGATTTTTGACAGGTTTTGAAAATGCGTTCGCGAAAGATCGTTTCCCCGCAATTGCCTTCAAATTATAGGCGAAAAGGTTTGCGGATAACAGAGGCATCATCAGGGGGTACTCACAAATTTCGAGCAAGGCAGGTTACATCCCTTACTGATACGATGATAAATATTGAATGATTTAATAATGATTTAATGGGGAATAATAGACTTATTGGTAACCTCAAAACCGATTTGCCTATTTTGACGAAAAGTAACACTATGGGTGAGGCTGGTAAAATTTCCGACAGTTGCCGAACAAGTCTATATAAAAAATGGAGCGAAGTGAAGTCAAAGCCCCAACCGCAACTTGCGAAAATGGATCGTTCACACTTGTCGACCATTGATTCTGGGCTTGGGAATCCGTACTGATGGCAGAGTTAAGAGCGGGCGCGGAAAGATTCGTAAAATATTGATATTGGGTGATTTGGGATTTTTTTCTATCGTTGCGTCTTCGTTTTTGACCGGCGAATCAACGCAACGGAGACAACAAATATGGAAAAACCTTTACTCCTTCGCAAGCCCTACACCTCTGACATGACGGACGAGCAATGGATAATCGTTGAACCGATGATTCCCGCTTGGAACGTCGGACGGCCTCGAAATACCAGTATCCGAGAGGTCCTGAACGCCGTTTTTTACGTCTTGGTCAATGGGTGCTCCTGGAAAAATCTCCCTCATGGCTTTCCACCGGAAGGGACCGTTCGGGATTATTACCACACCTGGAGACGCGCCGGAGTGTGGGACAATCTCCACGACGCCTTGCGGGAGCAGGTCCGGGAGAAAGCCGGACGCGAACCGACTCCCAGTGCGGGAAGCATCGACTCGCAGAGCGTCAAATCGGCTCGAACCGCAGGGATTCGCGGATTCGATGCAGGGAAAAAAAATCAACGGCATCAAGCGACACATCGCGGTTGACACCTTGGGGTTGTTGTTGGTGATCGTGATTCACTCGGCGGCGATCCAGGATCGCGATGGGGCCAAATTGGTGTTCGCGAAGGCAGCAGGGCGTTTTGAACGATTGCAATTGATTTGGGCGGACGGTGGTTATGCCGGAAAACTGATCGATTATGTGAAACTGTTGTATTCTTGGATTCTTCAGATTATCAAACGAACGGATGACGAGAAGGGATTCAAGATTTTGCCGAGGCGTTGGGTGGTGGAGCGTACGTTTGGCTGGCTGATGAATTATCGTCGTTTGAATCGCAACCATGAGTTTTGGCCGGAAACGAGCGAAGCCGTGGTGAAAATCGCGATGATTCACATCATGCTCCGCCGCCTCGCATGAATTACCGCGCCCGCTCTAAGGCCGAAAACAAAAAATTGACATTGGAGAAATGAAGAAAAAAGTGTAAAACTTATGGTATGGACTGGAAGCAACGCGCTTTGGAACAAGCGGCTCTCATCATACAACTTCAATCTCGCATCATCGAACTCAGGTTCATTCCCGATGCCGTATCACCCCGCGTTGACGCTTGGGTTGGTACAAAAAACATCTTTGCAGCCCTTGTGTTGGTCACAACTTGGATTTTTCTAAATTTTCCCCTCGAATTTGGTCTGAAAATTGTATTTTCGGATCGGATAATACGGATTGAACAAGGATAGATAAAATGTAACGATTTTTCTTAAAGAATCGAATAAGAGGTGACGATTCTATTAGTAATAATGCTTAATTATTTTTATCGCAAAAATCAAAAATGGACTTTGGCCGCAAAAACATAAACTGGGCGATTTGGGGAAAATAGAGCAATAATAGGAATTCATGCTGCGAACCGGCACAATTGTTGTCGTTTCGAGGCAACAATGTCAATGACAAAAATCGCGAATCTTATCGTAGGTGCAGGGGTTTCGGGCGCGACACTCGCTCGCAAGATCGCCGAAGAGCACAACGAGCCGGTCGTCGTCGTCGATGTCAAGTCGCATATCGGCGGAAATTGCTTCGACGAACGGCAGAACGGTATTTGGGTCCATAAGTACGGCACGCACATTTTTCATACCGATCTCAAAGACGTTTGGGATTTTCTTTCCCGCTTTACGAAGTGGTACCCTTACCAGCATAAGGTTCGTGGCCTGCTCGACGGGCAGATTGTCCCGATTCCCTTCAACCTGAATTCGCTGCACCAGGTTTTTCCCGAAAGCATGGCGGGAACAATGGAAGCCCGTTTGATCGAATACTTCGGCTTCCATAAAAAGGTTCCGATTCTGGAACTGCGCAAGACGGGCGATCCGGACCTGGAGTTTTTGGCGGAATACGTTTACCAAAAAATATTTCTCGAATACACCTTGAAGCAGTGGGGGCTTGCCCCGGACGAGATTGATCCCGGCATCACCGGTCGCGTGCCGGTTTACATCAGTCGCGACGACCGTTATTTCCAGGACAAGTACCAGGGAATTCCCATGGACGGTTATACCGCCATGATCGAAAAGATGCTGGATCATCCGAACATCACGGTCAAGTTGGACACGCCGTACGAAAAATCGATGGCGGCGGAACGCCTGTTCTACAGCGGCCCGATCGACGAATTTTTCGACTACCAGCTCGGCGAACTGCCTTACCGCAGCATCCGTCTTGATTTCGCGACTTTTGATAAACCGCGATTCCAGGAAGCCGCCGTCGTGAATTATCCCTGCAACTACGACTGGACGCGTATCGGCGAATACAAGTGGTTCCTGGACGACCGGACTCCGGAGACGATTGTATCGTTCGAGTATCCGGAGGCGTTTGAGCGGGGCAAAAACGACCGCTATTACCCGATCATCGGCGAGAAAAACGGCGAACTCTACCAACGTTATCTTGCTTTGGCGAAAGACCGACCTCACGTGCGTTTTTTAGGGCGACTTGGCGATTATAAATACTACGACATGGACAAGGCCGTTGCACGGGCTTTGGCATTGGTTTTTTAAGGGGAAAAAATGAATGCGATGAGACAACCTGCCGTTTCGGTCCTCGTACCGATTTACAATGTTGAAAAATACTTGCGCCAATGCCTGGACAGTATCGTCGGGCAAACCTTCAAGGACCTGGAGATCATCCTGATCAACGACGGCTCGAAGGACGGCTCGCTGGACATCGTCAAGGAATACGCGGCCAGGGACGATCGGATCAAGGTCATCGACAAACCGAACGAGGGGTACGGGAAAACGATGAATCGCGGCCTCGAGGCGGCGAGGGGCGAGTACATTGGGATCATCGAATCCGACGATTGGGTCGAGCCGGACATGTACGAAAAATTGTACGCCCTCGCGAAATCGCACGATCTCGACGTCGTCAAATCGAGTTTCATTCCGTTTAACGATCAAACCGGCAGGGATGAAAGAATTCCTAAAATGCCGGAATGCGATGTCGAACGAATCATCAATCCGCGGCAAAATCCAACGATCTTTTATTATCAATCTTGCATCTGGTCCGCGATTTACAAACGTGACTTTTTGAATGAGAACGGCATCCGTTTTTTAGGATCGCCCGGTGCCTCCTATCAAGACACGGGGTTCAATTTCAAGGTCTGGGCGATGGCGGACAAAGCCTATTTTACCAACACGCCATTGATACACTATCGCGTCGGACATGCCGGCCAATCGGTCAAAAGCAAAGAGAAAGTGTTTTGCGTTTGCGAGGAGTTCGAGGAAATCGAAAGATATTTGTCGTCAAGGCCGCCGTTGTTCAAAAAAATGGAAAAGATTTTCAACCGGGCGAAATTCCACAGCTATTCCTGGAACCTGGGCCGCTTGGACGGCGAAAACCGGGATGCCTTTCTCCAGCGGATGCAAGCGGAGTTCGTTTCGGTCATGAAAAGCGGTGCGATCGATTTTACGGGGATGACCAGTAAGAACAGGTTGAAATTCTTAAAGGCGGTTTACCCGAATTCGAATTGGTTGAAAATCAAGTATATGCTGGGAAATCTAACGCGTTGGCTGGTCAAAGATCGCCTGCGAAGCGGATACATGGAAACACGGATACTGTTCGGCCTGATCCCGATTCGGAAAAAATCCCTGACGATCCGGGGAGCGGAATAATGCTGAACAATCCCAAAATTTCCGTCATCGTCCCGGTTTACAACGTGGAAAAGTATCTGCGGCAGTGCCTGGATAGTCTCCTTGGACAGACGCTGCGCGATATTGAAATCGTTCTGGTCGATGATTGTGGAAGCGATAACAGCATGGCCATCGCTCAGAAATTCGCCGAAAAAGACAGCCGTATAAAAATCGTAAGCCGTGAAAAAAACGGCGGTCTATCCGCCGCGAGGAATACAGGGCTGCAAAACTCATCCGCCCCGTATGCCATGTTTTGCGACGGCGACGATAGTTACGAACCGACCATGTGCGAGAAGATGTTCGAGGGAATCGAATCCGGCGGCGCCGATATCGCAACGTGTGGAATTCGCGTGACTTACGAGCCCGGGACCGAAGGAATCAAGAAATCGGACGACAGGTACTACAAAGTCAAGTTCAGCGGGCTGCGCGAAATGAACGATGACATCCGGCAAGACACCGATTGTTCCGTGTGCAATAAAATCTTTCGTCGTGATTTCCTGGATTCGAAAGAGATACGGTTTCCAGAAGGGTTGAATTACGAGGATGCGTATTTCGTGAACGCATACTTCGCCGCGGCGAAAGACATCTTCTTTGTTAACGAATACCTTTACAAGTATCTCCGTCGTTCCGGCAGTATCATGAGCGACACCTTTACGCAAAAAACCGGTGTCAGTATCGATCATTTAAAAATCGCGATTCTGCTCAACGACTTCATGAAACGGCAAGGAATCGCGGAAAAAAACAAGGACTTCATGGGAAGTTTTTTCTTCTCTTGCCTTGATTTCGCGCTTCGGTACGAATCCGATCCCGCATCTCGTACCGCCATTTATGATCTGGCCGACGATTTTATCACACGCGAAGGCTGGCATCGCGAGGATTACCCGACGTCGATTGCACAGATGTTCGAGGTGTTGAAAAATCGCCCTGCCGCCTTCCGTACGACAAAAAGAATGCTGGGCGGCCTCGTTAAAAAAATTAAAACGCCGAACCGAAAGGAAATCCGCCTGCTGGGCCTCCCTGTTTACAAGGTCAAATATGAGCAAAAAAAGGCAAGCCGTTACTTATGCGGCTTGAAGGTTTATTCAAATAGCATGAACGACGATACTCTCGGACAAAAAATGTTCTCAGTAAAAAATAAAGGCGATCATAAAGTATTCTGTCTCTTTGGAATCAAGTTTAAAGTCAAAAAAGAAAAAAAGTCAACCAAGAGCAGACTCAAGGAACTGGAATGGCATTTCAACGAACATAATAAAATCATCAATGTGAGCACGCTCAACGCCTTTTTAGATAATAATCAGGCGCAACATGCCAAAAAACCTCTTGATATCGATTCTTTATTAAGCAGCGCACGCAATATCATGGGGATTTTTTATGATGAAGCATTAAACAATGTCCACAAGTATTTCAAGATTCTGTTTTCCGGGCAGTTACATCGAAACAGTTTTGATTCCAGCGACAAGATAATAGATTTGGCGTATTTATGGGGCATAAATTACAATGTCTATCAATCACAAGTTATCAGTCGAGCCAGTCAACTTAACATTCCTGTGCTCATATGTGAAGATGGTTTTTTAAGAAGCGCCTGCACGGCGGCGAATGAGACAATAGCCTCGAATTACCGCGCCGGCGTGTCTTTTACGATTGACGATCTCACGTCCTATTACGACGCGACCCGACCCAGCCGGGTGGAAATAATGCTCAATGACGAAAAATTCATTTTAACCGACGAACAGAAAAATCGTGCGAGAAGCTGTATCGATAGAATCGTTGAAACACATCTGACGAAATACAATCACCAACCGATTTATACTCCCGATATCGGACGTAAAAACGTAAAAAAGGTGTTGGTGGTCGATCAAAGTTATGGCGACATGAGCATTACGAAAGGGATGGCGAATGATGAATCTTTCAAAAACATGCTCGAAAGCGCGATCAAAGACAATCCGGATGCCGACATTATCGTAAAAACCCACCCCGACACCATGGCAGGCAAAGGAGGATACTACAAAGGCCTCCGACCGCATGGCAATGTTTACACAATGACCTCGCCGATCAATCCCATTTCATTGATCAAGTATTGCGATAAGGTTTACGTTTGTACGACACAACTCGGGTTGGAGGCTTTGGTATGCGGAAAAGAAACCCATGTTTTCGGCATGCCTTTTTATGCGGGATGGGGCTTGACCCACGACAGGCAAAAATGCGAAAGACGCACAAATACACGTACACTCGAAGAATTGTTTTATATCGCTTACATTGCGTATTCGCGCTATGTCAACCCTAAAACCCGGTCCCGATGTGAAATCGAGGAGGCGATGGATTATTTGTTGGAATTAAGGGAAGAATACTTTGGAACATGCAGTTAAGGATGGTTATGAGTAATTTCGTGAAAAAGATTGGAAAGTTCATTTTTTCAGCCGAAAAATGCGGAGATTGTCATAAAAGAGTTAAAATTTTCGGTATCAAAACCCTGAAATATTTTTCATCGAAGGAGGCCTGGCGGAATTTACAAGAGCAGAATCGTATCGGCACATTTGAATATGTCAGTTCCATCTGGACGACCTATGGCGCAAGAGAGGACTTGCTTCATTATTTTCATTTTGCTTCTCATTCTCTGCATGCATGGAGGTTTTATTACCATCAGTTTTGGCTGGTGTATTTGTCCTGCCTGATTGAAATCAAGGATGCGGAAAATGCGTTGTATATTCTAAATAAATATGTCGACTATCATGGTTTGTTTGATATTGACAGATTTTTGCCGGTGGCGAAATTCGCCTTGAACAATGGCTATTCCAACAAAAAAATCGAAGAAGCGGTGTTTGTTTACGACAAATTGGCTCAGAACCGCCGAAATGACCTGTTCAAAAAAATTCTTGAAGGCAAGACCGTTGCAGTCATAGGAAACGGTCCGTCGGAAATCGGCAGGAATAAGGGTGAGGAAATCGATTTGCACGACATCGTGATAAGGTTTAATAATTATCGAACTGCCGGCTTTGAAAAAGATTATGGTTCGAGGACCGATGTTTGGACCAGAAATGCCGCAAACGACCTTGTCGACAGGAAAGAAAAATATCAATTGATCATTTGGGAGGTGGATTACGATTGCTGGAAAGTGAAAACAGATCACTTGGATATTCTTTACAGACAGCTGTCTGGCGGCGAAAATGTCTACAATACCGACAATCACAGGTCATTAAGAAAAGCTAGCGGAGTGGATTTTCCAACAACGGGATTGGTTTTGATTTGGGAGATCTATAAAAAGTTCGGCAACTTTGACAAGGTTGATTTTTACGGATTTAATTTTTGTCAAAAAAAACTTGATTCTTATTGTACTCATTATTTCAGCGATCGTGACGAAAAAGAAGCTAGAGAACGTTCGGAAGTTCACCACTTGAATAAAGAAGCAAGGTTTGTATTGGAATTAATTAATGGAAAGTACGCCGAAACCGTTTCCGTGAGACCAGCGGCGTAAACGAACAGAAAAATTTTGCAGTTCTCGCAAGACCATAGTGAGACCAAGCACAAGTGAACAAAATGCAACTAGACCAAATCCAAAAAAACGGGGAAGCCGGGATCGATAAGATAAATTCTAAAATCGATAACTATTCTGAAGTGACAAAAAGCGAAAGAGATTTTTTGTATGGTTTAGTGCGAAAAGTCAAACCAAAAAAAATTTGTGAAATCGGAGTATCATCAGGAGCATCCTCCGCAATAATCTTGGATGCGATTAAGGATATTGAATCTTCACATTTGTACTCAGTTGATTTGTCCCGCAAATACTACAGAGATGTCAGGAACAATTTGCCCCAGGAAGAAGTGCGTAGTGTTGGCTTTCTCGTAGATGAAATGTTTCCTGAGCTTAAAACAAAGTGGTCTCTTTATACTGGAAATGCGATTGCTTTTTTTATTGATGAAATAGGAAAGGATAGAGATATTGACTTTGTTTTTTTGGATGCTGCTCATGGCCTGCCAGGCGAAATTCTGGACTTTCTCGTAGTTTTGCCATATGTAGCGCCAAGTTGCATTTTCGTCATTCATGATATCAATATACAATTGGTAATTACCACGAAATCGACCGCGCCAAGAATACTGATGAATTCAGTCTCCGCGGACAAATTCTACCCTGTAAAAACAGAATACCAAAACGCATTGCCAAATATCGGCGCATTTCGTATTAATGGAAACACATCTAAGAATATCTTAGATGTGTTTCATTCATTACTAATTGACTGGGTTGTTCCGATGGACGAAAACACCGCGAACAGGACCAGTGATTGTTTGTCGGAGAACTACGGTAGCGAAATGGCGCGAATTTTCCAAATTGCTTTCGAGCACAACAGAAAACCAGACAGCAAAGTAGTGAAAATTCACAAGAAACGAACCTTTTTGCAGAAATGTTTTTCGATTACAAATGAAGGCAAGCATAAAATAGTGAGATTTCTTGGCCTTAAACTGAAAATTCGACAGTCTAAATAATGGAAGGTAGTAAATGAGAATAGCCAGAGAACTAATGAACATCTTTACTTTCATTTCATTAATCGTTCACAAAAAGCGGAAAAATAAAGACATAGGAGTTGATAATATCCATGTTATTACCTTTCGCAAATTTCACCCTGAAGGTGGGGCGGGTGGAGGCGGGGCGGTCCAATCCGCCAACAAAATTTTGTTCGGCGATAACCTTGACGGTACTCCGGTCAAGTATTCTTTTTATGAAGATAACAAATATTCGCTGGATCGGAAAAACAACTTGTGGGATTTGTTCGGTGCTGTAGAATTCGTGAAGCAAAAAACGATCGACGATAAAAATTGTGCTTACGTGACACATGATTACGGAACGGCTTTCGGGCTGTACTTGTTGAGAAAAAAATATGTTTTAGTTTCACATCTCCAAGGTTCTCGGGTCGAGGAAAAAAAGAATTTCGGCGAAAAGTTCACCAAGCTTTCTGAAAAGATCATTCAATACTGCGAAAAGAAAGCGTTTGCCAGAGCTCATTGCGTTTGTTTCCCAAGCCATGGGGCATACGAGTTTTTTTGCAACAGCAAGTTCAAGACGATCAAACCCGCTGAATTCCGCAAGGGGGAAACGCTATACAACACTTTATATGCTTTTCCCGCCCCCGAGAAAATGGAGGAGGTGGAAAAAGCAGGCGATTGCACGACATTCCTTTCGATCGGGCGACTCACGCACGCTAAAGGGCTGGACAGGCACCCTCAGTTCTTTGCTCATTTGTTAAAAAACACGCGCGACAAAATCCGATATGTTTTTGTGGGCACGGGCATTTTAGAAAAAGAGATCGTGCAACAGCTTGATCAACTCAAGGCCCAATATTCCAATTTTGATTATACTCATATACCAAAATGTTCTTATCCGCAAATTCAATATCTTCAAGACATTTCCGATGCCTATCTGATGTTGCATCGCATTTCCATTTTTGATCTGGCGACGCTCGAAGTCATGAACAAAGGCAAGGCCGTCATATTATCCAATGTCGGCGGCAACCCGGAATTCAATCGAAATAACAACATTATCCTGGCGGACTCCCCCGAAGAAGCCGTGGATAAATTCCTTGCCGCCGATATCGAGTCATTGGGCCGGCTTAATAAAGAAACTTATGAGACATGTTTTTCAAACGAGGTTTATAAAAAAGCTTACGTTGGAGTGCTTGAAGATCTCCATACGGCGAAAAATGCTGCAAAGCTCTACAAATATTTTCCTTCACACCCTCAATACACGGCGCCCGAGATTCTCCCGTTTAAAGATTGGGTGTTTATTTCTGAATTCAGGCGATTTGAACGGGAAAATGACAAAAATACTGATAAGCATCTTCAAAAACTCTATCAGAATTTAGATGCTCAAAGTATCGAGATTGCGGATAGCGTTTGGCAAAGATATACGCGTTTATTGCCTGTTTCGGGCGACGAAATCATAAGACGTGATAGAATTTTTTCCAGCAAGGAGATTGAAGAACAAAAAATAGTAATAGATACATTCCGAAAAGATTTCAAAAGTTTCAAATTTCCGAAAAAGAAACAAAATCATTTTGATACAAGTGTGTCTCACTACGAGCACGGATTAAGGGATCTGACGGATAAAGAAAAAAACTATATTAAGGGCTCTGATTTTATTGATCTGGGAGCCTACATCGGCGATAGCATTTTGGTTATGGACAAATATGCCCCGCGAAAAATTCTGGCTCTTGAAATTGAAAATGCAAATTTTGAATTACTACGCGATACCTTATCGTTAAATAGTATAGATGCCGAAGTCATAGCACTAAAAAAAGGCATAAGCGATCGAAAAGACATCGTGCAACTTTTTGGCGACAGTGTGGCCTCGACATTATTGAAACATGATCATCAACGATACTTCTCGAATGGCACAATTGAATGTGATACCGTCGATAATCTCGTTAAAGATTATAACCTGGAACCAAAATATATTAAAATAGACGTCGAAGGGTATGAACTTAAGGCAATTAAAGGTGCGATTGAAACAATTAAAACATTTCGCCCTATTATGATGATTTCCATTTATCACAGCCCATACGATTTTTTATTCATCAAGCCTTTAATTGAAGAATTGAATTTGGATTATAAATTTCACATAAGAAATCACAATCCTTTTGATCCAGTCTATGAAACAGTTTTAATGGCGATTCCAGAACTCCGCTAAGAACTATTGTCAATAGCCGTGTTTGCGGATTTTGAAAAATGGGGAGAGGTGTGGAATCCCTCCTCTCTGTCCGAAACGCCCCGGAATCGGTTTGGCTTGACAACCAAAAGGCGGGTTGCGATAATGCCGTTGGCTGGAAACAGCTCTCGGCGGTTTTACGCGGCTTTCCACGCCGCCGACGACCTTCTTGACGCGCCGCTCGAACCGAAACGACTCGGGAAACCCCATCGCCCGGGCGAGTTCTCTCGGCTCCAACACCGATACGAGAATCCCTTTGCGATGCACGAGCAAGAGTGTTCCCGGATTCACGGATTCGGGAACATGGGTTTATGAGGACGACGACCCGGAACAGGAAGTACCGCTTACCGAAACCGGTCGATCCGGAGGGCTGGCCCCTCTGGTGTTCAAATCCGTGGCGGCCGGTTCCGATTTGGTGCTTTTCAACGGCTACAAGTCGAAGGGAACGAATTTCATGATTGAAATTACGCATGACAACAAGCGGTATCCGAAAAAGGAAATCTGGACCATTTACGACTGTTTTATTCTCAATCAGGGCGAAGGGGGCGAGGCGGAAAACAACGGACTCGGTGCCTCTTCGGTCAAGTTTCAGCCTTCCGGAGGCGGGCGGTTGGAAGATGTTATTGAAATCGTACAAGTCGCGAGAGCGTGAAACTCTTGGCAAAACGACGTGGTACCTTGACCGCGAAATCAACCATTTTTCAAAGAAGGGATGAAATGAGTTTCGATATTAAACAGTGGATTCAAACCGCGCCGGCATTCGAGGATTTTGAAGTGGATTTTCGAGATGCGAAGATCCCGTGCCGCGTGCTGCGGGGTGCCGCATGGGAAAAATACGCCAAAGCCCAGTCCGATACCAAGGAGTCGGCTCTCATGGTTGCCCTCCTTTACGGCCTGATCGACCCCAAAACCGGAGGCCAGTTCGAAGAAGAAGAGATCGAGCAGTTTTACAACGCCTATACCTATGAAGGCATACAAATCGCGAGAACGATTATCGATCGATCGTCCGTGATCGTCAATCAAGAACTGGAGCGATTCAAGCAAGCGGAAAAAAACTCCGAAACTCCTGGTACTGTCGAACAAAATATCGATTCTGCCGGGAGTTCGGAATAGACCCGCGAACGCTGATTATTTCACGCGAGGAGCTGATCGACTATGCGGCGGCCTGTAATCTTGAGGTCGAAGGGGTCTCGAAATCCTCGCGACTGGAATACTTGCTCGAAGCGCTGATTTATTTGATGAAATGCCAGGTCGTGACATCGGAATCTTCGCGAAAGCTGATTGAAGAACGTCTTTCCGATCCCGATGCGGTTCATGTTTTCAAAAGGCAACCCAGGACGCCGGAAGAGCAGGAAGAAATCGACGCGATGGAAGAGCGTAAAGCCATCGAAGGATTTCAGGCGATGGCCCATACGGGCACTGTTCCCGTCCAGCAAATGACGGCCCAGGAGTGGGAAGAGCACAAAAGGAAAAGAGCCGAGGAGTGGCGTAAGAAGGAGTCATGTCAGACGAAATCGCAACCCTAGCCCTGAAAGTCGACAGCACGGATTTTGAGAGTAAAATCCTGCGCTGCACGAAAGGGACGGACAATCTCGGCATTTCCGCGACCAGGACGGGCGCTTCGATTGCCGGAATGTGGGCGAGCGGAAAGCTCGTCAATCTCTTCAAGGATGCCGCCCTGGGTGCGTCCGGGGCTCGCGAAGACTTGGCGCAGTTCGAGCATGTCATGCGGCATGTCACCAAGGCGTCCCGGGAGATGGTCGAATCGCTGACGTCCGCCGATTTCGGACGGACAGAGCGTCAGGCTCAGCAAATGCTGATGAACTTGACATCGATGGCGAAGGGGATGGGGATGGTCGATGCGACCGCCCTAAAATTTGCCGGTGACATCAGCAAGGTTTCCATCGACATCGGATCGTTCATGGCCAAGGACCCGTCCGATGTCGTAAACGCCTTCTCGTCGTCATTGATGGGGTTCAACCAGGCGTTGCGTCCTTATGGCATCTTCATTACCGAGGCCATATTAAAAAACAAGATGCTCGCCCAGGCCAAGGAAGGTCTGGTTTTCGCCTCGGAGCGCGAAGCGCGAGCCTTTGCCATTCTCTCCGAAGCCACGCGGCAACAGGCGGATGCCATCGGCGACTACGCCATCGAAGCCTACAGTCTGAGCAACCAGCTCAAGCAGGTCGGCCCGAAAGCGGAGCAGGCGATGGCCAAGTTCGGCAAGGGGCTGCTCGAACCGGCGACCCAAGGGGTTATCGCACTCAATAAGCTGCTCGACATGATCGCGGCGACCGACGATGAAACGATGAAGCTCATCAGCCGGTCCGCCGTTCTCGGAACAGCGCTGGCCGCGACGGGTTCGGTCATTTTGGGCATCAATGAATACCTCAAGGTCCGGAACGCGATTCTCGCGACCGGAGCGGCGGCGACGGCGACCGATACCGCCGCGAAAAAAAACGATAGTGTCGTCACATCCGCCCTTGCGAAGACGGAAAACGTCCTGGCCGCTTCCACCGCCGCCAGCACAAAGGCGATTCAGGCCGAAACCGTCGCCCTTGCCAAGAATGTCGCCGCGAAAAAGTCCGCTTCGGCTGTTTCCTTGGCCGGACAGGCATCGCCCGCCGCCCAAAAAGCGGTTGCCGCAAGCGCGGCGTTTGTTCCGAAAACATCATTAAAGACGTCTGATCTTTCCGAGAGCATCCAGGCCAAGTACAAGGGGGGAAGCGAAAAACTCTCGGTAAAAATCCAGGACACCGATCAGAGAATCGTTTCGCTGACGGAACAGCGTCGGAAATTCGAGCACGAGGCGACAAATATGCAACGATTATTGGCGGTGCAGAAAGCGCGATTATTGAAAGAAGATCAGGTCGCCCTTGCCCGAATCAAACAGGCAGCGATCGGCGGGGACGTGTCCGCGCAAGCCAAGGCCGTACGGGATCGACGCACGATCGCCAGGCAACTCGCCAAGGCCGAGGCCGCCGGCGCCGCGACCCAGACGCAGTTACAGGCGTCCATTCTCGCCTCGAACAGGGAAATCGATGCTCTGACGAGAAAACGGGCATCCCTGCAACGCGCGCGGCTGGCGGCAGAGTCCAGGATGAGCCTGGCCGCCAATGCCGGAAAGATGAGCGTTTCCGGTTCCGGATTCAACGCTTTTTCCCGGCGGGCCGACGATCTTGTCGCAGTCCGCCAATCAAGAGTCGACGAAAAACTCGCCATGGTCCGGCGGATCGGAGCGGCCCGGGCCGAGAAAGACCCGGTAGCCTTGGCGATGCGGGAAATCGCCAGCCCAGCAAGAGTGCCGATAGCAATAAACCCGGCCAAGAGTTTTATTACCGGCGCCTCTTCGTGGGGCAAGGTTTCGGATGCGGCCATGGTCGCGGCAAATACCAGCACGATCACCAAGGCCATGCCAAATCTCGGCCCGGGGATCACGAAAATGTTTTCCGGAGTTAGTAACTTTCTTCCGGCGACGCTCGGCAAGCTCAGCACGGGGCTTACGAGCGTCGGAAAACTGTTCGCCGGACTCATCGGCCCGATCGGCGGGATCGCGGCTATCGGAGCGACCATTTACGGCGGCCTGAAATTACTGGCCAAGGCGCCGGAAATGCTGGCGTGGCTCAAAGATCCGGAAACGTGGGAAAAGACGCTTTATCCGATTGGAAAAAGCATCGTCCAGGGAATTACCGATGCGATCACTTATGCCTGGAACGGGGCTGTCCAACTGATCGGCGACGCCATGCTGGGGAGCTGGAACCTCGTGCTCGGGATGTTCGGCGAAACCGACGCGGACCGCCAATACAAGCTCGACAAGGAAGTCAACAAACGCAGGAAAGCGGAGCAAGAGGCGATCGAAGACAAGGAAAAGCAGGACCGGCTGTTAGGCGAAGAGACCATGCGCGTTTCGGAGATGAGAAAAGATTCCGATGCCGCCGTCGACGATTATTGGGGAACGAGAAAAACACTGCGACGGCAGGATTACTACGACCGGGCCACGCCGGAGCAGAAGCTGTTGATGCTGGATGAGGATTCCAGCGGTCAAAAGGCGGTGATCGATCAATTCGAAGATCGGCGCAACGCGATGGTCCTGGCACGGGACAAGGCGATCGTCGAATCGCAGCAGGTTTTGCGGGACGAGAATTACAACCTGGACAGCGACGCGTACAAAGCCGCGTCCGAAAAGGTCAACGTCCTCAACGGGCAGATTATCCAGCAATCCGAAGAGGCGAAAAACGCCCTTGAAGAATACTACAAAATCAACAAGGATCGTGCCAGCCTGGAAAAGAGCATCGAGGACGAGAATAAACGCGGGATCGAGGAATTGCAAAAACAAATCAAAGAATCGCAAAAATACATCGAGGACATCGCGAGCTTCCGCCAGGGGCTTGAACTGAAAACGATCAAGACCGACGCGGGAAAATCGGATTATCTGCAAAAATCGATCCAGGAGGTTTTCGATTCCCTGGACATCGAGACCGATCTGGAAAAACGCAAGGAAAAACTTGAAAAGGCGTTGAACATCCAGGAGCAAATCCAGTCGCTGGAAGAACGCCAGGTTCCGCTCCAGGAACGCGTGACCGTTTCCGCGACATCGTCCGTCGACCGGGCCTCCGTTCAGGCGCGAGAGCTCGAAAGCCGCGTTTTCGGGCGGATCGCCAAGGAAGAGCTGGTCGAATCGAAAAAATCCAACGAGTATCTTGAAAAGATTCTCGAAGAAGTGTCCAAGACCGAATTTCAGGCCAATCAAAACGCCGTTCAACTCGAAGGCGTCACACCCACTTTTTAAGGAGCCATAGAAAACCATGGGTATTTACCGAGCCCCCAAGACCCGCCCGACCATCAAGCAGGCGAGCGGCGGAAAGTCCGATTCACTTACGGAACTGCATGTCTTCCACGTCGACGACGGCGATACGGTCGCCGATCTGATGATGAGCAACCTGATTCCGCGTCACGGCGCCTACCACCCCCGGTATCCGCTTTACCGGCACGACGGCGCATCGTACACGAAAAGTCTCGTCCTGCCCGGGCCGAAGGGGGGCTACAAGTTCGAGGTCGAGCTGACTTGGAAAACCCGGGAAAAGAAAAGCACCGTCGACCAGGACGGCAACCCGATCACCGCCAATACGCCCCCTTGGAAATTGCCGGTGGAGGGTTATTCGACCGGAGCCTCGCCGATCGACGAATCGCAGTTCGTTCACTGGGAGCGGCAGGGCGACGGCTCGTTCCTCCAGATGCCGTACCGCAACACGGCCGGATCGATGTTGACGGCGGTGGCTCCGCGTTACCTGTTTTCCGTCAATTTTCAGTACAACGTGACGCCCGACTACCCCGATACATTCGCCTCCAGTTACGCCGGGAAAATCAACCTCTATCCGATCATGGTTTGTAATCAATCCTACGGGATCGGGCACCTGCAAATCGCCAATATCGGCACCCAGCTGATGCGGGATTACGACGAGGACGGGAAGCTGAAATGGACGTACAAAAAAGTCAACGTCTCTCTTCTGGCCGATCCGCAGTCGTTCGAGCGGCACCCCGCCAATAAGGGCCGATTCTTCCGACGGGGTAATGAACGGCAGATGACGCAAATATGGCAGGTGGAGGGAAAAGATGAAACAGGCTATTTTACAAAGATTGCATATGGTTCTCGCGGAGAAATGTTGGATAAAATTAGAGACGGCGATAAAGATACTGGAAGCGAAGATCCAAAAGTCAAATTCACTTATTCGCCCGGCACCCTTAGCTCGGTGACCGAAGAGATGTTTTTAACCGAGGATGGAACCGACGTTTCCCCGATTGATCCCGAAACGCAGTTGCAAAAACCGGTCTATCTCGCGAGCTATCCTTATGAACCGGTTGATTTTTCTCCGCTTCGACTTCCGATGGTGTTGTAATGGACGATTCCCTATATTTCATAACCGGGCGAAACGCCGCCGAAGCCCAGCGGATGTCGGACGGGGCGAAGCGCGCGCATCAAATCAAAAACGATTTTCTCACGTCATATCCTCCGTATGCGCCGCCGGAAATCCTGCCTGACGGGCCGCTTCTCGGAGAAACGCAAGAGGCCGTGACGCAAAGTTCGTCCGACGATAACAGGGTTCAGGTCAAGGTGTACACGAGAGGCTCGGAGTCCGGAAAGATCGTCTTACACAACGAGAAGATGACCGCATACGCCCATCTTCTCACGAGCGGCGAGACGATCGATTCCGGATCGCGCGTCATGCTTCAATTCTTTCCGCTGCTCGATTGTTATGAGATCATCCGAACCGGAGGCGGGGGATCGGCCAAAATACTTGGCATCGTTACCGAGACGATCAGTCGGCCGTCGAACCCCTACGCCGCTATCCCGTCCGGGATGGGTAAAGTCAAAATTTATGGGAAATCCTACGATAAGGACGATCCCGCTTACGATCAGGCGACCTGTTTGGAGCTCGCGGAAACCGAGAAGGTTTTGCGGGGCACCCAAGTGGAATTGCAGGTCCTCAAAGAGGTCGACAACCCCGACTACGATCCGGAACATCCCGAGGGGGACGGCAACCTGCCGAAGACCACTTACTACACGGTCGTCAACACGCTTGGGGAATACACGGGCAAGCTGCAATCCGACCTGCTTTACGGCGGGACGTCGACGATCCAAATTTCCGAGGCGGGCGACGGCAACGGCGAGCCGACAATGCACGATTACACCGTCCGATGCCTGAAACTCGCTTCCGGCCAAAAGCTGTCGAAAGACATGGGGGTGACCGTCAGCCGCACCGAATCCGGATACGGCCGCATTCTGGAAGTCATGCTCGGCCCCTGTCCGGTAACATCCTAGACACCAATCGCCATGAGTCAAACCCCGAAAAAACCGAATGGGAGCCAACTCGGCTGGCCGGCCGGAGACTGCTGCTGCGAATCGAAGTCGATCGTGGCACAGTGCGCTTTTGAAACATTGCATAGGACTCTTACCGGTGGTGTTCGACCGAACTCTTATAGTGCATCCACGATTTCCGGCCATCTGATCGGCTCCGAGGATAAAGACCGACTCGCTTTGCTGTCTCTGGAATCGCAGCACGTTACAACGGTTATCGATATTCCCGGCACGAGCACGATTACGGGAGGAGCGACTCAGGCGATCTCAGCGGTCGCCGCCGCACCCAATTATATCGTTTGTCTGGAACCAAGCAACACCACACAAGCAGGTCGCGGGATTTATAGAGCGTTTGTCTATTACAAAGGCGACCGGATCGACGAATATAGTGTGGATACCGGAGGGCTTCCCAACACAGTCGGCAATACCATCGCTAACAGTAGTGTTATCAACCTTATAGGAGGCGAAACGGTTTTCGACGGCTTTGTTTCCAAGGCGAACGAGTTGGAGAGCACGTTTTGGGCTGACGACCAACCCGGAGCGATCCAGTCCATTCACCCCGGCTCAATCATTGCGTCGGGAGAGCACCTTGTCGAACAGGTCGGACGAAAGCGCGTCAGATTGTGGTGGCGCGGCGAGATGATTTCCGAGGTCAGCACATCCGGTCAGGTATCGCAGGTCGCGAACTACGGACGAGTCAGCGTTCTCACGGATTTGGCCAATTTTTACTGTCTTTTTGAGGGACGGCTTATCTATCAAGGCGAGACCCGTCTCGTCACGAGTACAGCAGGACAATGTCTGTATGCGTGGTACGATTATTTGTTCATCTTCGAAAAACGCCTGGACGTGGATACGCCGTACTCTTACGGTGCGATTATCAATCACCAGACGGGGACCGTCGAATACCAAGGGGCGTGTGTCAATATCTTTCGTATTGGAACAGCGGACTTTCCGTCGTTCGACGACTCTCCCTATGTTATCTATTGGACCGAAGCAAGAAGAGGGCGCGTTTATTACGAAGGAGAACTGAGATACGACGACATGCTTCCCTGCGACGGAATCATCGACAATAACTCGATCCGCTCTGCAGCGCTGGAAACGGTCATTGGAGGCGATTCGAGATCGCTTCTTTGCAGCGAGCCCGCGATTGTCGAGGGCACCTTCAATATCTATGCTTTTTGGGAAGGCGTCAGGTATTGCTACAAAGATGCCGTCGTTGATTTTGTGCACGGACAAGACAGCTTGGAGGTCGCCGAATCGCGATCAGGCGAGGGTAGCGACACCGTCTCCTATTGTCGATCATTTTTTGAAGGGAAAGAAGTTTGGCACGGAAATACTTGTGGAACAGCGACAAACGCCAAAGGGTGCTACGGGTGGGTAACGTATCCGGCCGACCCCGAGAACGACAGGGTTCCGTACCGCAAGCTGGTTTACAAAAACGCCGCCATCGAAGATTCTGTTGCGGAAGCCGTTTCGGTCGTGCCCTTAGTCTACGGCTACGGCGACTACTGTCTGACAAACGCTTACTTTGGCGACCCAAACGGCGACCCCGACGAATGGGCCGGGCACAAATGGAGGGTATATTACAGAGGTGGGATGATCGAGGAATTCGATTATCCGGGAGACTTTAATCCACATCAAGCCCTTTTTACTGGAAATCAGCCAACCGGGTTGTTTATTCTGAACATAGGTTCCGTACTCGTGGACACCGGATCGCCCAACCTTTTGCCCCGATATTATTTTCGTGTTTATCTCGACGGGACGTTTCGGTACGAGATGAACTGGTTGGGTATACAGCACAGCGCCTACTCAATTACATGGAGAAACAATCGTCGCCTTCTCCTTGCCGGCGACAACGATGCAACGAAGGGCCACGGACCGAATTACACGACAATCATTAAGTCGGACGGGGATCGCACTATATTGAAATACAGCGCCGGTGGCAATCTTTCGCGACTGCCCCAGCGTCGCGGAATAGACAGAACCTATTTTCGACCTTCGGATATAATCTACGGCGCCGGTAGCCCGAATGCGGAACAAAGCGGTCCCACTACGATTATTAAAGACACGTCGATTATTTATACGACAACAAATGCAAATCTTCGTATCAGTACCGTTCTCTGGCGCATCATTTCCCTGGATGGTCGATTCTGGGTCGAAGAAGGTGAGGTCGTAACTCCTCCAAATCCAGAATCGGGGAATAGCGTACCGCTTGAATCCAACACGGACAGACTGGGCAAGGCTTACACGCTGGTCAGTTCGTCTACGAGAACGTATCTCTATTACCGTAATGCCCTTGTTTTTGATACCCCGCTATCGAATGCGGTTCTATCGGTCTCGTCGGAAAACTATGCCGTGATTTCGTATGCGCTCGATTCCACGCACAACCGAACCGAGCTTTGGTGCAAAGGGTCTCTCATCTCGACACGGCCGGAAAATGTCCTTCCCAGCGGAACCACGACGCTGTCAGGAGGCCCTCTCAGCAATTTTTATTACAGAATCGCCTTTGACCAAGTTTGTGAGTTATATCCAAACAGCGGTTTGGACGCCGGGGTTTCACCAAGTGTAGTCAGGCACTACGAAGAGGGTCGAGTTACGATTCACAAGTCCAGCCCGGATAAAGCGGCTTCCATAGGAATTTACAGCGTCGTTCCTTCCGAGGACGGTTCCGGTGCCGACCTCTATTACTTCGGCAAGAAATTTACCAGCGCCTCGATTTACGCATCAGCCGGAAACTACGACTGCGACCAGCTGCCTGGACGACCTCTTGCCTACAACCCGATCTCGGAGATGCCTCGATACGGCATTGTCGACCGCGATTCCCGTAGCAGTCCAAGAGCGGTGGATATTTATTGGGGTGACGAGTACGTTACGACGTTCACTGCGTTTTACACTTCTGGTGTCGGCATCTATGTAAATTTCAGCGCAGGACTTGCGCCGCAGGGATATCTTATTGAGCTGCCCGGCGACAGAGCTGGTTTTTACTCCGATTTGAAGATACTTTACATGGGTCATGTCATGGCCACTTATGACACGTATCGTGATGGCTACCAATCTTGGTACGACACCAGCTATCGTCTCGACCCATCGGCGGAACTTTTCGTTTTTACTCGATACGGTGGGTCGTACGCGAACACCAGGTTCGTTTGGAATGTCAAGGTCTATCGCGAGGGGAGTCTTCTGTACGAGCTGGATCGCTTGCCGAACCTCAGCTATGAGGACGGCCCTGTAGAAACGATGAGCTGTTCGGGATATTATTCGCACCACTTGTTTTATAGACCCGAAGTAAAAAGCCCTTTTAGGGCGGAGGTATGGAGACAGGAGATTCGCTATAAAGGCGACGCTGTTGCCACAAACACGGACAAGAGCATCCGTATTCAGGTAGAGGAGTATGGCTTGTCCGATCCAGTGAACGGTAATACAACGTCCTACGGCTGTATTATCACAACGAAGCATGGCGACGCCGATCTTATAGTAAGTCAAAAAAGCGATTGGTACTGCCGTGGCGAGTCGCTGACGACAGTCGACGATTACCAGTTTCCACAGCTCTGCTACGGAGGGATTATAGTTAACCCAAGTCGCGGTTCGGCGATTTACTATCACAAGTCGACCCGCGTCACCACCTGGACCGGAAGCAGTGTGTTTTATGGAAGCGCGGCGAAGGCGGCGGTAGGGACTGGCTACGCAGGGGTTGGATCGCATTTCATACGCGCCGATCCCAACGCAACACCTTTTACGGCAGAGGTGTGGTACTGCGGCGAGTCGCTCGACACTCTTGAATTTCCGCAGGCCGTAACGTTTTCGGCCTCTTGCTTCCTTTACAATTATTGCGTGATCGCGGTACCGACGGATACCGTATATCCGGCGATCTACACGTTAAACGTGTATTATAAAAACGCGAAAATCGCCTCTTACGATCAGGTCGGCTTGCGTTTTAACCTTGATGGGATATCGAACATTGGTATCGGCACTTATGTCAGCAACGGAGACGTTTTGGTGGTCGCCATAGGAGACACCCAAAACGGCGGGACCAAGACAAACCCCAAGCCGCGATTCGCGGTGTTTATTCGCGGCGTTCCTGTCTGGGAGGGTGTGCCATTGCGAGCACAGCCATACTTTACCACAGTAGACTCGACGACCCCGGTCTCGAATCAGCCGTTTTTTATCAGCCACGGCGAAACAGGTCGCATCGTGTTCAAGGACGAGGAAAAGTCCGTGCTCGTCGCCGATCAAACTTACGGGCTCTTTCGAATCAAGGTATAGATTGACCATGAAACCATGCCCGCACGCCCTGCGGTTGCGACTCGACCAGACTTGCGAAAGCGGCTATTCCTTCCGCATTTCTTGCAAGCACTCGAAAACCGGCTGCATGGCCGACTGCTCGCCATTGTGCGCGGGGCATCCCGACCACTCGGCGGCGGATGCCATTCAGGAATATCATCGGCTGCGGCAGTTGTCGCGGTCTTTGGGCTGTTCCAGCTGCCAGTCATCGGCCCCCGGGTCAGCAAGCAGCCTGTCTCGCGAGGCGACCGAGTTTTACAGCCGTTCCCGGGCAAGCAGTGAGTGATGTTTGAAAATCACTTTTTTTCAGTCGCTCCTTCGGCTTCCTCGAATTTTTTCTTCACCTTTTCAATCACTTCGTCGGGGATATTTTTCATGTACGAGTGTTTACGGGCAGCCATATATTCCCAGAACGGCTCATATATTTTTACGTCCTTGGGCGCTATGCCATCCAGGAGTTTCTCCATCGGCGTCTCTTCATCGGTTTTGAAATTGTGAAAAACCGGAACGCCCCGGGAGTCGTATTTGATACGCCCCCTCATTTTCTTTCTGTCTTTCGTTAAAGAGATGTTCGAGTCGATATCGAATCCGTGAAACCGGACGTAGAGCACCACGTCGTCCTGGCATTCCCTGGTAAACTGGGTGACCGAAAACTCTCGTGGCTCTTCGCGATCCTCCAGCTTGATCGCGATCTTTCCATTGTCGTAGGAGATGAGCTTGCCGATGTAAGTTTTTCCCTCGACGACGATTTTGCGCGAGCGGGCAAGCTGCTCGGGGCTTTGGTAAACAGGAAGCCCATAAGTCTTTTCCTTGGCAGTGTTTTTTTCTGGGCGGGTCTTTTCTTCCAGGATCGTCCATTCCGTTCGATTGAGGGCCTTCGATATTTTTTCCGCTATTTCGTTTTCACGAGCAATGTCATAAAGCTGCCCCATGATGTATTTGTTGCCGTAAACGACCCCTCTGTAGTCACCGAATCCGCTGGCATAGACAATAAGATGCTCCCAAGAATTACCTTGCTTGTAGAAGCCTACGATGAAATAACAGTCTTCCAAAACGTTTCCTGAATTGAGATCATAGCGTACGGCAGTAGAGACCGTCCCACGGAATATCCAGGGACAGCATTCGACATCAATGTTTTCCAGCTGGTGATAGAGATTGACGTCAAAATCCTTAAGTCGCTGAACTGACCTTTGTTTTACGTATCCACGTTCATCGATTTGCACCGGAATAGAGGCAATGATCTTCTTCAATTCCTCGGTCGCTTCTTCTTGGGTCCCCCATCTTTTGGCCATCTCCTCCATCTCGTCCGCCTTGACGATATTTTTGGGAATGCACATTTCCTCGATTCCAATGTGATTTTGTGATTGTCCAGTGCGACACAAGAGAACGACGATCCCCAAAACGACGGCCGCTTGAATGAACATCTTTGACATTATTTGCTCCCTAATTTTTGGCCGGGGCTAACGAAAAATTCAAAATACCATTTTTATCACAGACTGTAAACAGCTTGAATTGAATAGAGTACAATGCATTTTTCGTTGTCTTGTCTTTTCATTTCATGATCCTGTCATGGTAACAATAGTTGTCTTTCTGGCTTTCGGCCTTGTTGCGGGATTTTTGCTGCCCATTATTATTTGGTATCAAAAGTACAAGCGATACTTTGTTTTAGATAAAGAATCTGAACAACTTGGCGAGTCTCTCGATAAATTACGCGAAGAATTATCCGAATTGAAAAATGATAGAAGGAATGAATTTGAAAAGCAGATGCAGCTGCTGCAAAATGACTTCAAGAAAGAGAGTGAGATTCGAGTCCAAAAATACAATGCCGCCCGCGAGAAAATGATTCAGGAACAAAATCGGCTGAATCAATCCTACGAACACTTGAAAGAGAAATATAAATCAGGAACGGAAAAACTTAAGGAAAGTTATGTCAACGCCAAGGGAATTCACGATGATTGGATATCAAATCTTCGCAACAAACAGAACGAATTATTTCAGAAGGCAAAAGCTGAGCAGGAACAGAAAATCCAACAATTAAAGGAAGGTTATGAAGATGTCAAAAGAAGCAGAGAAGTATTGCTGGAATTCGAATTAAAATCTTTAGCCGACAGGATACGGGAAGAGAAAAATTCGCTTACGCGTGTCATTGAAGAAAACAAGAGAAAACTCAAAGAAAGCCTGTCAGAGCTGAAAAAAAATCTCTTTGAGGCAACAGGTAAATACTATGAAATACAAAAAAATTTAAACCAAGCAGAAGATACGATTCGAAGTGCTTCGCAGATAGAGGCCGAATTGTCCTTGACGGAACGATTGCTGGCATCGAGAAAAGGCGAAATTGAAACCGCAGAAACCCGACTTGAGGCGATTAACAAAAAACATGCAGAAGTTCGCGTTTTAGCACTCATAGAACTTGAAGAAGAAAAAACCTCGCTTACCAAGCAGATTGACAGCCTAAAAAACGAAATCAATCAGAATGAAAAAATATTAAAGGCGATTAAAAACACGATCGAAGGATATGGCACGGAATACATGATCCCCGGAAGAAATTTGCTAGATGAATTAGCGGAAGACATGAGCCATACAGATTCGGGTGAACGTCTAAAGTCCGCCAGGCGAAAAACAAAGACGATGGTTACAGGGGGAGTCGCGGCCGATTGCGACTATTCCGAAAGAATCAGGAGAAACACGGCCATAAATTTTGTTGTCGATGCGTTTAACGGGAAAGTAGACTCCATTCTTTCTCAAGTCAAACGTGATAATTATGGAGTGCTTCACCAGAAGATTCTCGATGCTTTTGAAATTGTAAATTTAAACGGCGTGGCTTTTCGAAATGCAAGAATAAAAAAGGATTATATGCTGGCAAGGATCGACGAGCTGAATGCGGGAACGATTGCATACGAGCTCCGTTTGCGCGAACGAGAAGAACAGCGACGCATTCAAGAACAGATGAGAGAAGAAGAGAAGGTTAGAAGGGAATACGAACGAGCGATCAAGGAAGCGGAAAAAGAAGAAGAGGCGATTCGAAAGGCCGTGCAGAAGGCAGAGGAACAATTGAAAGAAGCAACGGAATCTCAACGGATCAAATATGAACAACAATTGGAGGAATTGCACGCAAGATTAAAAGCAGCGGAAGAAAAGAACCAAAGAGCGATATCGATGGCATCCCAAACCAAAAGCGGCCATGTTTACATCATTTCAAATATCGGCTCTTTTGGAGAGAATGTATATAAGATCGGGATGACAAGGCGTCTTGAGCCGAACGACCGTGTTCATGAACTAGGCGATGCATCTGTCCCATTCCCGTTTGACATCCATGCGATGATCCATAGCGAAGATGCACCAAAGCTCGAAAAAGAACTTCACCAGTATTTCTTGCTTAATCAGGTCAATAAAGTTAATTTTAGAAAAGAATTTTTCCGGATCAATCTTGAGGAAATTCGCAAGGAAATCGATTTGCTCGGCATTGAAAGCGTCCATTGGACAATGACGGCAGATGCAACTCAGTTTCGGGAGACGCTGGCCATAGAAAAGAAGATTGCGGGTGATCCCGAAGCAAAAAACGCCTGGATTAACAGGCAGCTTCGTCTTGAAAACTTTTTGTTTGACGATGAAGAAAATGAGGCGTAATCGTTGTCTTCGTTCGTTCGCGATTTCAAAATCGCGAACGACACTCCTTGCTTGGTCATCTCTTTGGCCGACAACCGGGACCGGGTTCAGCCGATTTCATCGCCTTTCGCCCTTTTGCTTGTTCAATGGCAATTTTTTCGTCGGCGTGGTTGTAACGTTGTGTCACGTTGATCGTCTTTTGGCCCGCGACCGCTCGGGCGACGTCCAGCCCCGCCGTCAGCGTGATTTCCGTGACCGCCGCGTGACGCAATTGGTACGGCGTCCAGTGCGGAATCCTTGCCGACGCCGGAAGCGCCCGGTTCGCCGATGCGATCCCGTATTCGACCGCCTTGCGATACGAAGTGGAATCATAAAATTCCCGAACACGGCTTTTCGGATTCTTCGCCCGGTCCGCCGCCCGCTTGACTTGTGAAGGCTGGACCGGTGTTTTTCGTTGCGCCGCGTTTCGCGATTTGTGTTCCGCGACCGCCTCTCGGGGAGAAAAGACGGCGTTTTCCGGCAATTTACCTTCCAGACGCGGGCCGATGATTCGCTGTTCCGGCGGACCGAGAGGAACGGACTTTCCGTGCCCCCGCCACGTCCCTTTGTGTTTTTCGGGACGGTAAATCCAGATTTCGCCGGATCGGTCGAGATCGCCGACCTTCATTCGACAAACCTCGTTCGGACGCATCGCCGCCAGTCGCTGGACCTGTACCATCGCCGCGACGGTCGGAGGGAGGTACGGCAATGTGCGGATCACCGTTTCGTCGGGGACGGCTTCGCGTTTTTCCGTTTCATGGGCCGTCGTGTGGCCCCGGCGGAGCGGAGGAACGTATTTCAGGGCGGCGGCGACGGATTCCGGAACGAGTTCCCGGGCGACGCCCCAGCGGAAAATCGTTCTTACCCGACCGACAAGATCGTTGATGTAGTTTCGGGAAAATCTCCCGGATTTTTCCATCGCCTTTTGAATGGCGATCAAGGCTCTCGGACCGAATTTTTTGACTGGCGTTTGGCCGTGGAATTCGACCAGGAAACCGGCGACAACCTTGCCGTGGAAGAAATGCGACCGATCGATATTGGATTCCGCCCACTCCAGATAGGCAACGACGACTTGGGCGACGGTGGCATTGTCGGACGGCTCGTCCGGAAGGCACCCCTGGGACGCCGCCCAAGCTTCGAGAAACCGGCTATAGCGTTCACGGGCAAGATCCGACCCCCACGGGCCGAGATACTTTCGCTTGCGGTTGACGTAGACGACGGCGTCGCCGGTGGATTTGACCAGCGACATTTTCGGCGGACGGTTTGAGAGATGCGGCATGGAAACCTCCTTTTCGTTTCCAAAGCGCAGTCCCTGCGCTTTGGCGGATGAAAATTCGATGGTTTCGCATGAAGCTGAACGGCTGCAAGTCGTTGATTTTTAAGAGTTTAGAAAATGGAGCGAAGGGGAGTCGAACCCCCGACCTCAGCATTGCGAACGCTGCGCTCTCCCAATTGAGCTATCGCCCCGTTTATCGATCCGCATCGACGAATCAGAGCCCAATGGTAACCGCAAACCCTCCTCTTGTCAAAAGGGGGCCTGCAAGAAAGCCGGAAACGCCGACGTCTTCGCCGTTCGGCTAAACATTGAACCGGTACGCCGTCTTACGCTTCCGCATCGGTCTTCGACCAATCGCGAATCGGTCTTTATGGGGCTTTGCAAAAAATGACCTGCATATAGAATGGTTTTCGAGGTATACGTAAGCCGGTTTAAAATTCCCGTCTTCAATACGGCAGCGGCCCAACGAGGCCGCGGTTTGGCAGAGGGCGAAGCCTAGCGCCCCTACCGGCTACGGCATAAAAAGCTGTCTTTTCCGCTATCGAACACGGCAAAACACGCACATCACCCCAACCTATGACCCAACGTTATTACTTTTCCTCGGCCGTTCCGGAAAACGGGCGGGTGCGGCTCGAAGACGACGAAGCCCGGCATCTCGTCAAAGTGATGCGGAAAAAAATCGGCGAGACCGTCCAAATCTTCAACGGTTCCGGTCGGGACTATCTCGCCGAGATCGTCGGCCTGCTGCGCAACGCCGTCGAGCTCCTGATCCGTGAACCGCTGGAACCGGAACCGCCGCCCGGCGTCGAACTCGTGATCGCGACCGCTTTGCCCAAGGGTGACCGCCAAAAATGGCTGGTCGAAAAGCTGACCGAACTCGGCTGCGCCCGGCTCGTCCCGCTCGCCGTTGAGCACGGCGTCGCGAAAGCCGAGAGGAACGTCCTCGAACGGCTGCGGCGGACCGTGATCGAAGCGTCGAAGCAGTGCGGCCGCTCGCGGTTCATGCAAATTTCCGAAGAGACGACGATCCAGCGGCTGTCGGAGGCAATCGACCAAGAGGATAGCAGCCCGTCGGCCGCCCGGCTGATCGCGCATCCGATGCAGGACGAGAATGTCTCGCAGATTCCGCTGTTCGATTGGGCGGTTCGAAACCGCGAGCAACCCCGCGTGTTCGTCCTGATCGGGCCGGAAGGAGGCTTTTCGCCGGACGAGGTTCAAGCCGCGATCCGCCGGCATTGGCAGCCGGTCGACCTTGGCCGGACCATCCTACGAACCGAAACGGCGTCCGTCGCGGTCGCCGCCTTGTTGTTGGGGAAATGACCGGTAGCGTCAAGAAAAAAAGATCCAGCCGATTTGTCGGGCCAGCCCGACGGTCGCGTAGGTCGTCAAAAACAACGTCGCAAATGCGGCGATCAGCGACACGCTCCAGCGAATTCGCCAACGCGATCCGAGGAAGAGCCGCCCGCAAAATTCGAGAAGAGCGGCGGCGAGAACCGTCGCAACAATTCCCGTCAGCAGGGCCGGAAGGTAAAAATGTGAGTGGGGAATCACACGCAGCGGGAAGAGAAACCAGCCGAACAGGAAATTGACGACCGTCGAATCGTAGCCGACGGGATGCGAACCTTCGAGGCCATGAAAAAGCCGCTCGCGCGGCCAGCGGCCCGGATCGAGTGTCTCGCGGCCGATTTGGTTCATCACGAGAACCACGACGGTGAAAAGCATCCAAACGGCGAGAAACCGCAGCCCATCGACGTAGCGGAGCCGTTTCGGGAAGTTGCGGTTGAACAGCCCGACGAACACGGCTGCCGAGAGCAGCAGGACGACGACGAAAAACGAAAGGGCGTCAAGGTGTGGCATGGTTGTATTCCGTTAGGGGACTTCGGTCGGCTTCCCCACCGTCGGGCGTCGCGAGCTCGCGCAGCACTTCCGGGCCGATGTCGTTGGAAATTCTCGCGACCGAGCCATCGCACATCGCAAAATGAACGACATGGTAGCCGCGTATGGAGTTGCCGAATCCGTGAGGTGAAGCGTTGAGTCCGAGCGCCGGATCACGCGAGTTGAACGGGCTGCCCCACGGCGAAAGATTTTCCCCGACCTCGCCGCAGAGGATCGTCCGACTCGTGCCGTCGGTGATGTCGCTCAGACGCAGGGAGCGACCGAACGGCATGACCCGTTCGTTGGCGGCGATGTCGGTCAAGGCAAATTCCGAAGCATCTTTGTATCCGCGCCCCCATCGCCCGGCGGCTTTGAAATCACGCGGCGTTTCGCCTTGAAAAACAGGGGCATTGGCCGGATCGTCCCACGGCTTTTCCCAATCGATCTTTTCGAACAACTCTTTTTCCTCGACATAAGGGAGCAGATGTGCCATCCAACCGTGACCGGAGCGATCGTCTTTCAACACCGTGCCGCCAGCCGGTAAGGCGTCTTCATGCTTTTCCGCGAATTCGCATACACCACGACCGGTGTGTATCACGGAGTCGCTGATTTGAAAGCGCATGCGGATATTGATCGTAATCGGCTGGGCCGGATGCCGAAACCAATAGAGTTCATGAACGAACGTGATCATGCCGATGGTCGCGATGATGAGCGAACAGGCCAGGCCGCAGACGGCGACCGATTGGCGGAACTTCCAGCGGCCCGGGTCGGCGAGCAGGCGGCGGACGAGTGAATGGACGGCAAACGGCAGCAAGACCAGCGCGGCGACACCGATCCCGACGGCGAGCGGTTCGTGGTGCAGACCGGCAACCAGGTGATAGGTTCCCCGCATCCAGCCGAACAGCAGATAGAAAAAACCGCCTGCCGGATCGAGAGCGGCAAGAAGAACTCCAATGATCGCGATGACGACCAGCAATTCGACGAGCGTGAAGGCGTTGCGTTGTTTCATTACGGCTCCTTTTCCGTGACCGGTTCATCGCCGTTGGGCGTCGCGAGCGCCCGCAGGACTTCCAGGTCGGTTTTTTCGGAAAACGACCGAACGGAGCCGTCGGCCATCAGGAAATTGACCTGCTCGTTGGGGAACGCGTACCCGAAACCGAACGGGGAACGGTTGATTCCGAGCGCCGGGTCACGCGAATTGAACGGGCTGCCCCACGGCTTCAGGTTCTCGGCCGCCTCGCCGATCAGGATCGTATGCGAGAGCCCGTCGGTGATCTCGTCCAGCCGCAAGGAGCCGCCCGGCCACATCACCCGCTCGTTGGCGGCGTAATCCGTCAGTTGGTAGCCGTCCTCGTCGAGAAAAAAATTTTCGGGTTTGTGCCATTTTCCATCGCGAAAATCGTATCGATCTTTTCCGCTACGGAAAGGATGCCATGTTCCACCATTGCCTTCATTGCTTTTGTAAACCTCGGCATTGGCGAGATCGTTCCACGGTTTGGTCAGGTCGATTTTAGAATAAGTTTCCTGGGTGAGCGTATCCATATACGGCAACAGTTGCGTACACCAGCCATGACCGGGACGGCCATCCTCCAGCAACGTGCCGCCCATCGGGAGGTGTTGCTTATGGTCTTCGGCAAATTTCGTTGTGCTGTCCCCCATCTTTTCGAGCAATCCCGCTGAACTTCGGAACCTACGGAGGTAAGTCATCGATTTTCTCATGGGCTGCTTCGGCTGCGCGATCTTCCGTCCTTCGTCGAAAGCCGTTGAAATTCCGACCAGGACGGTTCCGGCCGCGAGGAGCAATCCCGTCACGGCGAGCGATTGCCGCAATTTCCAGTCCTTTCGAGTGAAGCGGAGAAGAAAATGCAATAGCCCGGTCGCGACGAAAAACGTGGCAATCGGCACAAGAATCGTAAATGGCGCATCAAGAGTCAAACGATACAATAACCAGATCGTTCTCGGAATCCAACCGAAAAGAAAAATAAAAATCGTTTGGAAAACATAGCTGATCCCCAACGGCAAAACGATTCCTATCAAAATGACAAGGATTACAATAACGATCAGCAGTTCGAGGAGCGTGAAGGCGTTGCGTTTCATGGGGGCGCCTCCTCGTCCGGCAGTTCGACGATTTCGAAGGTATTCCGGTCGATGCCGTGTCGTTTGCCGTCGAGAAATTTCGGTTCGACGACAAGGTAAGGTCCGTCCGTCGGCAGTTCGTAACGCAACCCGGAAGAGAACGGGATCGTTCGCAACTCGGAATTCTCTTCAAGCGGTTCGGGTTCCCTGAGCCGGTCGCACAGCCGCTCCAACGCCTGCCGCCTCGCCAGTTCGATGTCCGAGAGCACCGGGTCGGGCGGCGGCGACTCCGGTGTCGTCGAAAGCTTGTACAGGATCCCGTCAGGAACCCAGGCCCCGGGCGAGAAGAGTTCGCGGCTGCCGGCGATCATCACCAGCACGAGGAAGAACAGCAGCCCGCCGAGAAACGTCGCCGCGAACGATTTCAGGAGCGTCGGCTTCGGCCAGTCGGTGTCTTTGACCAACAGTCCCCAGAAGAAACGGACCAGCAGTGTCGAGACGACGAGCCCGAAAAAGAGTGCCGTCGAGAGGCCGGTGAGCCGTTTCGCGCCGTACTCGGTGAGCACGACCGAGGACATTCCGGCGTGGGTGGTTTCGAGGAATACGGTTCCCGAAGCGGCCAGGAACGCAGCGATAAGAAGGCAATTGCGGAAGATTTTTCGCGGCATGATTTTTCTCCTCTATCCCTATTCTACAGCGCGGAAAGAAAAATGACCAGAATGTCTATTTTTCATACCTGAGCGCGATGTACGAAAATCCTCCTCTGGAATCGTAATAGGCATTGACCCGGCCCCAGGGGAAAAGCGATTTCACCATGCCGGTTTGTTGGTACAACCAGAGCTCGCAAAGTTTTAAGCGTCGCAATTCTTCCGCTTCGCTCCAGTTTTCCCAGCCGCCGATGAATTCTTTGTTATCCAATCTGATTTCGATTCCTCGCAATAGGCCATCGACGAAGCCAAATGTGAAAACGAACCAGTAATCACCGATATTGACATTGATGACCGTGACGGAGTGGCCGCCATTGTTATGGTCGGTCACCTTCACGCGGTCTTGGCCGAAATAACCGACCACTTCGTCCAGCGTGCTCAGGCAGCTGATCTTGAACTGATCGTCGATGCGGATGCTGCCATCGGCAGGATTGAGAATGTTGGCATCCATTACTTCTCCGGCATCGCTTGGAGTTTGAAAACGGCCTGACGGATTTTTGCGATTTCACCTTCCCTCAGCTTGCCAAGAATTTCAGTAACGGTCTCATTCAATTCCTTGTATCGAATTTGCTTTGGCGTCGTTTTTCCAGTTGATTCATCGTCACAACATTCGTCCTGCTCTTCCTCAGACATAGTTTGCCAGAAATCGTCCACTTCCGTAATCGCATTTTTCAGCTTGAGCAATGCCTCACCATTCTCGTGCTTGTAGCCTTTGGCGATTGGGTCGACATCATTTTCTTTCACCCCGCGAAGCATGTCTTCGAATTCCCAGGCAATGTAAGGAAACAAACGAATCGAAACGTGTCGTGGAAACCTCGCGCAAATTTCTTCCCGAGTAAAATATTCATTAATGGAATTTTCTATATTGTCCTTGCAATCCGACCAAAACCCTTCGTCGTCACCCCAGTAATAATTCAAGAGACCGAAAGCCTTCTGGTAGGCTTCCTGGGTGTCGCCGAACAGTAATCTTCGGTGATAATTTCGACCGGCATCGGGATCGACGACGAGGATGAACTCAAACCCTGTAAGGACCGGGAGATGCTTGTACCAGCTATGGCAGCAGATTAAATGTTCGATAAACCGTTCCGCTTGTTCCTCGGTAAAGACGCTCATAACAATCCCTTCATGGTAAATCAAAGACATGTGAATTGCCGCGACAACGAAATTATTGTAAATTAACTTCGTTACGGTTACAAGAAGAAAAGGGAATCGGATCCATTCTCATGACGACGATTGAACACGCTTTGCTGGGCGCGAATCTGGTGTTGGCGGCCGGGCTGGAGAAGAAATTCGGTTGGCAGGTCGTCGGGCTGGTCGCTCTCTGCGCCAACGTTCCCGATTGGGATGGGCTCACGTTCTTTTGGAGCACCTCGCTGTTCGATACCGCCCATCGGGCCTGGGGACACAATCTGCTCGCCTGTTCGCTGCTCGCCGCCGTTTTAGCCGTGATCGATTGGCGATTCGACTTCATCACACGGGCGGCCCGCTTCCTTGTGCGTTGGACGAAGTTTGTGATTCCCAACGAAAAGGTTATGATCGAACCTCGCGTTGCGGCTAAAACGCGAGCGGGATTTCTCGCGGTTTGGATTGGTGTTGCGTTGGTCGCCGCATGGTCGCATATCGCCGCCGATTTGGTTTTTTCCGGCTCGGAAACGCTCTCCGACTGGGGATTGCAACTGCTCTGGCCGTTCTCCGACCGCGAGTTCGTCTATCCGATGATTTCCTGGGGGGATGTCGGCGTGATCGTCATTTTCGTGCTCGGGCTGTTCGCGATGCTCCGCTGGAAAAACCGAACGACCTGGATCGCGAGAGCAACGCTGCTCGCGGCGCTGGGCTACGTGTTGCTTTGAAGCGCCAAGAAAAAAACGCGAAACGAGCCGCGTACTATGTACGCGGAGTGGGCGGACGACCTCTTACCCCCGCGTACGCAGTACGCGGCTCTTTTGGTTTATTGTTCGAACATTTTTCGAACGGTTTCACGGTTGACCGGGGAGATGATGCCGCGTTCGGTGATGATCCCGGCGATCAACTCGGCCGGGGTTACATCGAACGCCGGGTTGTAAACGCGAACCCCTTCGGGGGCCGTCCGCTTGCCGAAGCCGCAGGTGATCTCTTCGGCGTCGCGTTCCTCGATCGGGATGCCGTCGCCGTTTTCGAGCGTCAGATCGAATGTCGAAAGCGGCGCGGCAACATAAAACGGAACCCCGTGCGCCCGGGCCGCGACCGCGACACCGTACGTTCCGATCTTGTTGGCCGTGTCGCCGTTGGCCGCGATCCGATCCGCCCCGACGACAACGCCGTCGATCTTGCCCGCCCGCATGAGCATCGGGGCCATCGAATCGCAAATCAACGTCACGTCGATGCCCCGCTGCATTAATTCCCAAGCCGTCAGCCTCGCCCCTTGCAGGAGCGGCCGGGTCTCATCGGCGAAAACGCGGATCTTTTTTCCAACTTCGTGCGCCGCGAAAAAAACGGCGAGCGCGGTCCCGTAATCGGCCGTCGCCAGCCCTCCGGCGTTGCAGTGTGTCAGGAACGCATCCCCGTCCCGCACGAGCGCGGCCCCGTTGCGGCCGATCGCACGGCAGATTTGACGATCGTCCTCGTGTATCGCTTTCGCTTCTTCAAAGAGGGCTTGCGCGATCTGCTCCGGTTCGAGCTTGCCGCGGAGGGATGCGGCTTTCGCCTTCATTCGATCAAGCGCCCAGAAGAGATTGACCGCCGTCGGCCGGCTTGAGGCGAGGTAGGCGGCCGCTTTTTCCAACACTTCGAAAAATTCGTTTTCGGAAACGCCTTTTCCGGCGAGCAACGGTTGCAGTCCGACGCAGACGCCGTAGGCGGCCGCGATCCCGATTGCCGGAGCGCCGCGAACCCGGAGCGATTTGATCGCTTCCCAGACCGTCGGCACGTCGCGGCAGTCGATTTCGAGAAGTTGCGTCGGAAGCAGCGTTTGATCGATCATCCGGAGTCCGCCCGATCGCAGATCACCGGCCCAGGAAAGGGTTTCAAGTGTTGGCATGAGGAGTTGAGAAAAATTAAGAATTAAGAATTAAGAATTTTGAGGCAAGAGGCAAGAATTCTGAGACTGCACTTCGCGACCGTAGGTCGCGGCTCTCTTCCCACTCCCCACTTCTCACTTCCCACTGTCCTCTGTCATCAGTCCTCTGTCCTCTAACTCAAACCAGCGGTTTGAGATGCTCAATGCTGCGGACGGCCTGATCGACGGTGCCGCACTCGACGCTGAAAACGATGTCTTGCGGGATGGTTTTGCAGATCGCGATCACCTTTTGCCAATCGATCACGCCGTCGCCGCACGCGCAGCCGACGGGCGTTCCGGTCACCTGGCCGCGTTCAGCGTCCGATTGCTGGACCGAAATGTCTTTGGCGTGCAGGTGTATCAGCTTCCCTTTGATCCGTTCGAGCCAGGCATAAGGGTCCTGACCGGCGAGGTAACTGTTGCCGGTGTCGAAGTTCGCTCCGATCGCGGGGGAACCGGCGAGATCGATGATCCGGTCGTACAGGTCCGGCTTGACCGTATACTGTTGGTGCGGCTCGATCCCGATCCGGATGCCGCGCGGCTCCGCAAGGATCGCGGCCTCTTTCAACGCGTATTTCATTAAAACGAAATCCTCGTCCTGCGTCGTCCACGGTTTTTTGATCCCTTCGTCCGTCGTCAGGATCGGGGCTCCACATTCGGCGGCGAAGCGGACCGCCTGCTTCAGGTATTCGGTCGAGACTTCCGGCTTACACAGCGGGCAATGCGCGGAAAGGGCCGAGCATTTGACCTTATACTTTTCACATTCCCGACGAATGCGGTACGGGTCGTCGAACATCGACACACTATGAAAGTAGCCGGCTTCGCTAAGCAGCTCGCGGCCGAGGTGCACCATCGGCTCGACGTATTCGTATCCGATTTCGGCCGCTTTCGCGACCCCCCATTCGAACGGCTTGTCTTCGTGCCGGACGAATTCCATATTAACGCCCAAGAAGATTCTTCCCATGTTTTCTCGCTCCTTTGATAAGTTAGCCGGATTCCCCTGTTGATTACTTCTCTCCAACTCTCTAACGAGCCGGGACCTACGGTCCCGGTTTCGTTCACAGCGAGGAAAGTCAACAACTCAAAAGGGGGACAAACCGGGGGCATAGCCCCCGGCTCGTTTTGATTCGGGCCAGTATAGACGGTCGGTTTTCGCGAATCAAGGCTTTTGCGGGCCTTGCGGTCGTTTTTCGCGATTCCTTGAGTCAAAATCCGGGCCGGGAAAAAATTGGCGGGAAAAAATTTTTTCCGGTCGCGATCATCCGACACGATTCGTTCCTACGTATTAACGGACAGGAACGGCCTTCTTGAAACAATCCGACGCAAGCCGCTAAAATCCTCCGTTTAGCGCGGTTTTTCGGGGTTCATTTTCAAGAGAGTTTTTTGACATTGCCCTTCCCGGGTGTATACTCCCTAATACAGATTGTATTAAAACAAATGATGAGTCGGGCCGGAGCGTTTCGCTCCCGTTGGTCGCTGCGACAGACAAAAAAACGCTCCGACCAACTTCGATCCGCTCTCGTTCGTTTCCCATTCCGGAAACGCCAAAGGGAGAAGGAAGGTGATCCGTTTGATGCAAGGAAGCATTTCGTCCAAATATTATTGTGTCGATATTCCTTGTTCTCAAGGCACCTTTATTCGATGTTTTTGAAATCCCTTCGAATTTATTCCCTTCTCCTCCCGCTCTGCTGGGGGATTGGCCTCATCGCGGAGTCCCCGCTTACGGCAGCGCAGACCCAGTCGCTGCTCCAGGTTCCCGAGGTCGATTCCCCGACGAATGTGCAATCCGGGAAAAAATCGGGCGTCCTGCAACTGCAAGCCCGCCCGAAACGGCTCGCCCCCGCTCCTTTTCCCGCTTCCGCTTCGGAAACGCGGCAATCGGCTCCCGTTCGGCCGCAGCAGTTGAAAAACTCGCTCCCGCCGCTTTTATCGGAAAAATCGCTCGCGAAACCCGAGCCCCTGAAAATCGAGGATATCCTCTCCCAAGGCTCGGCGTTCGAGAAGGACAAGCTTTGGTCCGAGGCGATGAGTTACTACGAAAACGCCCTTAAGTCTTTCGGCGAGATTCCCGCGATTCAAGAGCGTTACCAGCAGGTTCGATTTCATTACGATATCAACCGGCGGTACCACGATTCGACGTTCGAGGAACTCCTTCGTCAAACGCCGCTCACCGAGATATTGGCGATGTTCGAAGACGTCTTGGGTCGGATACAGGCGAATCACGTCGACTCCCCGCAATGGGTCGATCTCTTCCGGCACGGCCTCGACGATTTGGAAGTCGCCCTTTCCGAGCCGGCGTTCCTCGAAAAAAACAAGATCATCGCCTCGCCCGAAATGATCGCGGCCGCCGAACAAAAGGCGAGAGAAATCGCGATGCCCTGGTCGTTTCGTGATATCCGCGACATGAGAAACGGCGTCCTGTACGTCGCCGACCTGATTAACAAGGAAATCGGACTTTCCCCCGCCGCGGTCATCCTCGAATTCGTCGGCGGGGCGGCCAACTCGCTCGACCCGCATTCCTTTTACCTGACGCTCCGGCAACTCAACGACGTCTATTCGATGATCGATGGTTGCTTCGTCGGGATCGGCGTCGAACTCGATTCGGACGACCGATCGCTCGTGATCGCGAAGGTCCTGCCGAATTCCCCGGCCCAGCAAGGCGGCCTGCTCGACGGCGACCGGATACTCGCCGTCAACGGCAAATCGACCCTGGGCGTGCAGATCGATCTCGCGGCCGACCTGTTGCAAGGGGAGTCCGGCTCGACGGCCGTCCTCACGGTCCAATCGCCGGACAAACCCGAACGCATCGTCCGCGTCGTTCGCCGGGAGGTCGAAGTCGCCAGCGTCGAAGACGTGCACATGATCAACGAAACCCTCGGCTATTTTCGGCTGAGCTGTTTCCAAACGAATACGACGGAAGAAATCCGGCAGGCGCTTTTCGCGTTGAACGAACAGGGGATGCAAGCCCTCGTTCTCGATCTCCGTCAAAATCCCGGCGGTCTCCTCCCGGTCGCCGTCGATGTCGCGAACCTGTTCCTCGACGAAGGGATCATCGTCCGGACGCAGGATCGCAACAACCTGACGGAAAACGTCTGGCGGGCGACCGGTTCGGCCGCTTGGTCGGTTCCGTTGATCGTGCTCATCGACGAGGAAAGCGCCAGCGCCTCCGAAATTTTCGCCGGGGCGATCCGGGATCACCGCCGCGGCATTCTGATCGGTAAGCAGAGTTACGGTAAAGGGACCGTCCAGGTGATTTACCGTTTGAACCGGCCGAACCAGGCGATTCCCGCCGCGGGATTGAAGCTGACGATCGAGCGGTTTTATTCTCCGAACGGCAATCCGTTTTGCGGGGTCGGGGTTTCTCCGGACATCGTGCTCGACGACCGCCGGCTCGACGGGGAGGTCGTTCGCCTCGCCAAGCCGGACGGCGAAACCGGATCGCTCCCCAAACTTCCGGTTCAACCGAAGCGACGACGCATCAGTAGCGCCCCGAGCGACCCGTTCATCGCCGAGGCGATCTCCGCGAGCAGCCAATTGAACCCGCAGCACCCGCAGCGTCTCTCTCAATCGCGACCGTAAGGCTTTCGCCGGTCGGTTTCTCGTTTCTCGAAAGCCCATTTGACCGGTACTCCGGGCCTTTGGGCGGGCAAAGAGCCGCGACCTACGGTTGCGATTTGCCCCCATTACGGTTTACATTGAATCAAAAATCGATTTTCCAGCGATTTTTTGTCAAAAACGTCCTCTGTTGCGGTACTTATTCATAAGTCGATGCAATTTCGATAAAATGAAACACGACCCCGGAGGCAAACATGAGCACCGAAATCAGCAATCTCAATCCGGAAGCGTTCGGCGAAATCGTCAGGCGGTATCAGAACCTCGTTTCGGCGACGACGTTCAGCATTACCGGCAACTTGCAGCAGAGCGAAGACCTTGCCCAGGAAACGTTTATCGCCGCCTGGCAGAATCTCGACTCACTCCGCGAACCGGAAAAGCTAGCCGGTTGGCTCTGCGGCATTGCGAGGAATCTTTCCCGTAAATGGATTCGCAAGGTGGAAAACCGGCAATCGTTTTCTCCCGAAACTCCGGTCGAGCAGCTGGCGGCTCCGCCTTTGGAAGAGGAAAACGACCGCGAAGAACAAGCGGCTCTTCTCTGGAATACGATCAAGCATATTCCCGAAATGTACCGCGAGCCACTCGTGATGTATTACCGGCAGAATCAAACGGTCGGCGACATCGCCTCGGCCCTGGACATTTCGGAGGCCAATGTCCGGCAGCGGATCGCCCGTGGTCGCTCGTTTCTCAAAGAAGAGATCGAACGCAAGGTCGAGACGGCCTTGGAACGGCTTCGGCCGAGCGAACACTTCGTCGTCGCGGTGCTGGCGGCGATTCCGGTTTTGGCGGTTCAATCGCAGTGCGTTGCCGCGAGTTCGGCGGCCAGTTCTGCAATGACGGCGGGCAAAGCCTCGGCCGTTCCGTCCCTCGGTCTCTATCTTTGGTCGCTTGTGACCGGAATTCTTTCGCCGTTCCTTCTTCTGACCGGATTCGTTTGCGGAATGAACTCGGCCGTCCGAAACGCACCGACGCTTCGATCCCGGCGATTCATGCTCAAAGTGGTCGCCTGCCACTTCACCGCATTCTTTACGTGGTTGGCTTTGTGCTTTGTCGCCGAGTTTTCCGCGGCAATGGTCTCGAAATACATTCTTGGCAAGGAGCAATTCCCTTTGTCCAATTCATGGTACCTCGCCGGCATGCTGCTGATACCGGTTTACTGTTGTATCGCTTCCTTCCGATTCAATAGCCGCTGGAGAACGATCGTCGAAGAAGATCAAAGGACGGAAAAATCGCAATTCATTGAGCTGGAATCTTCCACCTTATCGCTCCGCTCCATTAAGAAAACGTTTTGGATTTCGCTCCTCTCGGCAGGAATTGCCCTTGCCATACTCTTTGTCGCTGCGGTTTTGCCCGCGATCGTCAACGCACGTCATTACCCGCCGGGAGCGGCGACGGAGATTATTACGTTCGGCATTGCTTTTCTTTTGCTGCTCGTCATGTATTACGCCTTATTTTTCCGACTGCTTCGGTTCGCGGAAAATGAAGCGGCGTTTCAAAAATACCCTCCGCGACTTTCGAATCTTCTGAGTCTCCTGACCGGCGAGTCGCCCGTGGTTCGCGGGTTTCGGAATCGGATTACGTTCTGGAGCGATCTGGTCTTTATCGGACTCGGTTCGATTTGGATACAGCACATGGTTCTCCTGATTTCCCGCCCGTATTTGAAGTTCGAATCGCCTTGGATCACCGTTTTTCAATGGGGATCCGCGCTCGGATTGGTGTTGTTCGTGATCCTCTTTGCCGGGATGCCGCGACGCCGGTATTGGGGAATCGTTTTGTACTCGCTGGTGCTCGTGATTTTGGACGTGCCTTTGATGATCCGCTCGGAATATTGGGTCAAAGATTATCCGCTTATCGGGTTCGAATTCCAGCCGGTCGGTAAAGCCCTTTTATTGTTGTTCATTTTCGCCGTCGGTTCCATCGGCCTCGCCGGGCTTTACGTTTTCAGGAAAAAAACCGCGACGTCGTAAAGTCGAAGTTCGCCATGCGACGATCAAAAACCGGAGGCGGGGCCCACTACAGGCCGGGAAAATGCGTCGGTCTTGTGAGGCGGAATTCGATGCGTTCGCCAACTTTCTCACGGCACTCTAAAAAGAGTTCAGATTTTTCTGAAGCTTCGTCATGAGCGTAATCGCGACCACCGATCGCGGCTCGTTGTGCTCACCCGCCTCGTCTTCAGAAGAATTCCGGCTTGACCCTTTTGATTGCGAGGACGATCATCGGGGTTAGCACCGCTTCAACGAAAATCACCGGAATATGGGACAGAGCCGAGGCGTAACCGAGTCGGACCATGTCTTTTCCGACCGCGGCCAGACAGCCGACATACAAGAGAACGCAAAGCACGACCCCGAGCGCTCCGGCGAGGCCGGCGCCGAGAATGATCCGGTTTTTCTTTTCGCTACGCATCATCGGCCCGAAAAGGTAATAACAGCCGACGGCGGGAAACGACATGATCACGGTGTTGAGGCCGATGGTCGTAAAGCCGCCCATGCCGTAAAAAACCGCTTGCAAGCTCAGGGCCATTCCAATCGCGAGAACGGCGCTCGGCCCCAGGGCCAAGCCGATCAGTCCGCACAGCAGCAGATGTACGGTTCCTCCCGGAATCGGAATCGCGACGAACGAGATCAGGAAAAAGGCGGCACTGAGCAGGGCGACGCTCGGAATGCGGTCTTCCTTAAGCCGGTAAAGCGCGACTGCCGCGGCTCCGCCGGCGAGTGCCCAGCCGCCGAGAAGCAAGGCGGGGCCGCAAACCCCGACCGCCAATTGTCCATCCGCCAAATGCATAGGCTTAGAAGGTGTTCAAAAGTTGGACTGACTTGAAGGCTACAGACTGTAGGGAATGGTTGGAAAGCGGCCCTACAGCCTACAGTCTATAGTCTATAGTCTACGGCCTACGGCCTACGGCCTACGGCCTACGGCCGTCGGGTTCGCGTCCGTTTTTTCTTCGTCGCGCTCCATTCTTTGGTCAGCGTTTCGAAGACTTCCGGCGATTCATAGCGCACGATCCCGTGCGGTTCCGGCATCGGGCCGATCAGCCCGCGCAGCACCGGGCAGCCGCGAATGCTCAAATCCGCGCTGCAATCGTCCGTACCGATCTGCATGTGCCTTTTCAGGATTTCTTCTTCGGAATCGAAATCCCGAATCCTCAATTCTCCATCCGTTCCCCGTGTTACGACACGGTAGGTATCGCGTTTCATACTTTGTCGTTTCCAAGAATTTTCGATACGCGGCCTCTCCCTGCCGTTTTTTCTTCAATTCCCTAGAGCGGTTCAAACATCGCCGTGCGGTGATGGTGCTGAGTGAAAAGCGACCATCGGGGGCATTGAAACGGTACGCGAATCAATGAAACGATGTAAGAAACCTTTTCTTGTTTTCGACCGGGCGGCAAGAATAAATCAAGAAAACGGTTTTCCCCGATATGAAGGGCACAACCGCGATTTCCGGCCGAACCGGAACGCCGTTTGGCTGACTTGAATCTGGCCTGTGGGACGGAACAGGGTACACGAATTTTTAATTTCCCCTAAAACGGTCGGTTGGTCAAACTTAAAAACGCAGGCAACGTAATTCCGCCAAGCAGGAACAAAATCGCTTGCATGAACGGATGTTCCAAAAACGGTTCGAACGCCCCATCTTTCAGATTTTCCGTTTCTTTGATCGCACATTCGATTTTTTTTCGAACAGCTTCGCCGTCCGCGCAATGAAATTCGAGATATTCCCGCGTCTTTCGGATTTTTTGCGCACGCAGCTTCCTTGCCTTACCGCGAAGCTGGAACGCGGGGGCGAAAATCATCAGGCCCATGAATCCCATCACGAGATAACGATAGGGATTGGAACCGTAATTCTCGAAATACGCCGATTCCGCACAGAAAAGAAGGATGAGAGACGCAATCGGATAGAGAACGAGGTTGCTGATCTTTCCTGTCCAGGCTTCCACAAAGTAAACGTCGACCAGATTCTCGATATGCTTTCCCTCGTAATTTTCGGCAGGCATTTCGTCGTGTTTTTTCTCCAACCCCCAGCGTTTGGCGAATCCGGTCAAGACGGTTTCTTCTTTCTCCATTTTCTCCTTTTTCTTTTCTTTCTCTTCTTGAGATGACCATTCAACCGTTACTTTCATCATCTTGTCGATGAACCGGCAGCAACTGCGAGTCATGAAAAACGTCGTAAAGACCAGCAGGATGGTCGCCCCCCATGAAACCGCCCAAACGATCCATCCGATGTTGTAACTCGTTTCACTGCGAAACGGCAAATGTCCATTCCCTTCGCAAAACAAAAGGCACAGGACGGTGATCCAGACGCCGACCCATATGATCGTGTCGAGAATAAAACGCGCAGGTAATTCCTCTTCCAACTCTTTCCAAAGTTCGCCGATTTTTTTAGGGGGAGCATCGCTTGTATCTTCCTGATCCTTCTCCTGTTTTTTCCGGGGACAAGCCAAGTCCCTGATCATTTTGAATACCTTGCCAACACCGACGAACAAGCTCTTCGGCGAGAATAGGATTCCCGCATTGAAAGGGTTCAGCTTGAAATGCTTGCATAATACGGCAAACATCTTTTTCGCCTTGACAAACGCGAGGACAACCAACATCAACGACACGGCACCGGCAATGAGGCGGAGCGTCGTCGACGGCCAGACGCTGATTCCCGATCCCCAATGCCACGGTTCGTTTATGTCGTGGCAGGCGATCCAGATGTACCCCGCCAAGCCAATCAGGGCGAGAATCAACAAACTCGCTAAGACCCATGGCGGCGGAAGCAAGGGAGAGGCCGCCGGCGATTCATTCGATTGAAGATCGGTGAGTTTTGTCGATTGTTTCCGTCTTTGTCCGACCGGTCTTTGGGAAGGGGCGGCTTTACGTTTGTCGATCAAGGGCAAAAGAGTGCATTCCCAAATGAATCCCGGAACACGAAAGACCTTCCGATGCCAGCCCAAAACGAAAAGCGAGGCAAAAACCACGAGAGAAACGCACACGAATCGCGTTAAAATCCGCTGAACAACGCCCGGGGCCATTACCGGTCTGGTAGGATGTGTATCACCTTTCAAGATCGCGGAAGAGTCGGAATAAAACCACCGCCAGTCCGAATCGACCGATTCGACAAACCAACCCGCGAAATTTTGGCATCTCATAAGAAACCGGGCGACAGGGCCTTGATTGGCGTCCCATGCCAACTTGTCGTCGTAAAGATCATGCGGCCCGTCCCATCCGATTTCGAAAAGTCGGGCCGATGATTCTTTTAAAAGAGGGTCGTTCATTGACCGCTTGAGCATTTTCTTATCTGTCAACGTCGTCGCCCCGAGGATTGCCTGGAATACGGCCGTTTGGTACGAAAAACGGAACGGGGCCGCCCCACATTGGTAATCCTCGCTTAATGTTAATCCGTGCGTGGAGGCGACCAGCAGATTTTTCGTCCATTCCAATTCCTGCGGATGGCTGTAACTCGCGTCCAGGTCCGTCGTAAAGAACAACGCATTGGGAAACTGTGGCCGCAACGCCTGGAGCAATAGCAGTTTGTCGTACAGATCGCTGCCCAGGACGCCGATCACTTTAAAAGGCCGGCCCTTTTGGATTTCCATCTGTTTCATTTCCTCGCCGAGCCGGATGATGTAATCGAACTGATTATTTCCCTCCGATCGGTTGGTTTTCCGCGTCGGCATGAACCGGCTTTCGATTGATGTTCGGGCGTTGACGCCAGAGGAACCGGGATTCGACGGCCCGGCGGATTCGCTCTTCGGGTTTTCCTGGGGCACCCGACCGTCCAAACCTCGTAGATACGTGAAACGTTCGATGTTGGCCGGTTCGTTTTTGCCGACAAACGTCTCGCGAAACGTTTTGGGCAAGGAACGACCATAAACTGTGTCGTTCTCGGCGATGAAGGCGATTGGATCCGTCTTGAGATTGACGCCACGTCGCAACAATTCGCCCTTCATGGCTGCGGCGAGATCGGAATCCGGACATGTCGTGTAACGGAAGACTCCCCTCATTTTTTCTTTGTCTTTCTTGTCTTCCTTTTTGAGCAGAACGGATAGAGAATCATGTATTTCGTCCAGCGCGTCATCGGACAAAATATCTTGTTTATTCAACAACAATTCCGGCGGTGCCGTGGAAAACACGTTGAAAAAAGAAAGTCGGGATTTCACGACGTCCTTGTATGGTCCGTTTTCGACGTCTTTGATGTTTTCGGCCTCTCCAAGCAGCTTCTTCAACGTCGTCGAACTCCAAGGACCGAAGATGAAAAAATCTGTATTGGTCAAACAGTCTACTTTTATTTCCGTTTGCTTTTCATTTTGGAGCGGCGTTTTTGTCTTAATATGGGTCAGTAACGATTTGTAGTCAAAGGTGAAATCATTGTTTTCGTCACGGATATGAACAAATCGGTGCTCCCTCCGTTCGAGACCTCCATTCGATCGTGCCGACGGCGGGTTAATCGCATCTTCGACTTGCGTACGCAACTTATGGAGAAACAGGAGCGGCTTTTCAGCGAAGTGGTCGTCCGATATCCAGAAAACCAAAATATGGTCGTAGGCCGATGGAAACGAACGATGGCGGCGTTCGTTCTCCCCAAGCCGGGTGAACCATTCGTAGGGAACCATGAAAGGCCGCTCGGGGTTGTTGAGTTCCAAGGGGAACGATCCCAAGTGTTCGCTGTCGTCCGGGGCGTAGCCGCCCGCCGCCATGGCGGATGCCAAGGCGACGCGAATCCGCTGGCGGCGCTCGGTCCGGTCCTCGAACGGTCCGCCGGGAACCATGATCCCCATCAAAAGAAGTTTTCCCGTTCCCGATGCTTTTTCAAGTTCTTTGCGTATTTGTTTTTTGTAATCCTTGACAAAAATTTTTTTCAAACCGGCTTTGTGACTTTTTATGTCGACACCCTTGCCTCCGCCTTCGCGCAATTGGGCTTGGTCGAAGTAGGGTTCAAACGGGTCTTGCCAAGGACGCGAGTACGGTTTTTCCGTCGGAAAAGAAGCGTCGATCAGCTTCGTCGTTTGCGGATCGCGAGGTCGGGAGCTCTTCAGCGGGCTTTGAATCCACCAAACGCTCCCCAACAGCAAGGTCGTGAAGACACCAAGATTCAGCAAGGACTTCGAAGAAAATAGATCCGGATTCATGGGGACAAGCTTTGTAGAGGCTTTTTGTGAAGTTCGCCCAATATCGCCAGTTGCTCAGAATACGCTATTTATCTCATTTTGTCAATTATTGAAACGATTTAAAGATTATCGCGGGGAAAAGAATCTTCGAGCGTTTGTAGGAATTGCTCTTCGGTTTGGGCGACGGAGATTCGGCCGCGGAATAATCGCGCCCCCGGCTTGCCCAGAGCGTAATCGCAAGCGTATTTCCGCATCAAAACGACGGCCAGCTCCGGCCCGAAACGCTCCAAAACAAGCCCGTAATGCGTTTTCAGGATTTCCCGCTGTTCGAGCAGCGTCGGCTCCGGGTCGACCGGTTGGCCGGACAGGGCTTGCTCGATTTGCCGGAACAACCAGGGGCGGCTCAACGCCGCCCGGCCGATCATGATGCCGTCGACCGGAAAATTGCCGAGTCGGAAAGCGGCGTCTTGCACGGTTTTAACGTCGCCGTTGCCGATCAGCGGGATCCGCTTCAAATGCGGCCGGATTTTTGCGATTTCCTCCCAGTCGGCCTCCCCGCGAAACATTTCCTGGGCCGTGCGACCGTGTACCGTCAACGCCGCTGCCCCGGCCTCTTCAACGGCCGTCGCGACCTCAATCGCATTGATCGTCTCGCGCGTCCAACCGATCCGGATTTTGGCCGTAACCGGCACCGGCCGACACGCTTGCACGACCCGCTCGACGATCCGGCCGAGGCGGTCCGGGGTTTTCAAAAGGTAGGAGCCGCTTTCGCTTCGCCCGGCAATCTGCTTCGCGGGACAGCCGAAATTCAGATCGATCACGGAAACCCGGTAATCGAAGGCGAGCCGATGTCCGAATTCGGCCAAGGTCTCCGGATCGTTGTCCCAAATCTGGACGGCGAGCGGCCGGGCCTCTTCTCGTACTCCCCAAAGCCGGCTCGGATGATCCGCGCCCCGCTTCTCCAGTTCGAGAAACGAACGGGCGCTCACCATTTCGGTCGCGATCAGCCCGACGCCGCCGAACGAACGGAGCATTTCGCGAAAGGCGTAATTGGTGTACCCGGCCATAGGCGCGGACAACACCGGAGGTTGAATCGAAAGGGGACCGATGTTCATAAGTATTTTTCCGGAGATAAAAAAGGCTTGGCATTATCATTTTTCGGAATTATACCGCATTCGTTCGGCCCGAATATGGGGATTGTCGGCTACCGAATTTGCCGAAAATTCCGTTGGACGACAATTTCCAACACGTTGGACCATGTTATAATAGAGGGAGACGTCGGTTTTCGGTTTCTGTTCAATTTGGGGATACATGATCATGCGAGTGTTTCTTTTCGCGGTTCTCGGGTTGTCGGTTTTTTACATTTCCGGTTGCGACCGGCCCCAACAGCATTCCCCGGAAGAGTTCGGGACGCTCGTCGAGCGTTTGCCCGACATTCCCGAAGCGAGAAAACCCTTTGAATTGCCGGAAGTCGAAGGGGTTGACACTTCGAAGCTCCCGGGAGGTCACAAAAAATGAGGCTTTTTCTTTTCTGTAGTTGGGCGACGATGATTCTTGCGATGCCGGGAAACCTTTCGGCCAACGAAGCGTCGCCGAACCAACCGGTCGCCGAAAAGAAATGGTCTGTTCCCAAGCCGAGCGAACTTCGAAGCGATTTGGACCAATGGTTCGATTCGCTGGCCTTGCCCCAAGAGGTTCGAGCCCGCGCGTTCGAACGGTTTCCGGCGGACGGCCCGATTCCGGGCGAGATGCTTTTCGAGGCGGTTCTGCATTCCTTGAAAACCGCCTCGCCCGAGGTTGCCGCGTTTTTGAATGCGGCCGACGCCTTGGAATGGAACGAAATCTCGTTCGGCCAAAAATTGCGTCTCCCCCTTTACCCGAACCGTTTCCAATCGCTCGGCGACGCTTCGGTCCCTCCTCGTTTGGCCGGGGCTTTGCGGTTGTATCTTGCCCAACGTCTGATCCGCATACACCGTTACGACGAAGCCCTCGGCCCGCTCCGGGAAATGACGCCGGAGAACACGATCGACCCGCTCGCCGTCCTGTTTTGCCGCGGCATCGCGTATAACCAGCTGCTCGAAAAAACGCAAGGACAACGGGCGATGCGGGAATTTTGGGAGGTCTCGCGCTCGGAAACGGTCACGGCCCGGCGATTCGCGGAAGTCGCGAAACTGATCGAAAACGAACTGGACGAAATCGCCGAAGAGGACGAGCAACCTTCGAACATCTCCCGCCAAATGCAGGATGTTCGGCGGCGGCTGGGGCTTGGCGACACCGACGAGCCGGTCCAGGACCTCGAACGCGACGTCTTGAAATCGCTCGACAAATTGATCGAAAAGCTGGAGCAACAACAGCGGGATGCCCAGCAGCAGGAAATCGCCGGACAAGGCAAGCCGGCGAAGGAAAGCCGGATCGCGAGGCAAAAAGGCCCCGGCAACGTCGCCGAAAAATCGTTCTCCGACCAAGGGGGCTGGGGCGAACTTCCTCCCAAGGAACGAGACGAGGCGCTGCTCCGGATCGAAAAGGAGTTTCCGGCCCATTACCGCGAAATCGTCGAGCAGTATTTCCGCCAGTTGGCGGGAAAAGAAGATTACTAGACTTGTTCGGCGACCTCAATTTGGGACGCTGTCGGCTACCTTTCAGTTACCGAACAAGTCTATTGCTCTGCCGTATTGTCGTCCGCCCAACGCAAGGCTCCTTCCCGATCGGTAAATTCTCCGTCCAATTGCCGCTGATAAGCTTCCTCCAAGATCGCCCCCATCCCCTTGCCCGGGGCGATTCCCAAGGAGATGAGGTCTCGCCCCTGCAACAGCGGTTGCGGCCGGGCTTCCCGGACCTGCAATTTTTCGGCAACGGTCTCCCAGCGTTCGAGAATCGGCCGCTCCCGCTCAAGAAAACCGTGTGCATCGGCTCGGGCCAACGCTCCCCACATTCGGATATTCGAGGGGACCAAACGGTCGGCCAAACGCCGGATGATCGAATCGCCGGGCGTTTCTTCCGGCGGAACGGCGCGATGGGCCATATGCTCGCGAATCAGCGGCTCAACATGCTTGAAAACGATGTGCGGTGCTTTCATTCGATTCAAAAACGCCTCGGCCAAAGAAATTCCCTCAATCGCATGCCGAGGGGATTTCCAATGTCCCTGCTCGTTTTGAATCGTTGTTACCGCTTTGCCGAAATCATGACACAGGGCGGCAAACAGCAGGATCAGGCGATCCTGATCCTCGAAATTCTCGGCTTCGGCAATTTGGGCCGCGGCATCGACCGTGAAGCCGGTATGCACAAAAACATCCCCTTCCGGATGCCAAGTCAGGTTTTGTGGCACTCCGGGGAGAGCGGCTAATTCGGGAAAACATTCGATCCAGCCGGTTTGAAGCAGGACATGCAATCCCTTAGAGGGGAAGCGGCCTTTCACCGCCCATTTTTCCCATTCCCCCCAGACTCGCTCAGCGGAAAGGGTTTCAAATTCGTCTCGCACTTTTTTTGAAAGCTCGACGGTTCGCGGTTCCATTTCGAAGCCGAATCGGGCCGCGAATTGCATGCCGCGAAGCACCCGGAGCGGGTCGTCGCAAAACGCTTCGCTCGTTGCCCGGAGAATGCCCCGCTGCAAATCTCCGCGGCCGTCGAACGGGTCGAACCAGGTCCCGTCGACCCTCATCCCAATCGCGTTGATCGTAAAATCGCGTCGGGCGGTCGCCTCTTCCGGCGACATACTCGGGTCCGGCTCGATGCGAAAGCCTTTGTGCCCTCGCCCGGACTTCGACTCGCGACGCGGAATGTTGATGTCGATCTCGTTGTCGATCTTGACCGTCGCGAACGATCGCCCGACGAGCCCGACGCGAAAATGCGGCCGCAAAAGGCGGATGATCCGGTCGTAACCAAGACCGTAAACCTCAATGTCGTAATCCTTGGAATCGAGGCCGAGAAGATGATCCCGGACGCAACCGCCGACGAAAAGGCAATCGCTCGCTCCCCCTTCGATCAGGAGGCGAACGATTCGGCCTGTTTTGTCGTTAAGAAAAGGATGAGACATTCCGGAAGCAATTTTGCGTGTGTCGTTTAGCCGAGCGGCGCAGACGCCGGCGTCGCAACGGTTAGAACGTCTGCGACCGGCCCTTCCCAATCATTCCCCGCCGAAATAAGGGGCTTCTTCCCCTTGCAAGATGTAAAGGGCGTTTTCGGCGGCCCGTTGCTCGGCCTCTTTTTTGTTGTTGCCCCAGGCCGATTGAAAAATCGTCTTCCCGATCCGGACACCGATCCGGAAACATTTCCCATGCTCGGGACCTTTGACCTCCAAGACCCGGTATTCCGGAGTGTGTCCGAAATCCCGCTGGGCGACCTGTTGGAGCAGGGACTTGAAATTATCGGTTGTCACCGAATCGGCGAACGCGTCGATTTCGGGCCCGAAATGCTTTTCGATAAATTTTCGGGCCGGTCCGAGCCCGCCGTCCAAATAAATCGCGGCGATGAGCGATTCGATCATATCGGCGAGCATCGAAGGGGAAATCCGGGTGTTGCGGCCGACCCCTTTTCCGACGAAGAGGCATTCGTCGAGCTCCAATTTTTTTCCGATCGACTGACAGGTGATGCGGCTGACGACCGAAGATTTGATTTGGGTCATTCCCCCTTCGCGGATTTCCGGAAATTGGTGAAAGAGTCGCTCGCAAACCACGAAACCGAGCACGGAATCGCCGAGAAATTCCAATCGTTCGTTCGAGGCCAACGGCGTGTCGGCCCCGGAAGAGTGCGTCAACGCTTCCTTGAGCAAGGCCGGATTTTTAAACCGGTATCCGATATTTTTCTGGCACTGTTCAAGGATGGTTTTCTGATCCGGCATGATCGAAGAGAGGAAAACGGTCGGGGAACATCGAAAAACCGTATCGGACAATATACCGCATTCCTCATTTTTCAGAAAGGGGAAGGCTGGTTTTGGGGACCGGCGGGCGCGGTTGCCGAAAAATCGAACACCGCAAACAGCAGCCCGAAGCGTTAGGGCCGGGTTTGTTCCGCGAGTCCGCTCAAACCGGGCGCTTACGCTTCCGGCTGCTGTCCGATTCGAAATTTTTTCTGGGAACCGGCACAACCCTCGCAACAACGGCCTCACTTCCGCCGTCCCAGCCGCTGGTTGAGCTCGCGGCTCTCCCGGTTCAAGCGGTCGATCTTTTCCCGGAGCGATTGCAGCCGGCCGCGAAAATCCCGGACCTTTTCGAGCGTCCCCTCCAAACGGCCGAAGAGAAACCGCATCGAATCGGTCGTTCGCCAATTTGCGGCGGTTTCGTTGACCTGACGTTCGAGCCCCCGACGCAGGAAAAGCGTAAAGACCCCGAGTAGCACACCGCACCAGGCGATGAGCCAAAAAATCGAGACCAGGTAATTGTTGAGCGGCCAAACCTCCGCCCCGTTGAAGAACGAATCGTAAAAGAAATTTTTCGCCGGCCGCGCCAAAAGAAAAATCAGCATCGCGGTAACCAGCGTTTCGTAAACGATCCGGATCGCGAGCGTGTTGTGTCGCCGGGTCAGTTGCTCGCACACGTTGTCCAATTCCTTCGCGACGACGTTGGTAAAGGCTTCGCCCGCCCGGGCCGATTCCTCGACCACCTCTTCGGTCGTCGGCGGCGGAACCTGGGCGTCCTCGGCAAACCCGGCGAGAACGAGCGCCGATTCCCGCAACGTCCGATCTTCCCAGTACTCTTCGAGGTTCGCGCTTTCTTTCAGCCGGCGGCGGTTGGACCATTTCCGAAGGCTCCGGACCCCTTCGACAGTCCCAAGGGCGACGAGCTGCGGCACCGAGCGGGCCCGGGCCAAGAGCATTCCCATCGCGATCGATCCGAGCCGCTGATAGGTCCGCAGCACGAGGGAAAACGGACTGTAACCCCATTGGGCGGCGATCTGGCCGATCAGCCGATTTTCCCAAAGTTGCCGGTCCTGCACCAACTCCGTGCGGACCTTATCGGAAAGTTCCGCCCCGAGGCTGAGCCGCTCCTCGGCGATTTTGTCCTGCAATTTCCTGATGCGGGGCCAAGCCGCCTCGATTTCCTCGTCGCAGAGCGAAACGGTTTCCTCGGCCAGATCGAAATAGTTCGCTTCCCGAACGCCGAACGCCGCTTCCTCGTTCATCTCCCGGGTTAGCAGCCGGTACAACTCACCGAAATCCCCGGTCAGGTCTTTCCCGGCGAGCTGCTCGGACAGGGCCGCGAGGGAATCAACATAATAAATCGTGCCCGGCTCGTATCGCTCGCCGAGCACTTCGGCCCAATCCTTGCGGATATCGACATCCCGATCGGCGTGCGTTTGGACGAACACGAGCCGGGCGCCGGGCGCGGCATCGGCCAGTTCGTCGGCGACCTTGCGGCTACGGTATTTCTGCTGCGTACCGGTTACAACCAAAATGTCGCAAAGCGGCAACACCTCCCGAAGCCGGGCGAGGTTGGTTTCCCGCATTTGATCGTTCTCGGTCGTATCCGGGTCGGGACAATCGATCAAGACCATTTGCCGGAGCGCCGGCAGATCGTGCTTTTCAACGCGAATGTCGGAAACGTCGATCCCCCAACGCTCGGGATCGATTTCGGGCCGACACACGAGAATCGGCTGATCGGTCGTCGGCCGCTGCTTGCCTTCCCGGACGATTTTGGCTCCGAGCAGGGCGTTGATCAGCGTGCTTTTGCCGGTCCCGGTTCCGCCGAGAAAGGCGACGATCAGCGGCATTCCGAGCCGACGCTGCATCGCCGAGGTCCGGGCGAAGAAGCGTTCGACCCGACCGCGACAGTCTCGGGCGGGCTCCCATTCGGGGAGCGGATCGACCCAATCGCGCAGTCGATCGCCGAGTAAACCGGGTTCCGACCAGGAGGTGTGAGTATTGTCCGACACGTTGGAAATAGGTGAGAATTGAATCAGATCCGCCTGCCTTATTTAACCGGTACTCCGCGTTTTTCGGTACACCGGCATTTGGAGATTTTTTAACGATTCGTACCGAATTTGAGTATAACCCCGAACGCCCGAAAAAAAAACCCCCCGACAATTCCCGGTCAAAGGGCAAAAAAAGCAAAACGTCAATTTTCTTCGAAATTTTGAATAATAGAATAATCCTATTGACATGACTACACAATGTTATATAATGACTTCATTAAGTTGATTAATGCCTTCCTAGTGTAAGCAAAGGAGTTTATTATGGTTTCAAAAAAGAAACCCGAAGCGGTTCCCTCGGTCTCTCCGGCCGAATGGGAAATTATGGAAACGTTTTGGAAATGCGGTCCTCAGGCCGCGAGGGATGTGTTCGCCGCCCTGCCGCGGGAAAATTCCTGGGACATTAAAACCGTTCGGACGCTGCTTTCCCGCCTGGTCGAGAAAGGCGTCCTCGAATACGACCAGATCGGCAACTCGTACCTGTATCGGGCCGCGTTTTCCCGGGATCAGCTCGTCTGCCGGGAAGTCCGGAACGTCGCGAACCGGGTCCTCGACGGTTCGGTTTCCGCCCTGTTCGCCGCCTTTATTCAAGAAGAGGAACTCGAACCGGAGGAAATCGAAAAGATGCGAGCTCTCTTAGATGCCAACCGCCCTACGCCCCGAAAGGAGGAATAATGACCAACACCTTTTTCAACGGCTGGTTTGATTGGATGTTTCTGATCGTTTCGTACTTTGAGGGGTTGAAGATGCGTAATTTACGAAAATTGCCGATGACATAAAAACGAAAAAAGGCCACGATACACCTTGTTTAAGCCAAAACAAGGAGGTGAACCATGGCCCATGAACCCGCAACAA
>JAVBQI010000019.1:0-8178 GCA_031549145.1 Thermoguttaceae bacterium | reverse complement strand
CGCGGCTCTGATTCATTTTTATTTGGGATTCAGTATCAAACCGGGAGCATGGCTCCCGGCTCGTAATTTTTGATTTTTTACAAAAAACATGCCTTATTCCGCGAGCGATGATCTGTTGAAGCAAGTACCCAAAGAGCTCGAAATGCGCTCGCGGATTCGACAGTGCGTGCAAGAGCGAATCGCGGGGTTGGGCCGCTCTTTTCCGCTAACCCGGAAATCGCTGGAATCGCTCGCGAAATCGGTGTTGGCGGATTTGGGCTTGCCCGAAAATCATTTGGCCTGGACGATGGTGCTGCTCGGGAGCGAATATTGGCGGAAAGAAATCGAGTCGATTCCGTTTGCCCGCCGGATTCTTTTGTTGCCGCATTGCCTGAGAAAAGAACCGGGCTGTCCCGCAACCTACGATTCGACCGGCCTGTTGTGTCAGGAATGCGGGGCGTGCGAACTCGCGGCGTTGAAAAACGACGCCCTTGCGCGCGGGTACAGCGTTTTGATCGCCGAAGGGACGCCGATCGTGATGCAGATGATCCTCGACGGCAAGGCGGACGCGATTCTCGGCATCGGGTGTCTCAACTCATTGGAACGGGCTTTTGAGAAATTGCAGTTGGCCGGGATCCCGGCCGCCGCCGTTCCGCTTTTCGAATCGACGTGCCGCAATACGCAAACCGATATCGACTGGGTTCGCGAAATGATCGCGACACCGTTCGTTCAGACCGCCGAAGTTCCGGCTGCGAATTCGAGTCCGATTCCCGACAAAAAACCGCCGAGCTGGTTGCACCTGCTGCGCGGAGCTGCCCGATTGTTCGAGAAAGACCAGCTCGATCGACTGATCGGTTTCCGTCCCCGAAACGGTTCCGCTCTCAAGGGGCAACAATCGTCCGATCCGTTCGACGCGATCGGTTTTACGGAACAGTCGGCCCTCGATTTTCTCGTTCGCGGCGGCAAGTTTTACCGCCCGTTTATGACCTTGGCCGTTTACGACGCGTTAACCGGCTCCCGCGCCGTGGGCGAAGACGGCCCGGCACATATCGCCGCCTTTCCGGACCCGCTCAAGCGGATCGCCGTCGCGATCGAGGTTTTTCATAAAGCTTCGCTCTTGCATGATGATATTGAAGACGACGACGCGTTTCGGTACGGATCGCAAACGGCTCACAGGGAATACGGCATTCCGACGGCGATCAACCTCGGCGATTACCTGATCGGTCTCGGCTACCGTTTGATCGCGGCCCAGGCGAAGGAATTGGGAACAGGCGGCGGGGCGATCACCTCGGAAATTTTGCTGAAACTGGCCCAGGCTCACACGAAATTGTGCGAAGGGCAAGGGAGCGAACTGATTTGGAAGGCGAAAAACCGTTCGCGAATCGAGCCGAGCGAAACGCTGAAAATTTACGGTTTGAAAACCTCCCCGGCATTCGAAGCGGCGATTTTCGCCGGCTTGCGGCTCGGGGTCGATCCGACCGATTCCGGCCGCCGGTTTTTGGAGGCGACGGAACAGCCGCTCGGACGGTTCGGGCGATTTTTGGGGATCGCTTTTCAAATCAAGAATGATTTGGAAGATTGGGACGCACCGAATTTCAACAAGCATCGACAAGCGGGGGACATTTTCGACGGCCGGCCGACGCTGCTTTGGGCCTTGGCCTTGGACGGTTTGCAGGAAAAGGATCAGCAGCACCTGCTCGATCTTGTCGATTCGTTGCAAAGCCGACATTCTCACGACGATGATTTACACGCGATTGCCGATGCCAAGGAAAAAGAGATGATCGAGCTTGTCCGGGAGCTTTATGAAAAAGGAGACGCTTTTGTCAAGGCGAACCGGCTGATCGACAAATACGCGGCCCGGGCGGAAGAAGCGATCGCCCCGATCGAACACGAGCCGCTCCGCAACCTGTTGCTGCATTTTTTGAGCACGATTCTGGGACGATAACGCGAGCGCCGCACAAAAATGAGCCGCAATACGACGAGCCGGGACCTGTGGTCCCGGGCTGTCCGCACTCGTGTTGTAACGTCTTCCGTGAGGAACGTGCCCGGGACCGCAGGTCCCGGCTCGTTGTAGGTCAGGTCTTGATTTTTCGTCGAAAACGACTAGAATTTTTTAGGCAGTTTGAATCTGATTCTCCTCTTTTTTTTCAACCGATGTCTTTGCACGACGAATGCGGCGTGATCGCGCTTTACCATCTTCCCAGCGACGAACCTTCCCCCCTCTGTCATGCCCAAGGCCCGGAACAAATTTCCCGGCTGGTCCCCCGGATGCTGCTCGATCTGCAAAACCGGGGGCAATTGGCGACCGGCTTTACGACCTATTCTCCGCACCGGAATCAATTGATCGACACGTTCAAGGAGGTCGGCACGGTGACGGAAGTCTTTCAAACCCGGCACCGCGTCGAACATAACCGGATCATGGACGAATACGCCGGCCGGGCCGCGATCGGGCATGTCCGGTACGCGACCATCGGGCAGGACGACCGCAGTTACTGCCAACCGTTCGAGCGGCACCACATCAAAAAACACAAATGGTTCAGCTTCGCCTTCAACGGGCAACTCGCGAATTATGCCGACCTGAGGAAAAAACTCCTGGCCGATAAAAACACGTATCTTTCCCGGGAAACGGATACGGAAATCATCATGCACCTGATCTGTGCATCCCTTTCCCCGCAAGAGGAGCCGGACCTTTTGGCCGTTTGCAAGAAAATGGCCGAGACGTTCGACGGGGCCTACAGCCTCGTCTTTCTCAACGCTTTGGGACAGATGTTCGTCGCCCGCGACCCGCTCGGGATCAAGCCGCTCTGCTATGCGATCGAAGGACCGCTGTTCGCGGCGGCGAGCGAAAGCGTCGCCCTGTTCAATCTGGGGTTTTCGGCCGAAAGCATCAAAGACCTTGAGCCGGGGACCGCGATCTTCGTTTCCGAGCAGGGGATCCGTTTCGAGCGTTTCGCCGAATCGAAACAGGCCGCCCATTGCTTCTTCGAATGGGTCTATTTCGCGAACGTCGCCAGCACGTTGGACGGGACGAGCGTTTATATGGCCCGAAAAAATCTCGGCGAGGAACTTGCCCGGCTCGAAATGGTCCGGCAAGAGGTCAAGATCGATCCGCACACGATCGTCGTTCCCGTTCCCGATACAAGCAAGGCGGCGGCCGATGCAATGGCCTACAAGCTCGGCATCCCTTCGCTCGAAGGTTTGATCCGCAACCGGTACAGCGGCCGGACCTTTATCGAAGGGGGCGAGTACCGGCTTCGCAAGGCGGAGACGAAATACACCCCGCTCCGGGAAGTGCTTCAAGGCAAAAAGATTTTCCTGGTCGAGGATTCGATCGTCCGTTCAACGACGATGCGGGTCCTGCTCCAACGGATTCGCGAGCTGGGCCGGGCCAGGGAGATACACGTTCGCGTCGCCTGCCCGCCGATCATCGCCCCCTGTTTTTACGGGATTGACATGCCGACGTATACGGAATTGTATGCGACGAAATTTCGCGGCAACGATCCGGCCGAGAATTGGAAGATCACCGCGGAAATCGAAAATCAAATGGCCGCCGAACTTGGAGCCGATTCGGTCCGATACCTGCCGCTCGAATCGGTGTCCCGCTCGATCGGTATCGAGGCAAGCAACCTTTGCCAAGCGTGTATGACCGCGAATTATCCGACCCCTTGGGGAAAAAAGCTCGCGCTCAGGGCGATGGAAACCGGTTGTGTGGCCGGAGCCCGTTGAGGAGCGTCAAAGTTTGGTTGCGAATTTGGGCAAACTTTGCTTTCGTCATTCCCGCGTAGGCGGGAATGACGAAAATTCTTATCAAAAAACAATAAACTTTTCAGCAAGGGTAAAATTTTTGTATGAATGAGTAAACCATTAAATAATACAATCAGATCACGCGCAAGCGTCTTGCGTCAAGCAAGTCCGTAAGGGAGGGGGAAGCGACGAGGAAGTCGATCGCGGAAACCTCCCGCTGAGTTTCTTGCAGGACGAGCCTGCACGGTAAGGCCTGACCCGCCGCCGGAAGCGAGTTTTGCGTGGGGATGAGTAATCATCACTGCGAAGCGTAAACAGCGAACCCGAATGCCTTTATTATCGAGCCCCGAAATCGCGCAAACGTCGGAGCTTCCGTTGTGACGCTTAGCGGGAGCAACACCGCCCCTTCCGTAATAGGTCTGGAAAGAACGGTCCGGCCGGGGTCTCAAGGAAAAGGCGAACGAGCATCGAGGACTCACGGAAACTTGAGAGATCCCGTCGTTTCCACGACGAATCCCGGCGGGGTACCGGGTGAACAACTCCAAGGTTTTCATGCCGTACGAATGAAAGCCGCGAAGAACAGCCGTACGGAATCGTGGTATCGCGATCCGAAAGCAATGAAGGACCGCGAGAAGAATGCCGGGAAGTCATAGTATCCCGATAGTACCGCGGAAACGGGCGAACTCTCGTCCCGACGAGGAGCCCGCGGAGGGAAGCAGGATACCGTCATGTTGGACCGTTGCCGGGAAATACGACAAATGCACAGTAATTTGACCGACGTATCAACGAAACGACAACGGATAACGGAGCTGGCACGAACGCGACCGGAGGTCGTCTTTACCTCGCTTGCTCATCTCATCGACCTCGATTGGCTTGACGAAGCCTATCGCCGAACCCGAAAGGATGGTGCGGCCGGAGTGGATGACGTTACGGGAAAGGAATACGCGGAGAATCTCCATGAGAATCTGCAAAACCTTCTCGATCGTCTGAAATCCGGGACGTACAGGGCTCCACCGGTCCGACGGAAGCATATTCCCAAAGGAACGAGCGGAGAAACGCGTCCGATCGGTATTCCGACCTTCGAGGACAAAATCGCCCAACGGGCCGTCGCCATGCTCTTGGAACCGATCTACGAGCACGATTTCCACGACGGGTCGTACGGGTTCCGACCGAAACGGAACGCCCATCAAGCGATCCAGGCGGTTTGGGAGACGACGATGAGTATGTCGGGCGGGTGGGTTCTGGAAGTCGATTTACGCAAGTTCTTCGACACGCTGGACCACGGGCGTCTTCAGGAATTCGTGTCACGAAGGGTACGTGATGGCGTGTTGCGACGCCTGATCGGTAAATGGCTCAATGCGGGCGTGATGGACGGGGACGAATTATCGTTTTCGGAATCCGGATCGCCTCAAGGGGGAGTGATCTCGCCGCTTCTGGCGAACATCTATCTCCATTACGTGCTGGACGAGTGGTTTGAAAGACAAGTCAAACCACTCATGCGCGGCCGCTGTCGCCTGATTCGATACGCCGACGACTTCGTCATCGTATTCGCACGTAAAGACGATGCGGATCGTGTGATGAAAGTGATCCCGCTTCGATTCGAGAAGTACGGTCTGTCGGTCCATTCGGAGAAGACGAAACTGCTCGATTTTCGTTCGCCGAACCATTGGGAACGTCGGCGCGACGCCGCATCGCAAGATGAGGCAACGCGACGTGCCAGACCGATGTCGTTCGACCTGCTCGGATTCAGCCATTTCTGGCGTAAAGACCGGAAGGGCGCCTGGGTAGTCGGCCGTAAGACGATGAAATCACGATTGGCTCGCGGACTCCGCAGCATTGACCAATGGTGTCGCGATCATCGGCATTGGCCGGTGAAGGAGCAGTGGAAGAAATTGTGCGAAAAGGTGCGAGGACACTACGGTTATTATGGCATTACGGGAAACGTCATGAGTTTAGGGCGTTTCTGGCACGAAGTAAAGCGTCGGTGGCGCCACTGGCTCAACCGCCGCAATACGGAAAATGCTATGACGTGGGAGTTGTTCGAACGCCTTTATCGGCATTATCCCCTTCCTCTTCCGCGAGTGGCCCGGAGCGTCTTCAAGAGTTCCGGCCGAATCACGTAGAATCCATGGCGAGGAACCGTATGCGGTAATGCCTGCACGTACGGGTCTGTGGGAGCCCCGGAGGAGTAATCCCCGGGGCCACCCGGTAAGCTACTTCGTTCAAATATCGCCAGTATTTCACAAACGTAGCTTCATGTTCCGCATCCCTTTCGGCTTGTCGTTCTACACATCTTTTTGGGCTTTTTTCGCTCCTGGACCGAAAATGTTCCACGCCCGGGCAAAGTCGTGAACACGCTGCAGGCCGATCCACGTCGTTTGAGGACCCGGCATCTCCCCCTTCCCCGGTCGCGAAACCCAGCCGCCCAATTCGCCGATCAGGCGAATCATCACATTCAATGACGGCGGCTTCCTCGGCAACGCCTTCTCCAGATGCATCACCCGATACGTCGACTTCCACTCGGATTCGTCAAACAGAATTTCGCAACTCCAATCCGGATGACTTCGCCCAAGACGACAGAGCAACAGAACACGCCACGTCACGATCAGGTACACGCCCAAGCAAGGTTCCAGCCGACTCGTTTCCTCGAATTGTAACGACTCCACCTTGCAGCCCGACTTCAACGTCTTGAAAAAAATTTCGATCATCCAGCGACATTCGTAATACTCAATCACTTTCAAAACGTCTTCCAGCGTATCGATCGGGAGCGTCGCCAGCAAGATCCACTCGATGGCCGTCTCGAATACGTGAGTATTTAGACGTCTGAATGGCCAACGTCGTCTTGCGTATCTCAAGGAACGCATCTCGCCCCGTTCGAGCCTTGTCTCTCTTGGCGGCCGCCTGGGGAACCGCCGCCGGCCTCGCCCGAACGGAAAGCGTTTTCGTCGCAAGAACAGGACCTGCGTAAACGGCCGTGAGAAGGCGCGTTGTCTCGTCGTTCGCGTCCGTGACGATTCGTTCCCGAAAGGCTCGGACGAGCAAGTGGGCATTGGCGGCTCTTGGGCCTCTGCCAGGTGGGCGTTTGGTGCTGCCGCACCGATGGTGAAAACCCGCTTCCGTTGGCCGCTGGAGTTTGTGAGGGGAATTACATATTTAACTCCACATCTTTACCCAGATATCCTATTTTCTCTCACAAAGGCGCGAAGGACACCAAGGACAACTCGGATTTCTCAATTCCTTCGTGATCTTTGTGCCTTGTGAGAGAAAAAAGGAACTGTGGAGTCAAGTATATAGTTCCCATTGTGAGCGGTAGCCGACCAACGGGAGGCGGCGATAATGTGGCCGAAGGCTAATGCCTCGACGGCAGGTCGCTTTTTTTTCGATCGGCGTTGTCGGACGATTTTTCCTTTTGATCGCTTTTTCTTCCGGCGTTTCGTCTTTTCGAACGATGATCTTGTTCCAGAGCGTTCCCAAGGAAGTGCCGTCGGGCGTGAAGGTTTCGAGCAGGTGAAGGTATGCCCCTCGCCGCGTCGTCGCCGTGCCGATCGGCCCGGTTCCGTGAATCTGCTGTTGTGGTCGGGTCAAATCGAGTTCGGTGGTGTCTTGAACGCAAAGGACGACGTCTTGCGAGGCGACCCGCTCTTGGGTGGCGTGGCGATGGGGCTGAAGGATTTTTCGAGGGTCGTTTTTCGTTCTCGAAAAACCGGTAGGCGGCCATGGTTTCGGCGTGACCGCCGCAGGCCGCCGGGATGCTGACTTGCGGACGCTTGCTCCGAGTCCGCAGCACTTCGGCGAATCGTTGATTGAGCCGTTTGTCGTTCAAATTGGCTGTTCGGAGTTCCTGATCGATCCAATCACCGTCCATTTGATCACCTTTTTGCCTGATCTTCCTGTTTTATGGAATGTCACCGAACAAAAGAAATACACAAAATAGCGAAACTCCTGAAGCCCAATTTGTGTAGAACGACAAGCCGAAAGGGGCGTGGACTGGAGCCGACGTTTGTGAAATACTGACGATATTTGAACGAAGTAGCTTGACGCTTGCGCGTTAATTATATTGTGTGTCTATCGGATCGCTATGGATTCATGTATTTTTCTTGGCGTTGAGAAATACTCGGGCGGCCGCACCACCCAAGCTTGATTCGATTTTACTCCCCCTTTTCAGGAAAAACAACGGGGGTCTCGTCCCGGTGAAATAAAACCCGCAGCCTGCTTTTTTCGCTTCCCGAGGCCCTATTGAACAAATGGGAATGTTGCGGTATAAAGGGGGTTTTCTATCTTGGGGCAATTCCAAAATGGGCGGGTTTTCCCCGGTTTTCTCCCTCTTTTTTCCTATTCGGGAAGGATCATCAGAAACATGGCGAAGTATCAGATCGAAGCGATTCGGAATATTGCATTGTGCGGACACGGAGGGTCGGGAAAAACGACGTTGGCCGACACCATTCTCAACGACAT
>JAVBQI010000003.1:0-3125 GCA_031549145.1 Thermoguttaceae bacterium | reverse complement strand
ATATTGTACTCGTTGCGATTCGACATTTCCAGCAAGACCCCGCGACGTCCGCCGACCAGCTCCATCACCGGGCCGGTTTGCGAGTCGGGAACCTCGACGATCAGCGTCTCGAACGGTTCTTCAACGACGCCCTTGTTGTTGCGAAAGATCACTTCCGGCTTGCCGATGGAAAGTTCGTACCCTTCGCGCCGCATCGTTTCGATCAGCACGGAAAGGTGCAGCACACCGCGTCCGGAGACGGAATAATGGTCCGCTCCCTCGACCGGCTCGACACGCAACGCAACGTTTTTTTCCAGTTCCCGGAGCAAACGGTCCCGCAAATGCCGACTCGTCACGAACGTCCCTTCCTTTCCGCCAAGCGGCGAATTGTTGATGCTGAACGTCATGCGCAGCGTCGGTTCGTCGACATGGATTCGCGGCAGCGCGACCGGGTGCTGCGGGGAGCAGATGGTGTCGCCGATTTCGATCTGCGTCAATCCGACGACCGCGGCAATGTCCCCGGCGTCGACTTCGTGAACCTCCGTTTTGCCGAGTTTGTCGAACGTGTAAAGCTGCGCGACCTTGCCCGGGACGACCCGGTCGCCGGTTTGCATCAGGACGACGTTCATCCCTTTACGGACGCTCCCGGCGCGAACCTGCCCGACGGCGATTCGACCGACGAATTCGGACCAATCGATCGTCGTAACGAGCATCTGGACCGGATCGCCGATTTCGACGACCGGCGCGGGAATCTTTTCGAGGATCAGGTCCATCAGCGGAAAAAGATCATCGTTCGGTTCGTCGAGCGATTTTTGCACGTATCCGCTTTTCGTACTCCCGAACAGGTACGGAAAATCGATCGTTTCGTCCGTCGCGCCGAGCTGGATGAACAGGTCGTACATTTCGTTGAGGACGTCTTTCGGCCTTGCGTCCTTACGGTCGATCTTGTTGATCAGGACGATCGGCTTGAGTCCGAGTTCAAGTGCTTTTCCGAGAACGAATCGTGTCTGCGGCATCGGCCCTTCGGCGGCGTCGACGAGAACCAGACAACCGTCGGCCATGCGAAGAACCCGCTCGACTTCGCCGCCGAAATCGGCGTGGCCGGGCGTATCGATGATGTTGATTTTCACCCCCTTATACGGAATCGCGATGTGTTTGGCGAGAATCGTGATTCCTCGCTCCCGTTCCAGGTCGTTGGAATCGAGAATCTGCTGCCCGGAAAGCTGCGATTCGCGAAACTGCCCCGACTGACGGAGCATACAATCGACGAGCGTGGTTTTCCCATGATCGACATGGGCGATGATAGCGACATTTCGAAGATCGTTGCGACTTTGCGGCATAGAGGGCGTTTTCTCGGTTATCGGCACCACAGGTGCCGGCTCGTTGGTCCTTCAAACATTTCAGCCGCACCATTTTACGATCCGAGCCCCGTTGGAAAAGGGGGAACCGCCCCGGACGAAGGTTTTCGCTTTTTCTTGGCTTTTTTCAAAATTATCGATTCGGCTAATTGACATAACGTTTTTTTTTTACAGTGCGGAGGAAACTATATCTAAATATCGCTTCAAAAAGCGTTTTTTTCATTTTTTCGGAAATCTCAAAAAACTCAAAGGAGATGGAAATGAGACTTTTCACGGTTTTGGTACTGACGGCGATTTGTCTGGGTTGGTATGTTTCCGCAAAGCCGGAAACGACGATCGGCCAAGAAGAATTGAAAAACATCACGGGGAAGGGGTGGTGTGCCGGTACATCAATGTGCGGTACGGTACCAGCAGCATACGAGACTCACTGTGTCGGCGAAAGGTATGAAAATTGTATTGAGACCGACAGCGATACAGATTGCAAGATTGACAAAAGAAACGATGACAAGTTGTATTGTGGACGCTGGAAAATCTGGAATAAGGATACAAACAAATGGGAGCAAGGTGATCCATGTACACACATACCAAACGGAATCATTGGAACTCCATGCGGTGGCGCGTGAAATGCCAAGACGCACCCCAATATTAAATGGATTTGCCTTACGGTAAGCATATCATTTTTGAATGTGGTGTTTGCGCTTTTTTGAGATCAGTCCAAACATTCCTTTAAGGTTATCGGTCCATATGGTTTGTTTCTTTCGGCAGTGCGTTCATGAAAAATAAAGTTCGATCCGGTTTTGCTATTCTGCTTTTGGCATTGCTTTATTATTTGGCATCCGGAGTATCTACCAGTAAAGCTGATGATTTGGAGTTGAGAAAAATTTATGAATCCCTCAAAAGCCAAAATGATCATTTCAATCCGTTTTGGGTGAAATTTGAGATGAATATTTTCCGCTCCAAAGAGTTTTACGAAGAAATTTATGGAGTACTGGCAACTCAATATGCGGCACAGGAAAAAGCGACAAAAGAATCTCTAACTCCTTCCTCGCCCTCGGAACAGCCCTGCCAATCCCTTGAGTATACACGGTTCATCGAAATTGCGAATAAAGCCGACAAGCAACGGTTCGCCGACCGTACCCCAAAGATTTTTCAAGGTCATATCGTTGGCGAACCGGAAGACCGTGTTCGTGTGTTCGATGGAAAAATGGGAGTTCTTGACGAGCATGATTTTTATCTGATTGCCAGCGATACCCCTCTTTTTAAAATCACATCCGACAAAAAGGAAATCGACGTATTACCGAATCCTTTGGGAGAATCCGGAACTTATCTCCCTTATCTTTTACTGAGAAACTATCCGGAAATTGATATTGCTCGAAAAGCCTGAAAACGCTAGACTTTCGCGAAACTCAACCCAAGGAGTGAACAATGAGTCTCGAAACAAGGAAAGCGTACAAATCCGACTTGACCGATCAGGAATGGGCGTGGATCGAACCGATCTTGCCGATGGAAAAAATACGGGGACGGCACAGGACAGTCAATCTGCGGGAAGTGGTGAATGCGATTTTTTATCTCCATCGAACAGGGTGTCAGTGGGATTATCTGCCGCACGATCTGCTTCCCAAAAGTACCGTGTTTGACTATTTTCAACAATGGCAAAATGATGGAACCTGGCAAAAAATCCTCGACACCTTGCGTAACGCCGCACGCATTGTCGCCGGTCGCGAACCGACACCATCCGCCGGTTCTATCGACAGTTCCTCGGTCAAATCGGGACGCGAAGGAGGCGTG
>JAVBQI010000240.1:0-19402 GCA_031549145.1 Thermoguttaceae bacterium | reverse complement strand
AATTTTGAACTTTTTCGTACCGCCCCGCCCCCTTCTGTATGGGTTTGTGGCCGGGCCCCCGCTACCGCCGGGGCGCGGCTCCGATTTGTTCTTGACCAACGTCCCTGTCGAAGCCGAACCGGGCGGCAACCCGGAATTGCGGCGGCAGCTGGTCGGCGAGCTCAAAAAGATATTGGGGATGGCGGATAGCGGGCAGCGGGTAGCGGATAGCGAGCAGCAGGAAATAGAAGACGCCGCTTTAGCTCCCGAAATCTTACTTCCCGCTTCGTACACATCACTCCCCGCTTCCTCCTCCTTACTTCCCACTCCCCACTTCCCACTTCCCACTTTCCTCACCCTGCTAAGCACCGCCTGGGCGATCGGCGTCGTGGTCATGAGCCTGCGGCTGTTGCGGGATTATTTCGCCGTCCAGGCACTCGGCCGGACCGCCAAGCCGATCGGCGGCGGGGAATGGTTCGAAACGCTCCGCGAGCTGCGAAAGCGGCTCGGGGTGCGGCAGATCGTCCGGCTCGCCGAATCGCTGCAAATCGATTCGCCGATCCTGATCGGCATGTTCAAGCCGGTGATCCTGCTGCCGCTGAGCCTGCGGACCGGGTTCACGCCACAGGAAATCGAGGCGATCCTCGCCCATGAACTAGCCCATGTCCGGCGGTACGATTACCTCGCGAACCTCGTGCAACTGCTAATCGAAACCTTACTCTTTTACCACCCGCTCGTCGGCTGGGTCTCCCGTTCGGTCCGGTGCGACCGGGAATACGTCTGCGACGATTTCGTCGTGCATCGGACGAAGACCGACCGGCTGTTTTATGCGAAGACATTGACACATTTGGAACAAACCCGACACTCTCACTACGGAGAAAGCGAAATGAAAAACCTTTTATCGACCCCGGCGGCGGCCGCGAAGCCGCTGTTGACCCGAATTCAGCGGATTCTCGAATTGAAGACGACGGAGCGATCTGCCCTTTGGCCGGCCGGCCTGATCCTGCTCACGACCCTGGCCGTCGGCGCGGTGCTGCTCACCGGCTGGACCCCAGCGACCGGCGGCAAGCCCCAGCTTCCGACCGATGGGCAAGAGGAGGTTTTGGCGGCCGCCCCGACCGCTGAGGCGGTTGGAGAGGGACAGACGAAACTTGCGCCGATGATGGACGCGCCGATGGGCATGCGGGCGCCGCAACAATCCTCCGACTCGAACCGGCCGGTGATTCGCGGGTATTCGCTGGTGCGGATCGCCGAACTGCTCGGTGTGAGTGGTATGGTGGATAGCGGCCACAGCGGAGGATTGGCTAGTCCTAACAGAAGCAATTTAGTCGCGATCATGCAACTTTTCCAAGAGCAATTGAATCGCGTCTACTCTAAAGAGATGGTGACCGTACAACTTGTTTATGCTTACGGCGAAGTTTCCGCGATTCTCGTGATCGGCTCGGAAAAGGCGCAACAAAGCGTCAAGGAACTGCTCGCGGAACTCGAAAAGGCGTGCGAGGAAATTCGCGGCACGGTCGACAACGAGCAGTCCGTGATATTGCAACATCAAGCCAACAGCCAACAGCAGCAGGTTTCAGAGTTCCGCCCGTATCAGCCGGCGGTTGAAACCGAGCTCTATCGGAAACCGGTTGATTCCTTTGAGCCCGTTAACGTTCCGGAACCGCTCACAGCGTCCCCTTTTTCGTCAGCTCCTTCGCCGCAGCCGTCGCCCGCCTACCAGCCGGACCCGTCATGGGCGAAAATCCGCCGAACGGAAGCCGCCCTCTCGCGGGTGCTGGAAGAGGATGGCATCGTTGAGATAGAGCCGCTCGCGGCGGTGGTCGAACGGTTCTCAGACTTGCCGGAACTCAAGGGACTTTATTTCGAGTTCGCCGAAGACGAGCTTGCGGAGACGGAAGCCTCCCCCAAAACGTCGATCAAACAAACCGTTCCGCTCAAGGGGATTTCCGGTGAGACGCTCTTGAACCGTTTGCTGCGGCCGCTCGGTTTGGACTACTGCCTCAACCTCGACGGCGATGTGATTATCACGAGCAAGACGGCGGCGACGGAATATCCGGCGCATCGGTTGACCCGGATTTATAAATTCAACCCGTCGGTGCCTGAGGCAAAGAACCCACAGCTTCTCGCGAGCATGCTCGAACAAAATATGGATGGGTTAAATGTTTCCTTTGTTCCGGGCATCCCTGTCCTTAGCATCAACGCTTCCTATGCGAATCAAAAGCAGGCGGAACGGATCATCGACGCCGCGTTTGGAAAAGGAGCCGGGGATGAAGCGCAGCCGCCCAAAGAGCCGGGGATGTAGCGCAGCGCAATCGCCGGGCTGAGTGAAGAACGAGAGAGGTGAGATACCGTACTCCACAAAATTTTGAGCCTCTCTCCGTCATTCCCGCGCAGGCGGGAATCTATAGAACACGCCTTCACTGTGGATTCCCGCCTGCGCGGGAATGACGAGAATTTTTCACTTTGAAAAGGTCACTTCCGATAGGGGCCAATTCTTTGTGAACGATGTCCGGGGATTGCGCTTTACACGCGGGCTTGTCCGGGGATTGCGCTGCGCTTCATCCCCGGCTCTTTTCGAATAAAACCGGAATCCGGGTTTTCATAAAATCAAATTTTCGCTATAATTCAGGCCATAAATTTCGCCTCTCTTTTCTCTCTTACCGTTATTAACGATGAGCCTGAATTTAGCAACGATTTTGGAAGATGCCGCCCAGCGTTTTCCGGAGAATATCTTTCTAGTCAGCGAGGACCAAACCTGCACCTACTCGCGGATGTATCTCTGGTCGAAAAAAATCGCCGGGGTCATCGCCTCTTTCGGTATCAAACGCGGGGATCATGTCGCGGTCGTGATTCCCAACGTCCCGGAATTCTCGGCCGTGTACTTCGGCCTGCTCGCCGTCGGAGCGGTCGTCGTTCCGATAAATACGATGTTCCTGGAAAACGAAATCGCCTACCAACTGGAGCAGGCGGACGTTTCCTGCGTGATCGCCTGGTCGCCGTTCGCCGAAAAATGCTTCAACGCCTTTCGGGCATTGGACGAATGTCGCAACCTGTTTTTTCTCGGCCCTCAATCCGAAGAAGCCGCGGAAAAATTTCAAATCGGCGAATCCCGCTTGGACGAAATGGGAATCGCCTTCCCGAAAACCGTCTTCGCTCTCGAACCACTCCTCGAAAAAGAGGCCGGAGATTTCGATACCGTGCAAACCGATCCGGGGGACACGGCCGTCATCCTTTTTACCTCCGGGACGACCGGGCGGCCCAAGGGGGCGGAGCTCAGTCATTTCAACATGTATTCCAACGCCCTTTACGCGACGGAAAAAATCGTATTTTTCGCTCCCGGGGATGTGCTCTTGGGAATTTTGCCGCTCTTTCATTCGTTCGGGCAGACGGTCGTGCAAAACGCGGTCGTTGTCGGCGGGGCAACGACCGTGCTCGTCCCGCAGTTCGAGCCGAAAAAAGCGCTTGCCCAAATCGAACAGTATAAAGTTACGTTTATTTGTGCCGTTCCGACGATGTTTCATTTGATGATCCAGAATCAAAAACGGCATCCGTTCGACGTCAGTTCGCTCCGACAGGTCGTCAGCGGCGGGGCTCCGTTGCCGAGAACGATCAGCGAGGAATTCAAAATCGTTTTCGGCGTCGATTTGCAGGAAGGTTACGGTCTTACGGAAACCAGCCCGATTTCGAATTTCACGGCAAGAGGCGAGCTCGTCAAACCGCATTCGATCGGCCCGCAGGCCTTCGGCTGTCATGTTCGGATCAAACGGGAAGACGGCTCTTTCGCCGAAACGGAAGAGGTCGGCGAGGTCGTGATTCGCGGACACAATGTGATGAAAGGGTATTACAAGGACCCGCTCGCGACGCAGCTGGTGTATCAGAACGGCTGGTTTCATACCGGCGATCTGGGTCGCGTCGATTCCGACGGCTATTTTTACATCGTCGGCCGCAAGAAAGACATGATCATTCGCGGGGGAATGAATATTTACCCTCGGGAAATCGAAGAGGTGCTGTTACGGTACCCAGGCGTCAAAGAAGCGGCGGTGATCGGCATTCCGGACGAAACGCTGAGCGAAAACGTCTTCGCCTACGTCATTCTCAACGAAGGGGTCGAATGCACTTCGGAAGAGTTGCTGCGTTATTGCCGGGAGCAGCTTGCGGCCTTCAAGTGTCCGAAGATCGTCCGTTTTCTGGACCAATTTCCGAAAACCTCGACCGGAAAAGTCTTAAAGCAAAATCTCCGGGAAATGGCGAAGTAAGACCCGGGCCGTAGTGAGCCGGGACGCCGTTCAAGGTTAAGGTAACGACCTTCGAGAAAGCAAAATAATATCCGTCATCCCCGCGCAGGCGGGGATCCAGAGATTACGGTTTCCCTCTGGACCCCCGCCTGCGCGGGGGTGACGAAGGTTATTGCATTACTTTGTAGTGGCTCCCGGCTCGTTGTTATGTCGCTTTGATTGGAAATATATCATCCCTTATGACGCCGCGACCTCGACGGTCGTGCCGGAAATGAGTCGGACAACCGTGATCGGCGTACCGGACTTCAGCTCTGCTCCCGCTGTCGAAGCCTCGTATTCCATCGTCCGGCTTTGGTGATTGACCAACACCTTGCCGAAGCCGCTCCCTTGGGGCGGAATCTTGACGTAAACGGTGCCTGTCGCCCCGAGAAGCGTTTTTTCTTGCACGGAACCGTCGGAACGAAGCGAGTAAAGCCAACCGTACAGGTAATAAACCGTAAACACGGCTACCAGACCGAGAATCACGGCGATGCCGACCGAAACGATCCCTTTGTATTTCGAGTCGAGCCCGAACTGGTCGAATCCGGACAGGGCTGCAAGCCCACCAAGACCGAAAATCGTCAATCCGGCAACCATGGTTCGGAAAGAAATGACCCGAAAAAAATGATAAGCTCCCGAGTGATCGACCGGATGCCCCACATCGGCGTCCGGGCTATCCCATTCCGACCCGTCGGCACCTTCGCCGCCGCCAAATCCCATTGCCGTCAGGAAAAATTGGATCAACAAGAGCGTCCCACCAAAAACCGCACAGCCAAAAAACAGCGTTTCGAGCATGATTTGTGGTTCCTTCTGCAAAAATTTTTAAGAATTGAACGAACAGTCGCTACAATCGTTAAAGTTAACGCATTTTATCGACGATAATATTGACTAAGCGGGTGTTTGCGCCACAGAGAAATTCTTTCAAGACCAGAAAAATAAGTAATTCAAACAGTAATAATTCATTTTTCCGGCTATTTCAATGACAACTTGTCGCCAGAGAATACTTTTTGCTCTCCTTTTGAGCCTTACCTCGGTCGGCCTCGCCGCTCCGCCTGAGTTTGAAATGCCGGTCTACCCCCAAACGGCCGCCGAAAGCTCATTCGGTCCCGAGGGATTCGAAGTGCTGTACCGGGGGAATCTTTATTCCGGTTTGGCCCGATCCCTTCTGCCTCGCAGAGGGGGCGGAATCCGGATCTGGGGCACCGGGTATTACGACACTTCGAAGATCGAACCGACCGATTTCGGGGAAATCGACTCCGATCTTTGGGGGGCGATTCTCGGCATCGAACTCAAATCGAACCAACGCGTTCTCGGCGCTTATTATCACTACGGAAGCAATAGCCAAAACTGGAACGAATTATTTCAAGGGGATACGACGAACAACCTGATCGGCCTCACCTACCATAAGGTCCTTTCCGCCGCCCACCTTTCGATCAACGCCAACGGCGGAATCGACAAGTACGACCTCCGTTCGCCCGCGTTCGGCGACCTCTCGCTCGACGGGCAGCAGGCCAACGTTTACGGGGAATTCGGTCTCGACCTTCCTCTCGGCTGTTTCGGCGTCAAGCCGTTCGCCGGGGTTCATTACCACTTTCTTCGGCATGACGAAGCGACGATTGAAGACGAAATTCTGGAGAGCGAGTCCTTCGATGGTTTGAAATCCTTGCTCGGGCTGCGTGTCAATCTCAAACTCGGCATATTGACCCTCCAAGCCCGGGCGAGCTGGGTTCACGAATTCTTGGACGAAAGCCCGACCTATTTCAGCTATTTCAGCGTCAACCCCGGCCTCTCAACGCCGGTGCAATGGTCCTACGCCGGGGAAACAGGCCGGGAATGGTTCTGGTACGGCACCGGCCTGAAGCTGAGCATCGGCAATCTCAAATTGTTCGCGGACTACGATCTGATGCTGAACGAAATGCAATCGTCACATCTTTTCAACCTCGGCTTTTGCATCGGCTGGTAAGCCGCGACGCAAGCATTCGCAACAAACATCATAACGTCCCGGCGATAAAATCGTCGAGCACTTTGCTGAACTGTTCGTCGGTATACCCTTTCTCTTCGATCGAAATCCAACCGTTGTAGCCGACGTTTTCCAAGGCGACGCGAATCGACTTCCAATCGATGTTCGCCTTGTCGATGTTGCACCAATCCCCTTCGCCGCCGCCGCGTTTGCCCAACGGTTTCGTGATGTTGAAGCCTTTGATGTGCAGCTTGACCATGAGCGAGCCGAACGCTTCGATCCAGTATTCCGCTTTCGAGTATTTCGTGTGGTTGCCGAGATCGAAATACGCTTTGACCCAGGGATTGTCGAAATGCCGAATCAGCGCCGCCGCGTATTCCGGCGTGCTCCAAAGGTTGTTCCAAACGTTTTCGATCGCGATGATCACACCTTCTTTCGCGGCGACCGGGATCAGCTCTTCGACGGCCCGGAGCGTCGCTTCGGTCGAGGCGTTTTGGGCCGCGATGTACTCGGCGAATTCCGAGTTGTCTCCCGAAGTGACCGATTTAACGACGAGCGTCAACGGGTCGAAACCGATATCGAAATTCCAAGCCTCGGGCATTTTCATTCCCCCGACGCGACAGGGAACCAGCAAAATGGTCTCGGCCCCATAGGCGGCCGCCGCGCGAATCGCCGTTTTAGTTTCTTCAATCGATTTTTTCGCGAGCGATTCGTCCTTGTTGTTGAACTCCGCCCAGCCACGCATCACCGAATGCAGGTAAAAGTCGTGCTTTTCCGCGATCAGCCGGGCCTTTTGGGCTTCGGTCGGAGAAACATTCCAGTTGGTAACCTCCATACCCTCGAAACCGGCCTTCTTCCAGGTTTCGCAAATCTCCTCGGTCGGACTCGCTCCGATCAACGCCTTGTACAGTTTCGTGCGAAACGGTTGTGCCTTCTCGGTCGCGGCTTTGAGAGTCGAGCCCGAAGTGTTAAAAAGCGTCCCGCCCAAGGCAAGTGCTGCGGAAGTGCTCGCCAAAAAATTTCGTCGTGTCGTTTGCATGTGTCTCCTTGTTGCTAAAGGCTTCGGGCTTCAGACTTCAGGCTTCAGATTTCAGGTTGCGTGTCGGGGGGCTTGAACAATTCTGATCGACGAATCACTTCCGTTTTTTGCCCGCGGCCTGTATTGGCACGCATTCCTGAAGCCTGAAGCCCGAAGCCTAGAGCCTCTTGTTAACCAACGTTCCCGCGTCGAACTCGCCGATGATTTGAGCGTAACGCTCATCGGTCTGCCCACGCTCCTCGATCGAAACCCAACCGTTGAAGTTGACATCTTCCAACGCGTCGCGAATCGCCTTCCAGTCGATCGTCGATTCGTCGACTTTGGACCAATCCCCTTCGCCGCCGCCCCGTTTGCCGCGCTCTTGGGTGATTTTGTAACCCTTGAGATGCAGCTTGACCAGCGAATGTCCCAACGCCCGGACCCAAAGTTCCGGCTTCGAATATTTTGCGTTGTTCGCGGCGTCGAAATATCCGAGCAACCAGGGCGTATTGAAATAACGGATAAACGCCGCGAAATGCTCGGGCGTGCACCAGAGATTGTTCAAAACATGTTCGATCCCCATGATCACCCCCTCTTTGGCCGCGATCGGAATCAGTTCCTCGAACGCTTGAATCGACATTGCGGTCGATTCGTTGTATCGGGCAATGTAATCGACATATTTCGAGTTGTCGCCGGGAACAACCGATTTGACCATCAGCGTCGCCGGGTCGAAATCGACTTCGTAATCCCACGGATCGGGCATCGCGAACGCTCCGTCGCCGATCGAGCAGGGAACAAAGAGCAACGTCTCCGCTCCGTAGGCGGCCGAGGTCAAAAAGCCGTGCTTGGTGTCTTCGATCGACCGCCGCCGGATCGATTCGTCTTTATGATTGAAAAGCGCCCGCCCCCGCATCACCGAATGCAACCGAAAACCGTGTTTGTCCGCGATTTGCCGGGACTTGCGGGCTTCTTCAACCGGCACTTTCCAGGCTTTCAGTTCCAGTCCCTCGAAACCAGCGGCCAACCAATGCTCGCAAAGCTCATCGGTCGGAGCAATGTCGATCTTCGATTTGTACAGTTGGGTTTTATAGGCTTTCGTAGGCGTGTTCCCGGCTTGAGCCGTTCGAAGCCCGATCGCCCCGCCGCCGAGAGCGAGCCCGGCCGAAACGGCACCCGCCGTCGCCAAAAATTCTCTGCGCGTTGTTTTCATAAAAAACTTTTCGGAAAAGGCTCCCGCCGAGGGGCTGAAAATGAACCGTTTTTGAGACGGAACAATAATTATACAAGGAACGAACCCGACTCGCAAGATTGCGAAATCTTTCGCAAAAGCCCGTTTAGCCGAGCGGCGCAGACGCCGACGACACTCACTGATTTCTTTTCAAGCGAATATCACGCAAGATTTTTTGAATGCGATCCTGCTGTCGGGTCAGCTCCTCGACTCCGGCCTTGAGTTCCGAAAGGTCGCTCTTTCCCTCGCCCAACAATTCCGCGTATCGGGCCGTTCGCTCGTTGACCCGCTTTTGCATCGTCCGGATCATGCGAAGTTCCGACAAAATGCCGATCAAACTGTCTTCCCCCTCCGATTGCGAGGCATCTCCCGCCTGCTCGTCCTGTTGTCGTTTTTGCAGTTCCTTCTTCGCCTGTTCGAGCGCTTCGAGCATTTCCTGCAACGATTCGATGATCGAGTCTTCGAGCGAAACGGTTGCGCGACCGATTTCCGCGCGGCCGAGCCGGTTCGCGACCTCGAGCATGTCGAAACGGCTTTGCAGGAGCGATTCGCTCATCGCGGCGGCGGTCCCGTCCTCCCGGAGCAACAGCAAAGCGGCATCGGCGTCTTCGATCACCTTCGTTTGATCCGCCCCAAGCCGGCTCGCCAAAACCTGCACCCGTCGGGCGGCCGCCTCTTGGTCCGCCGAATCGGCCGCCTGCTCCGTGCTCAAGCGTTCCGTTTGTGTCCGGATCGCTTTTTCCAGTTGCAGCATTTTTCGAACACGCGCATCGAGAAATTGCAGCGTTTGAATCATCTCCTCTTCCCGCAATTGCCGCAAAATCCGCTCCAACGCAGCCCGGGCCTGCTGCAATTCGGCGATCGCCTCTTCCTGCTCGTCGACGGCGCCGCGTTTTTGTGATTTCTCCAACTCCTCTTTCGCCCGTTGCATCCGTCGCCGGGCCTGTTGCATCGCCTTTTGGGTCGGCGAAAGCTTTTGTTCGGACTTTTCGTCCTCCGATTTCGAATCATCCTGTTCCGACGGGCTTTGATTTTGTCCCTGCTTTCCCTGTTGGTCCGGACTCTCCTTTTTCGAAGAAGACTTTTCGGAATCGGGACCGACCTCCTGCAACTCGGCAAGCCGTCGGGCGAGGTCGGCCGCCTTTTTTTCAAGCGAATTCTGCGTCTCGGACAACGGCTCGATTTTTTCCGTTTCGGCCGTTTTGCCCTTGAGAGCCCGTTGCTGCAAAATCAAATCGTCAAGCTCTCGGAGATGTTCCTTGATTTTTTCTTTTTCCGCCTCACGACGCTGGTCGCGATTCTCACTTTCGAGCAGGGCCAATAGTTCGGCGAGATCTTTCTCGACCCCTTCCTGCCCTTCGATCGCCTGGGCGAGCCGCTTGCGTTCGAGAATCGCGCCGATCTCGTCCATCCGCATCGTGATGAGCCGATCCTTGCTCACCCCAAGCACTTTTTTCAAGAGCGCCGCCCGACGCGGGTTCGAAGACATGTCACTCTCGGCCATCCGCAAGAGAATCATCTCCAGCCGTTCGTGTTTTTCGAGCAGATTCCGCTGCTTTTCCGGAAGTGGAGTGAGTTTTCGAGACGGATTGTCCTGCGCAAAAAGGGCGAATGCGGAGCAAACGGTTCCGAAAAAAAGAAAAATCCCGAAAAGCAACGGCAGGTTTCTGTTGGGCATGGGCGGCGGTCCAAAATTGAGTATGCGGCAGATACTCCCGAAATTTTACCATAATTTCCTGGCGGACGGGAATCGCACCTGACATTGGCCAGTGCAAAAAACTTGAACCTTGCCTTTCGTCATTCCGACCTGAGAGAGATTAGGATTTTTTGCGCAAGTTCTTAAAATGCCACTTGAAGTTAAAAGCCGCGATTCTAATTTTATGGACAAAAGACTGCCAGAGCCCGCCCCAAAACATGCTCCAGGCCAATTTCCCGCTTGGAGAACAGTCGATTGAATGGACTATAAATCCCTCTCCCCAACATAAACCATAAACTCTTTCGGCGGCATCCGATGGGAGCACTGTGTAATGATAGGCGTCGTCTCCCATCGAGAAAATGACAAGCCGGAAACCCTGCGACTGAAGTTTGGCGTCAACAGCCCGAAACAGCAGCAGGATATATTGCCCTCGCTCTATCTCTTCAAAATTGATTTGAGAGTCGAACTCATCGGTATCCCACTCGAACCGGGAATTCCAGTTCCGGGCCAACATTTTGTCGATGTTGCCGGCGAGTTCCCCCGATTCGCCTTCGCCGCTCCAATCGACCCAGCAGGACCTTCCTTTCCATTGGGCGTAATCCATGTAGAAATACTCAGGCAGCGATGGAACATAAATGCCGTCGAAGTTCATACGGTAATCGCAAAAATACCATGTTTGGGCGTCACGTTCCGAAACTTCCTCGATGTTCGGATGAAAAACATCCTTGATGAACGCCGAATGCTTGCTCGTAAATTGCTCATGCGTTAATTTTTCCAACTCGTCAAGCATGGACGCGAACCGGGGAAAATCGTTGTCCAGCGAGACCTTCGCGAATAAAAGCAATCGTGCATCGGGGGATTTGAAACTCGCGTGCGCAAGATATTTTTTAAGTTCTTTGCTGTAATCGATTTGCTTGAATATGGCATCCAATCCTCGGACCAGCGTAAGTTTCCATTTCCCTTCCTGCCAGTGCTTTGAGTCAACGGCAAGCATATCCGTTTCGGACAAAACGCCGAAATAAAATTCAGCCAGCGGACTGCCCATGAACGAATCAACTAATGTGACCAATCGCAAGCCGATCGCGGACAGGAGTTCGTCCGCTTTCCTGAAAAAATCAGGTGAGGAATTCGTATCGTAATTTGACAGCTGAAGCAGGGTTTCTCCCTTGGGATCATGTGGGAAACTCAAAGGTTTTCCCCGCAGTTCGACATTCTTTGAAATGAATTGAATGATTTCCGGGAAATCCTGATCACCGTCATCCATGAAGTGAAAAAGTTTTCCTCGCGTCCTTCCGCAATAGATCAACAACTCGCTTAAATGCGGCGGGTGCTCCAGGTTGTCCAGGAAGGATTCCAGGTCTTCATCCTCGACCCAATCGAAGTACAGCCGGTAGAAAGGATGTTTTTCGACGAACGATTTAATATCCGTGCTAATATAATCCTTGGCCGCGCGTTCGAATTCCTGATAATCGTCGCCCAATAAAAGTGGGCGAATTTCATAACGTTTGGATTCAGGCTCATTTTCGTGTGAAATGAAGGGTTGCGAAGGCTGCAAACGTTTTTTGTCGCTTTCCATGATTTTTCAAAGACTTGGAAATGTCCCGAACACACCGCATTATATTTTTCGTGCAAGAAAACCGCAACACGCTGTCGCGTATGATTTTATTGCGTTTTTAAAAGGCCGGCTAAGATCGGCGTTCGACCTCCGAATGCCAATAAAATTCCGACACCCAAAATCGAAGGCGAAAAAGTGCAAAGCATATAGACGGACCATTACGTCTATGAACTGTCAATACTCCGTGCATGGCTTTCATTTTCCTGTGTTAACCCCCGTCAGGCTTTGCGGGTTGTAACGGCAATGCCCGATTTTCCGGCTCAAAAGGGTTTCCTTATTTTTCCTCTCCCAAGCAACCGAAACTAGGAAATGGCGGTTCGTATTCATTAATCCCGACAACGGGACCGAAATGAGAAAGTGTGCAACCAAGTTCGATCGATTGGGAATCGTGTATGAAACCGGAAAAAGAACAGACTTCCAAAGCAAAGGAGCTTGAAAAACTCAGGGTTCACCTCCTCAAGCGAATCCTCCAAAATGAGGCGCAGCGGCGAGAAAAGAAAGTCATAGCCGTAGCCCGATAAGGAAAAAAACAGAGCGAATGAAGCCGCTGACAGCAACTATTACGCTCGTCCTTATTCTAACGATTTGGGAAAATGCGATATTTGCGCAAAACTTGACGGATAAGAAGAGCGGGGCTCCTCTTTCCGCCCCTTATGCTTCGAATGCCAATCCCAAAAAATGGAATCCGGCGAGCGACCCTCACCCTTCGGTTGCAAGAATCCTTGCATTCGAAAAAGGTGCGCATTCGTTCGGCTCCGGAACGCTGATCGGCGAAACCGGCCAATACGGGCTGGTTATCACCAATTGGCATGTTGTTCGCGAAACGGTCGGCTTGGTCCAGGTTCATTTTCCGAACGGTTTCGCCTCGTTCGCCTCGGTCGTCTCTTACGACAAAACCTGGGATTTGGCCCTGCTCTTGACATCCAAACCGACAAACATTCCAATCGTCGCGATTTCGAAAGAAACGCCAAAAATCGACGATCCGCTTTGGATCGCCGGCTACGGCAACGGGAAGTATCGCCTGATCGGCGGTCGTTGCACGAAATACATCGCCCCGGAAATCGGCTTTCCGAACGAGTTGATCGAAGTGTCCGTCAGTGCCCGGCAAGGAGATTCCGGAGGCCCGATTTTCAACCGAAAGGGGGAAATTTCCGGGGTTTTGTTCGGCTCGGATTTGCAAAACACGGCCGGCAGCTGTTGCGAACGGATACGGATTTTCGCGAAGCAATCCCGCGAAAAAATCGCCGCCTCTCCGAAGGAGCCGGAAACGCTTTTTGCTTCGATCGAGCCGGGCCGCCCGTCGCATAGTCTGCTCGAGGGAACGCAGTTAACGCGGACGCAACTCGCGACGGAAGAAGAAACCGGGATCGTCGTCGCCTCCTCTCGAAGCACATCGGGCTCTTCGTTCGGCGGTCGCGGGTCCGCGGCTTCGCGAACCGCCGTCAAAAGCATCCCGGCCCAGGAACAGGCCCAGTCGCAAATCGGCTTTTTTCCCGCCTTCCCGCCGTTTGAGCGGCAGACTGTCGTACCGGCTTCGAACAACACGGTTTCCGCGCCGCTTGCGCGAACGAACAATGCGTCTTCTACTAACCTGCCGGGCTTGGGCGAACGACAAACCCCGACATTCTCTTCGGGAGCGGGCAGCGTCGCTTCTTCTGGAACAGTGCAACCGAGCCGCGTCGCGATCAATTCCTCCGTCCGCGAGATCATTCCGAGCACGCCGGTTCGCGGCCAACAAAATCGAAACGATTCTTTTGAAAACCAAAACCGACAAACCGCGCGGACAAATGCCGAGCCTTTAAGTAGTGCTTATGTCGAAACCGTGCCGGCGGCCCGAAAAAGCGACCCGGAAGAAAAATACGCGACCCGGTTTCCGACCTTGGGGGGAACGGTGGTCGAAACGAGCCTTTCGGAACCGAATCTTGGCGGTCCGCAACAGACGCAAAGGTCGTTTTTCGACGTGATTAAGATCGTCGCCGCCGTCGTCGTCGTGTTTTTCGTGATCTTTCATCTCATCAAGCTGATGTCGATCATCGAAGAAAACGGGCAGCGGGACGGTTAGAGCGATTCAAGTGTTGCGGACCGACAATGCTCATTGGAAAGCGACCACCAGACATTCTGTTGCAAAATAATGCACTTTTGAGGTATTTTCCAAATGTGTAGCATTTTTCAGCGAATTTTATTCTTTAGCCCCGCGTATTTCCAAGAAAGTCTCGTCGAAAACAAAATATTGTTTTGTCGTAAGACAATACAAAACAAGAGTTTATGCTTTTTTGAAAATATAAAGACAAAAATATTTTCGCGACACTGTTTTTGGCACAAATAATGCTCTATAATAGTCCCTAACCTCAGGGAGTTTCTCTGAGACCAAAAAAAGCAAACACACGATCAGATGGGGAGATCGAAATGAAAAAATTCGTCGCACTTTTACTTTCCGCTTTGCTGCTCCTGACACTCTCGGTCGAGTCCCGAGCGGAATTGCTGACATTGGAATACGGGATCAATATCAACGACAGCAATCCCTACAAGGACAGCAACAACTTTTTTCAACTTTTCAACGCTTATTTTGCCGAGCAGCTTGGGATCGATGGTTTGTTTACCAGCAGTAACGACCTGTTCAACGCCCGAGGAGTCGACCCGTATATGGACTGGACGACGAATGGTTCCGAGCTGGTCGGGGCCTACAAGGTTGCTTCGCTCGGCCATGAGCTCTCGGTTTTCGATTCGGAAGGAACATTTGTCTCTAATCTTATCAGCCTTTCCGGCACGCAAAATATCGGCGGCGGCATCACGGACTTGAGCGGCGACAAAGTCGTCGGCATCGCCGACGGTCTTCACGTCAATTTTCAATTGGACGCGTACAACGGCACGAAGTTGGTTTACAGCTGGTCCTCGGACCCGGATGCGAACGGGAATCACGGTTCTCTCAAAGGGGATAACCAGATTCACATGATCGCATTGGACATTACGGACCTTTACAACGCGAAATACGGCACGAGCAATGATTCGGTTTACATGTTCGGCTGGGAAGACCTGCACCTGACGGCGGCCGGAGGCGGTTTACCCGCCGATTGGGATTATCAGGACTTTGTCGCGATTATGACGAACCTGAGTCCGGACACGACCACCACGCCGGAACCGGCGACGATACTGATATTCGGCCTTGGGCTGGCGGCAATCCCGGCGGTCCGCCGCTTCCGAAAAAAATAAGACAACCGGTGTTTCATTCCTCGAACCCGAGGCAACCGCGAACCGAAAAAGCGGCTTCGGGAAAGGACTTTGGTAAAAACCAAGGTTCTTTCCCGAAGCCGCTTTTTTTGGGCCAACTTCGGATCCGTTCTGCTTTTACAGGAGGATCACGTTGATTTTTCCCGCGATTGATGCAATTCTTCGATCAGCCGCGCAACGATTTCCTCATAGGGAAAGGCGCCGATCAGCTTTTCTCCCCGCTTGAGATTGACCTGGTGCGGCCCACACCAAAGGCCGAAATCGGCGTCGTCGGTTTCCCCGGGACCGTTGACCCGGCAACCCATCACGGCGATTTTCAGCGGCCAATGCTCCGCGAATCGCGTCGCTTCGCGAACCTCTTCGGCCAATCGCACGAACGCCTCGTTTTGAACCCGCGCACAACTCGGGCAACTGACGATGTTGAGACGGTCGCGATTCCATTCCTCGGGATTGACGAGGTTGCCCGTTTCAATGTTGTGTAAGATCAACCGACCTGCTTCGATTTCCTCGAATTTTCGTTCGTTGGGCACGGTCAACGAGACACGAAGGGTATCGCCGATCCCTTCGGCGAGGAGCGGCTCAAGAGCAATCCGGGATTTGAGCACCCCCTCGGGCGGCATCCCCGCCTCGGTTACCCCCAAATGCAGCGGAATATCCGGCCGCAATTGGGCGAAGCGACGATTTTCGGAAAGGACGACCGCCGGGTCGGAACCCTTGATCGAAACGCAATACCGCAAAAAGCCGATCGAGTCCAGAAAATCAGCGTGTTCGAGCGCGCTTTCGAGCATCGGCGAAATACCCTGTTGCGCCTTTTTCTCCGGATCGACACTCCCGCAGTTGACTCCGATTCGCAAGGCGCAATCGTGTTGCGAGGCGATTTCGGCCAGCTTCCTCACCTTCTCGCGCCAAGGAATATCCGGCTCCGCGTGATGCAAATGTCCGGGGTTGTACCGGATTTTGTCGACGAACGGGGCGACGGTTTTCGCCAAACGGTAATTTTCCTGCAAGTCGACGGAAAGGTTCGCTTCGGTCCGATCCCGAATGCGGGCGAGCGCCGCCGCGTCTTGCGGGGTGTCGACGGCGATTCGGACGATCGCCGCCCCCGCTTCGAATAAACCTTGGGCCATTTCCGCGGTCTTGGGAATATCGGTCGTCTTGGTCGCACACATGCTTTGCAAGGCAATCGGGTTCGCACCGCCGATTTGGACCGTTCCGATTCGTACCGTTCGGGTTCGATTTCGCTGAATCATGGGAATGGAAAAGTCAAATAATCGGGCCGTTCAGCCCACAAAAAAACGCTCCAACAGTTGGAGCGTTTTAGGAATGTTCGCGGAACATCGCGGAGTACCGGCAACAATGTCGATATTCCGCAATCAATCTCGAAATTCAGAAAAACTTATTTCGTTTCGTTGACGATCGGGACGACCCAAACCTTCAGTTCGCTCTCGATCGAATGTCCGAGGTAAACCCGAACCGTGTACAGGCCGAGTTCCTTGAGCGGGCCGCTCAAACGGAGCTGGTCGGCGGTCAACACCAGGTTTTCCGCCCGAAGCGCTTTGACGATGTCGTCCGCTCCGACCGAACCGTAAAGGTGTCCCTCTTCGTTGGCGTTGGCTTCGATCGAAACACTTCGCTTTTTCAATTCTTCGGCCAAGGATTGCAAACCGACAAGGCGTTTCTTTTGAATTTCCATCAATTTGGCCTTGTGCTTTTCGACCATCCGCTTGTGATGATCGTTCGCGATCGTCGCCAATCCCTGGGGAATCAGGTAATTATTGGCGTAACCCGGCTTGACTTCGACGATGTCGCCTTGCTTTCCGAGGGGATCGATCGTTTGGATCAACAGTAATTGGATGCCTCCGTTGGGACCGAGCGGGAGCCGCTTTCCCAGTCCTCGCCGACGGGATTTTCTGGCCGTTTTGGTTTGTGCTATACTCATTGAAAAAGGAAAAGGAATAGAGAAAAAATATGGTGTTTTAGGAAAAGTCGAATTCAAATGAGAAAAAATGAAATCGACTTAAAGCAGGAAAAGAAAGACTTTTTCTCGTCTTCGTTTTCGCGCATCTTCGTCCTTTCTTTCAGAACGGTATTTCGTCGTCGGGGGGGGCGGACGCGGCCGCCTCTTCATAACTCGTCGGAGCCGCCGAACTTCGGTTGGAAGCAGGAGCCGAATTGCGGGCCGAACCGCCTCCTCCCCCTTCGCCTCCGCGACCGAGCAACTGCATGCGCTCGCCGATCACTTTCAGTTTCGAACGTTTTTGCCCGTCGGTTTCCCAAGTGTCGAGTTTCAGGCGACCTTCGATCAACACAGGCGAGCCTTTGGAAAGGTATTCGGAGGCGATTTCCGCCGTTCGGCCCCAAAGGGTGATGTCGACGAACGTCGTTTCGTCGACCCATTCTCCGGTTTGGCTCTTTCGTCGGTCGTTGACGGCGAGCCCGATATCGCAAACGGCCATTCCGCTGGGGAGAAACCGGCATTCCGGATCCCGGGTCAGGTTTCCCAATAAAACGACGCGATTGAAACTGGCCATTGAATTTCGGGGTTGAATAAAGAAAAACGAACCCCCTCCTGTAACTGCCGATCAAGGAGCAAGGTGCCTTTGCGTGATTGTAATCACGCCCACTTTATTTTATTCTTCGGCGGAATCTTCATCTTCTTCCTCGAAAACGTCCGGTACTTTCGCCGCCGTTTCTTCGGTGATGTCGCTGACCGGGCGAACTGGTCCCGCCTTAGCATGTTCGACCATCGTTTCGACCAACCGGGGTTCGATTTTCAGAAACAGAAACCGCACAATTCCGTCGCTGATAAGGCATTGACGGTTCAATTCCTTGACTTTGGCGGCGTCGAGTTTGAAATAAGTCAACCAATAGGTTCCCCGACGGTGCCCCTTGATCGGATAAGCCAATCGACGCTCTTCCCAAAAGCGGCTGACGAGCACTTCCCCTTCGTATTGGGCGATGTATTTGTCGATTTGCCCGGACACCTCATCCGGATTCCGAGTGTACATTTCGGAATCCAAAATAAACAACCCTTCGTAGACGTTCTCTGTCAAAGTACCACCTTCGTTTTATTGAATGGACAATTTTTTAATAGACAATTATCAATTATCAATTTTTCCGTTATATCGGTTCATTGCTTCGTTCAAGCCTTCGTTCAGGTAACAAAGGACCGCATCGGCGGCTTTTTTCAGGGCTTCGGGAAGCAATTTTTTTTCCGCATCGCTGAAATTCGCGAGGACATAATCGGCGGCATCCCAATGGGCGGGCGGCTGTCCGATTCCAAATCGCAACCGGGGAATTTTTTCGGTCCCCAACACGCGAATCACATCCTGCAACCCTTTTTGGCCGCCGGAACCTCCTTCGGAACGAATCCGAATTTTCGCGAACGGCAAATTCAAATCATCACAAACGACGAAAACATTTTCCGGAGGCACTTTGTAAAACCGGCTTGCCTCCAACACGCTTGAACCGCTCCGGTTCATAAACGTGGTCGGGCAAATCAACAAAACCTTTTCGTCACGGACCTGAATATTCAGGGCATCTGCTCGAAATTTCGATTTGGGGGACTCATATGCGACCCTTCGGGCAACTTCCGAGAGGATTAAATACCCGATATTGTGCCGGGTTGCTCGATACTGCTCACCGGGATTCCCCAAACCAACAACAATACGCATTTTCCACGTACACTATTCTTCTTCTTCGGCTTTCTTGCGACCGATCACTTCCGGCTCGACTTCGCCCGGTTCGCCTTCGGCTTCTTCGGCGGCTTCGACGGCGGCCAGACAGCTGACAACGATCTGCGTCGGATCGGCGAGCGCTTTGGCTTTCGGCGGGAGGACCAAATCGCTGACATGCAGAATCTGGTTGAATTCCAGTTGATTGATATTAACGACCAGGCTTTCCGGAACCGAAGCGGCCTCACATTCCAACTCGACCGCGTGCAGGACGTGTTTGACAACGCCCCCCTCGCGGACACCCGGGGCTTCTCCCCGCAATTCAATCGAGACTTGAACCTGAATTTTTTCGTGTTCACTGACCCGGGCAAAGTCGATATGCTGGACTTCCTGCCCCCAAGTATCCCATTGGCACGCCTTAATCAGCGCTTTTTCATTGACCGCGCCTTTCAACTGGACGAACCGGATCCCGTGTCGCAAGACGGCTTGGACCTCGTCAGCCGGCAGCGACAGGCTCAAATTTTCCTTTTTGTGACCATACAAAACGGCGGGAATCCGCCCACTCTCCCGCATTCGTCGGTTCCGTCTTTTGCCGAGCGATTCGCGCAGCTCGACCGTTAATGTTTCCACTTCCATTGAAATTACGCCCCAAACTAGGATTCAAAATGATGTGCAAGGACAACGAGCCAACCATTTTGACCGGGATTTTTCAAAATTCAACCCCCCC
>JAVBQI010000195.1:0-6319 GCA_031549145.1 Thermoguttaceae bacterium | reverse complement strand
TGGAGCGGGCTTCGGCGGCGGGCATTTTGTAACCTCCTTGTGAGAAAAAACGACGCGAACCATTCACGTCCTGTTCTCCCTACGAAGAAATCCCCACATCTGTTCGCAATTTTTTCCGTGAAACTTGAAGACGGTCTGGCGGTACGCCCACAACGCGAAAATCACGAGCAGGTAAACCGGCGTTACGTACTTGATCAGGTATTTGACGAACCGGGGAATGCGCATCATCGCCCCTTGTTCCAGTTCCTTCATTCCTTTTTCGAGGCCGAGAACCCAGCCGAAAAGAATCACCTGAAACGTCGCCAAGACGAAAACGAAGACGTTGGCCATCCAAAAATCGAGCGTGTCCAAGGCGGTCAGGTTTCGCGAAAAGTACGTAATCAAAAGCGAGATCGTCAACAAAAACAGGCCCAGAAAGGTTACGCTTTTCCTGCGGGAAAGATCAAGACCGTCTTCCAACAGCGCGACCGCCGGTTGCAACAGCGAAATCGAACTGGTGACCGCCGCGAGAAACAGGAGAAAGAAAAAGAGAAACCCGAAGACCTGCCCCATCGGCATCTGTTCGAACACACTCGGCAGCGTTTGAAAGCCGAGGGCGAACGAACTGCCGAGCTGTTCTTTGTTGATCGCCCCTCGTCCCAAAAACATGACGGCGGCCTGGACGATCATCATTCCTCCAAAAACGACCTCGCAAAAACTGTTCCCGAAGACCGCGCTCGCCGCCGAAAGGGCGATGTCGGCACGTTTTCGCGTGTAAGAAGCGTAGGTGATCACCAGCCCGAAACCGATCGAGAGCGAGAAAAAGATTTGTCCGGCGGCCGCGAGCCAGACTTCCGGGTCGGACAAGGTTTCCAAGGTCGTTTTCCCCTGCTCGGCCGGGTACCAGACGAATCCCAAGCCGTCGAGATAACTTTGCCCTTCGATGTCGCTCGGGTTGCCCAAGGTCGCGACGCGAATCAGGATGATGATCGAGCAAAGAAACAGGGCGGGCAAAGCGAGTTCGCAAAACCATTCGATACCGCGCGTAATTCCCCTGTAGATCAACATAAAATTCAACAGGAAACAAACGAGCAGGCAAACCAGGTACGGGTTCGAGAAAACCGTTTGAAAGACCAGTCCGTTTTCCGAAATGCCGATCAGCTTGCCGAAATACGAGGCGTAGGCCGAGGGCTCACCGAGCCGCATCATCCCAAAAGCGTACCGGATCGTGTAAACGAGGCACCACGTTTCGATCAGGATGTAGTAACAGAAAATGACGACCGGGACGAGGACGCAAAACGAACCGGCATACCCGATCCAACGTCGTTTGACAATACTGCGGAAGATGCCGGGGACGGAATTATGACCGTGTGTCCCGCCGTATCGACCGAGCGCCCATTCGGCCCAGGCAAGCGGCAACCCGAGAACGAGCAGGGAAATGAAGTACGGCACCATAAAGGCTCCGCCGCCGTACAAGGCGACCTGACCGGGGAAGCGGATAAAATTTCCCAAGCCGATCGCACTCCCCATCACCGCGAGAATCACCCCGATTTGCGTGTGCCAATGCTCTCGCTGGTGCTCTCGTTGATGCATGATGTCGAACTCCGCAACGGAAATGCCGGAAGACTACAATCGAGTTCCGGACAAATTTTGAATGCTCACGTTCGGAGCCGCGCCCGTAAGGAAGCGGTTGCCCCTGTCAAAAACCGCTCCCTGACGGTCGCGGCTCTGATTCATTTTCTCCGAAACTCCGTAAGCGTCCCTAAAACTTCGTTCCCGTGATGATCTCGAAGGCCTCGACATATTTTTGTCGCGTCTTTTCGATGATGTCCGGCGGCAAGGCCGGCGGCGGGCTGTTCTTGTCCCAGGAACTCGCAAGAAGCCAATCCCGGACGAACTGCTTGTCGAACGACGGCTGTCCCCGACCCGGTTCGTAACGCTCGGCGGGCCAAAACCGGGAACTGTCCGGGGTCATCACCTCGTCGATCAGGACGAGTTTTCCGTCGATCCAGCCGCATTCGAATTTCGTATCGGCGATGATGATTCCCCGTTCACGGGCATATTCCGCGCCCCAGGAAAAGATTTGGATCGATTTTTCCTTCAACGCTTCGGAAGTCTCCGAACCGAGAATCCCGACCATTCGGTCGAAGGAGATATTTTCGTCGTGCCCCGATTCCGCCTTTGTCGAAGGGGTAAAGATCGGCTCGGGGAGCCGGGAACTCTCTTGAAGCCCCCCAGGCAAGGGGAGACCGCAAATCGTACCGCTGGTTTTGTATTCGTTCCAACCGCTTCCGCTCAAATAGCCCCGGACGATACATTCGATCGGGACGACCTTGCCCTTGCGACAAAGCGTCGAACGGCCTTCGAACATCGCGAGGTCGGTTCCCTTGGGAAACGGCATTTCCGCGACGTCCGTCGTAATCAAATGGTTTTCGATGCCGAGCTTTTGAAACCAAAAGGCGGACATCTGCGTCAGAATCCGCCCTTTGTCCGGGATGCCGCTCGGCAAAACCCAGTCGAAAGCGCTGATCCGGTCCGTGCTTACCAAAAGCAACGTCTCACCGAAATCGTAAATGTCGCGAACTTTTCCCCGCTTCGCTTGCAGCCCGGGGATCGATGTTTCCAAAATAATCATTTTTGTTTCGTTCCTCTTGAAGGGACCTTTCAAATTCTTTTCGAATGTCGCAAGGCCTGTGATTTTTTCAAACGGCCGGCGGTTCAAATTCGCAGCGGTATCGAGTCCCGGATTACATTGCCTTCCGCGCGGATCTCGCGATTCATTGTTCGAGCAAACCCGCCGAAAAACGGTCCAGCAGAAGCGTGCAGTCGGAATGTTGCTGCAAGATCGATGCCGGGACGCGATTGCTGACGGGGCCGCGGAGCGTATTATAGACGGCTTCGGCCTTTCGTGCATCGGGGACGGAGCAGACGATTTTTCGCGATTTCATAATTTGTCGACAGCTCATCGAAATCGCGGTCGTCGGGATGTCCTCGAACTTCTGAAACCAACCTTCCCCCCATTGCTGTTGGCGGCACGCTTCGTCGAGCTGGACGATCAGGTACGGTTTCTCCGTCTCGAAATCGGCCGGAGGATCGTTGAAAGCGAGGTGTCCGTTCTCGCCGATGCCGACACAGGCGAGGTCGATCGCGACGCCGCCGATCAGCGCATCAAGCCGCTCGCATTCGGCGGCCGGATCGGACGCGTCTCCGCGAACGGCGTTAAACGCTTTTGGGGCCGAAATCCGATCAAGAAACCGTTCCTTGAGATACCGTCGAAAACTCGCTGGGTGCTCGGCGCCGAGGCCGATGTATTCGTCCAAATGAAAGACGGCGACCTTCGACCAATCGATCGACGTGTCCGCGACCAAGGCCGAGAGAAACTCGAATTGGCTCGCTCCCGTCGCAAGGATGATCGCCGCCTCCCCCTGGTTCGCGATCGCGTCTTGAATCGTTTGCGAGGCGATCCCGGCCGCCGTTTGTCCCAGGGCTTTGGCATCGGAAAGTGTTTGAATATTCATCGTCATTGAGCCGGTACTCCGTGTTGAGTTGCAGTATATTCCTGGTACGTTTTTTCGATTTGCGGGACGTCGACCGGGGTTTCGTGTATCCAAATTCGGTAGTTGAGCCGAATTTTTTCGCCCGGTTGGAAAGTTTTTCCCTCGACGCCGGGCCAACCGACACACATCGCCCCGTAATATCGGGTCAACCAGGTCGGCGGGAAGTCCGGATGCGACGGGGGAATGAAAATCGCCGCCCCGCTCCGCTGCTCGCCGTCGCCGAAGCGGGACGTGTAATCGGCCCACGGCAACGGCTTTTCCGGCAGGTCGGTTTTCGCGATCCCTTCCGGAATCGTGATGCTCGTGATCGCGGTATCCGGTTCCTTTCCGGCGGCCGGCGGCGGCCGGAAGCGGACGGTCAGCCCGCCGTAAGATTTCCCTTCCGCCCCCCGCAAGGTGATCGGTCGATCGGTTGGAATCCAAACGAATTCCAAATCGACGGCCCTGCTCCCTTTGATCGCCGGATCGTTCTTGGGGTGAAAGGTCCGGATCGTTACTTTTTCAATCATCACCTTCTTTTCGCCGACATACCAACCGTTTTCGACGGCGAGGGTTGCCGAACGGGCGTTGGCGCTTCGGCCGAGCCAACGGACGAACTGCTGCTTGATCCCTTTATCTTCCCAAAGGCTGTAATCCGAAACGGTGCCGTCGTCTTGCGGGATGCCGACATGCGGCCAAGTCCAAAAAACGCCGTGATGATGGTAATGATCCTTGGGAAAATCGTCCGTCAAAACCTCCCCGTTGATTCCGTAAAGCGGATGTATGTAACAGCCCCGCGTTCGGCGGTGATCGCTTTCCGGGACCTTTTCGTCCGTGATCGGGGCGAAATTGTAGGTCCAAACCGCCTTGCCGGCGTCGTTGAGCGTGATCGAAGTTTTGTCCTTGGCGAAAAACCGAAAGCCTTGCCGCTGCAACCGCTGTTGCGAGAACCCCATCGCGGGAACCCCAAGCAGCGCAAGAAGCAAAACCAAACGAACCAATATTGAAAATCGAAACATGATAAAACCTCGTTGTGCGAAAATCAGCCTGAAGCCTTGCAATCGGAGTCAGCGCAAAGACACCGCAATCGGTATACCGTTTTTACCCGAGGTTTTCAAGATGCTCAATCGAATAATTTGCCAGGCAGCAAGATCGGTTGGGCGGTCGTGTCCGAAATGATCTCTTCCGGAGAACGTTGGCACTGAACGAGAATAAAGAAGGGGTCGCGGTCAGTCGGGGTGATCGACCAGCCGTAAACGCCGGTGTTGCTTTGATCGACCGCGATCGGTTCCCAAGGGCCGTGCAATCCCGTTCCGCGATAAATGTGAACCTTGGACGCCGCCCAAGTCCGGTCGCCGATCTCCCATTTGACGACGATTCGCGGCGGCTGGGTTTCGGTTGTCAACGCAACCTTGACAATCTTCCCGGGCTGGACGCTTTTCGCCGCCGCTTGTGGCGGGTCCGTCGAACGGGCGGGGACGATCGCCGTTTGTTGAGCGGTCGGCTGAGAGGTCGATTGGGTCGTCGCCTGTTGGGTCGCCGGGACTGCGGCGGTTTCTCCGACCGTCGCTTCCGTTTCCGGGCTGCCGTACCGCGGGTTGGTTTCGACAAACTGCGGAACCGGCTCGAACGACTCTTCGGCGGCGCCACGATTCGAGTTTTCCGTCAAATCGGCCTTTTTTTCCAACAGAGAAGCTTCCGAATGGGCGGCGGAAGGTTCGACGGGCGGGTCGCTCGCGGAATGCTCATTCGCGGCGACATCCATATAAGAAGGATTGGCGAATTTAGGCAAAACCGACGAGCCTGAAATCCCCGAAAGAAGACTGGCCCCCGCAGAATCGCTTTCGTCGGATTGGGCCGAAGAATCGGCTTGAACAAAGCGGTTGGTTTCCGTTAGCCCCAAGACTGGGGATCTGCCTGTCTCACCCAAGGGCCGAGGGGCCGGCGCACTGGCGAGGGGTTTCACCTTTTCGAGTGATTTGGCATACTCCCGAAGGCTGGATGGGGTTCCCTTGCTTTCCGAAAGAATCAGCGGTTTCGGCGGGGTTAGCGGCACTCCGGGAGCGGACGAGGCGGGCTTGGGAACGGGATTCCGGTACGATTCCGGCGAACGAAAGGTCGGCGGTTTGAATTGACTTTGCAAACCTTCCGTTTTTTGCTGCATTTCTTCCGTCAACAGTGAGGAATCGGCGGTTCCGCCAACGGCCGAAAGGGGGACGGTTCGGCTTTGCAATTCCCGGTTGCCGGCAACATCGGCGACCTCGACGCGAATCTCGACGGAATGCGCATCCCGCTCGGGCCAGAAAATCTGCTCGCCGCTGAACTTCCGCCCTTCGGCTTGAACGGTCAACGGATCGACCGCGACCGTTTTCCAATCGCTCGGATCCGATTTATTGGGCCGATAGTAAGAGATTGAGATGCCGGGGTATTTTTTCGTGAGGTTGGCATCTTCGATACTCCAACGCAACTGGACCTCGCCGGTGCTGCGCTGCTCGGCTTCGACGGTGAGTTTCGGCGGAATCGAGTCGACTAGAACCCGCAGCATCGGGTTACGACGGCTGTTGGGATTGGCGATGCCGTCCCGACCGTAGGTCTTGAAAAGGAACCAATACTCCCCGTCCGTCGGCGCTTGAAAATAAAACTGCCGTTTTTCGGGTGCAATCCGCCCATACGGGAACCAGCTCATTCCGTGATCGGTCGAATAAATCAATTCGATCTCTTTGGGAACTTCGTCGCTGCCGTCGGCTTTGATCTCGAAAGGAATCGCGAAATGGTCGTGCCGGGTCGGAATGAGAGGGACCCCG
>JAVBQI010000054.1:0-6959 GCA_031549145.1 Thermoguttaceae bacterium | reverse complement strand
CGAATATCGCGGTGTCGTTGACGGGATTGCTGCGACAGGAGGAGCGAACCTTACGCGAGGTCCGAGAAAAATGCCAAGCCGATCCCTGTCCCGCCGCAAAACGACTCGGATTCAAAACGTGAAACTTGAAGGCGGTCTGGGTTGTGTTTGACATTGCAATCCTCGTGCCCGGTTGCGGGGAAATCTTTTCAATGCTCAATCTTTCGGCTACACTGGGGGTTCCTTTTTTCAGCCGAAAATCACGTCGAGCGAAATATGAAAGACGCCGTCCTGTCTTTAGCCGTTTTCCTGATCGTAACCGCCGGCTTGCAGGGAGGAGATGCGCCGCAGCCTGGGGAATTCGGGACACGCAACATGGTCTCGGCCGAGCGAGGGCTGCCCGAATCGTTCGAGCCGGGGTCGCGCGATCCGAAAACCGGCGAGATCGTCGGAACCGGCCCCAACGTCCGCTGGGTCCGGCGAATCGGCTCGCGCGCCTACACCGCCCCGGTCGTCGCCGAAGGTTGCGTGTTCGTCGGGACCAACAACGACGCGGGTTACGATCCGGAGATCGAAGGGGATCGGGGCGTGTTGCTCTGCTTCGAGGAAACAACCGGCCGGCTGCTGCGGCAAATCGTGTTTCCGAAAGTCGACGACATTCGTTTCTTCGACACGGCCCAGGTCGGGCTCACCTCGCCGGTCACCGTTCGGGACGGTAAGGTTTATTTCGTCTCGAATCGCGGCGAGCTCCTGTGCATGCGACTCGATTGGTTCAAAAACGAGCGCGGCGAAAAAACGACGTTGAACTGGGAAACGCTCCTGCGAACTCATTTTCAAAGCCGTTCCGAGGAAACCGACGTCCCGCAATCGCGACTGCGTTGGGAGCCGCCGCTGCAATCGATCCCGGGCGAGGGGGTGATTTGGTTGTACGACATGATCTCCGGGCTCGGCATACGGCAGCACGACACCAACAATCATTCGGTGTTGTATCACAAGGGCTTGCTGTATGTCGGAACGGCCAATGGGCTGGACGGAACGCACAAGAAAATGGACGTTCCGGAGGCCGCTGCGCTGTTGGTGTTCGACGCCGAAAGCGGCCGACCGCTCGGGCGGGACGATTTTTGGGTCGGCCCTTGGATGGTACACGGACAATGGACCTCGCCGACGCTGGGGCGGGTCGACGGAAAAGACATCCTCTTTTTCGCGAGCGGCAACGGCGTGCTTTACGCTTTTCGGGCGTTGGATCGGGCGATGGTTTTGCCGTATGCGGAGAAGCCGACCACCGATTTCGGCAGGGCATTGTACCGGATCGAACCGGATTGGATTTTTCAAGGGGATCCGACCGCCCGGGCGAACTCGGGTTTGGAACGTGCCGCGTTTCATATCGGAAGCGGCGGAGCGACGTATTGTGCGGCGGCGGCCGGAGTCTTTTATCAGGATCGATTGTACCTGCAATTCGGCTCCGACATCGCGAACAGTTCCAAACCGCGAACTTCCTGGTTGGTCGCCCTCGATCCGCGGGCCGCCCGCGAGCATTGGAAGCCGCTCGACCGGAAAATCGTGCCGGTCGATTTGCCGAACGTGCCGGACGACCGGCCGATCGATGCGACCGATTCGGCGCTTGCCTGGTCCTTTTCGCCGATCGAGGACGGCGCGGTCGCCCCGATCGCGATCGACGAAGGTTTGGTTTATTTCGCCGATCGGAAAGGGAATTTGCGGGTTCTCGACGCGGCGACGGGTGAGCCTTACGGCTCGGTTCAACTGAACGGCGATCCCTGGGGCGGGGTGCAGTCGGCCGACGGTAAATTGTACGTTGGGACCGACCGGCGGCATTACTACATTCTCCGGGCGGGAAAAACGCCGGAGATTCTCGCCGATCTGACGATGCCGGAGGCGATGTTCGCCCCGACGACGGCCGCGAACGAGACGATTTATATTCCGCTCAACGGATTTTTGTATGCCGTTGGGAAGTAGAGCGTTTCAAACTCATTTCAAAAAAAAGCGAGAACAACGAGCCGCGTACTGTGTACGCGGGGGGGAAGAGGTCGTCCGTTCACTCCGCGTACACAGTACGCGGCTCATTTACGAGTTTTATTATTTGGCGGTTTCACGGTCATTACCCGTCGTCGCCGAGGTGTTCGGAAAGAGCGAGCAGTTTCGGGATCAATTCGCGCATCGCCCGGGAACGATGTGAGAGGTATTTTTTGATCGCGGGGCTCATTTCGCCGAACGTCTTTTTGTATTCGACGATCTCGAACAGCGGGTCGTAACCGAAACCGCCCGACCCAACCGGTTCGAATCGGATTCGTCCTTTGCAACAGGCCTCGGTCTCGGCCCGGATGTTGCCCGAGGGGTCGGCGACGGCGATATGACAGGTGTAATGAGCCGTTCGCTTTTCGAGCGGCAGATCGCCGAGTTTTTCCAACAGGAAGCGGTTGTTCGAATTATCGTTCGCTTCAGGCCCGGAAAACCGTGCCGAAAAAATGCCCGGAGCACCGCCCAAGGCGTCGACGCTGATGCCGCTGTCTTCGGCGATCATCCAATGCCCGAGACATTTCGCCTGTTCGGTCGCTTTCTTGACCGCGTTTTCGGCGAAGGTCCGGCCGTCTTCGACGATCTCGGCATGTTGGGAAAAATCGGCCAACGTCCGAATCGCGATGCCGAACGGAGCGAGCAGTTCGGCCAGCTCGAGCCCTTTCTTGCGGTTGCCGGTGCCGAGAACGAAAAAAGGGGAGGGGAGGGGCATTGGGGACAGAGGACAGTGGGAAGTGGGAAGTGGGAAGAGAGCCGCGACCTACGGTCGCGAAGTCCAATTCATAATTTTTAATTCTTAATTTTTCTCTACTTCCCCTGCGCTTGAACTTCGTCGGGGGTAAGAAAGCCGTCGCCGTTTTTGTCCAGCTTTCCGAACGCGCTCAAGCCTTGCGGGGAAAGTGTCGGGTCGAATTCGACCATCGAAAGCTGGCCGTCGCCGTTCTTGTCTCGCAGAATAAACCAATTCGGGACGCCCCGCAGTTCGCTGAGCGGCCGGTAGTATTTTTTCTCCGACGGCTTGAATTGGCCCGAAAGAATCTTTTCGTAAGAGAGCGAATCCAGTTCCTCATCACTCAACTCTTTTGCGGGCTCGCCGTCCTCGCTTTTCTCGTCCGACTGCTCGCCGATTCGCGGAACGTCGGCTTGCTCGTCCGGCAAGGGCAGGGCAGGGGAGGGGGGCGTTGCCGTGTCGGATTTTTTTGCTTCTTGCGGAGTTCCGAGCGGAACGCTGAGCGGCCGGAAATGCGAGAACGCGGCCGGATCAAGCGTTTGCCGCGGCGCGGCCGTCGGCGGGTTCGGGCGGTGCAGCGTCCGGACCGCACCGTACAGGGCGATAAAGCGGACGAACTCTTCGAGGGTGATCACGAAATCGCCGTCGGTGTCGATGCTCTGCGGGGAACCGGGCATTTTTTCCCATTCCTCGCGTTGGAGTAGCCCATCGCCGTTGGTGTCGTATTTCTCGAAAATTCGGCTCGCGTATTGAACCACTTTCGCGGGGACGACGGGGGCGATCGAAGGGCCCTCGCCGAGATCGGGCAGTTCCAAGGGGAGGGAAGCGACCGGATCGGTCAGATCGGGAACCGCACCGGGCGGTGCCGCCGCTTGCGGGCGGTTGCCGCCGCGACGGCCGCGATTTTGGGCCGGAGCTTCAAGGGTGAGCCCGAAGAGTAAAAGAATGAGAAGGATGAACTGCGCGGAGTACCGGCCAGGTAACACGGAGTACCGGTTAAATGAAGTAGGAATCATTTTTTCTTCTTTTTCTTTTTTTCGTTTTTGCCGATCTTTTCGCTTTTACCGATCGTGTTCGGTTCGCTCGCCTTATCGACGAGCTTTTTCCACATGCTGCCGATTTTGCCCATTTGCTCCTTTTCCGAAGGAACGGGATGCTTCGGGGCAGGGGAGGGGGCTTTTTTTCCGGCCGAAAGGACGTGCTCGCCGGTTTCCTCGTTCGGCTTGAACTCGTATTTCGGGATCAATTTCTTTTCCGCCAGCCCCCAAAGAGTCGTCGCGATAAAGTAAATGCACAAACCGCTCGGGACCTTGAAAAAGAGGAAGCCCATAAAGATCATCATAAACTGCATCATGTTGCGCTGCATCCGGGCCTGGTCGTCGGTCGGCGGCGGCATCATCACAGCCTGTTGAATCAAAAACAAGACGATGGTTACCAGCGGCAAAATGTTGAAGTAAGGGCCGAGGGCGAGCATCCCCTGTCCGGTGTTGAAGGACGTCCAGCCGAACGAATTCCAAAGAGCGCTCCAATCGAACAGCATGTCCGGGGCCGAGAGGTCGCGACACCAGCGGAAACTTTCCGAAATCAGCGGTGTTCCGTACAGTTCGACGTCGATCGAGAGCGATTTGTACAGGCCGATAAAGATCGGCAATTGAATAAACAGCCCGAGGCAACCGCTGAGCGGGTTGAAATTGTGCTTTTTCCAAAGTTCTTGTTGGGCTTTGCTTTGGGCTTCGAGGTTCCCTTTGTATTTTTCCTTGATTTTCTGGATTTCCGGCATGAGGGCGGCATTTTTCGCGGCACTGATCGCTTGCTTGCGGCTCATCGGGAACATCAACAATCGGACGCAAACGGTCAAAACGATGATCGCCAACCCATAATGAAAGACGAGGTACGTTTTGATGAAATGCAAAAACGCGAGCATCGGGATCGCGACGAACCAAAACCAGCCGTAGGAGATGGTGTTGTACAGTCCGTAGACGGAAAGGACGTCCGGTTTTTTCGGCCCGGAGAAAATCGTGTACTGCCGCGAGAACGAGGAATCCGGATCGCCGAGGGGTTTGAGCGTTTTTTCGACACTGTAGGTCCGGTAGGAAATGTCGGTCAGGTTCGACCAGGCGACGTTGTGCTCGCCGACGCGGATCGGGAAGGTCCGGGCGTGCCAAATCTCGCCGGGCATTTCCTCGAACGGGATCAGCGTACTTTGGAAATACTGCGAGTCGACGCCGATGTAATCGAGCCGGTCGTCTTTCCAAGGCTCGCGGCTGAAACGGTCGTTCGCGACGGTGTTGTTCGAAATCGTTTCGGAAGGACCGCGGTCGAACTTGACGACGACATCGCGAATGCCGTAAACGCCCCAGCCGGGCCCGGTTTTCCGGGGATACCAGCCCCCTTCGAGCGGCAACCCGCTCGGCCCGTCGAGGACGTAGGCGACCTTGCGCTCCTTGAGGTCGAGGTTCTTGATGTCGATCGAAACGTTCAAATGGTAAGCCCCGAGCGGATTGATCGCCCGAGGGTCCTCGGCGTCCGTTTTTCGGGCGAGGCGGAAGGTTTTGGTGATTTCGAGCTTCCATTTTGGGAGCAAAATCCGAAACGCCGCCTCGTTTTCGGTGTGATGAACGAGTTCCCAGAGACCCGATCGCATGTTGACCCCTTCGATTTCGGTGTCGATCGAGGTGTCGCGGGGAACGACACCGAGGTGCTTCGGCGGGTTCTTTTCGAGACTTTTCGGCAACGGCAGCCGCCGGTCGTCGATCATTCCGAGGGTGCAAAGGTAGGAGAGTTGGTCGTCTTTTTGCGGGTCGTAAGCGTGCAAGCCCCGCAAATCGTGGTACTCTTCGTAAGTCGTGATCGTTCCGATCGGGCGGACGACGCTGATCGGAGCACGGCCCAGCTCGACGGAAAGCGAATGGGTTTCCCCGGTTCCGCCGTCGCCGGGCCGGACGATTTCAAGTTCGATTTTCTCTTTCGGCTTGGTCGCGAGGAGGGCGGCCCGAAGTTGCTCGAAATTTTCGATCTTCCGGGTCTCCGTTTTTCCCTCGAACGGTCGGGTCAAGCCGACGATCCGGTCGCCGGGCCGCAGCCCGCCCTTTTCGGCCGGGGTCCCGGCTCCGACCGTCTGCACGGGACAGCCGGAGAAGGCGGTGTCGGTCGCTTCGTTCCGCTCGACGACGATTTGCCCGAGATAACCGCTCATGTCCTGGACGTCGTGATATTTCGGCTCGTTCAGTTCCAGCCGGACGAGGGCGGCCCCGCGATTGCTGAGCGTGAGGAGCGAACGGTAGGGGCCATCTTTTTCGAGCGAGCCGATCGTAACCCAGCTCGGCTCGACCTTCGCCTGCTCAAGCGTCGCCTGTTCGAGCGGGGCGGAATCGGCGGTCGGGGCCGATTCTCCGGTCTCGTTCCCGGCCTCCGGAGCAGGGGAGGGGAGGGGCGTTTCGGGGTTCAGCTCCTTATCGAGAATGTCGGTCGTCTCTTTTTCCGGTTGTTTTTCCGGCGGCGGGGCGAAATACGATTGCATCATGAAGAAGCCCATCATCACGACGACGAAGAGCATCAGGTTCCGTTGCGAGCTGCTGCGGGATTCCGGGAGAAGCGAAGATTGCATAGGGAGCGGAAAAATGAGGGTCGGGACAGAGAACGAATCCGGTTAAGTCTATCACAAATCCCTGTTGGACGACACCACCCCCATTGCAGTAAACAAACGCAACGAGCGCAATACGAGCCGGGACCTATGGTCCCGACAACCCGGAAAAAGACTTTGCGTTTTGGTTGTTGACGGGACCATAGGCCCCGGCTCGTACAACGGTTCGTTGTATTGTACTCGTTATTTTCCCGTCCGGAGGCGAAAGCCGAGGTAATTGTCGAGGTCGGGAATCTCTTGGATCTTCGCGTTGGTTTTCTCGAAATCGTACTCAACGCGGCGGTAGGTGACGGTGTTGTCTTCGAGAATCGCGTAACAGGCTCTCGGATCGCGGTCCCGCGGCTGGCCGACGGAGCCGACGTTGATCATCACCTTCTGGTTGCCGAGATGGTACGTAAAGTCGATATCGGGCGGTGAGAAGAATTCCCGCGACTCCGTAAAGATGCCGGGGACGTGCGTGTGCCCCTGGAAGCAGTATTTCGGGACGACGGCGAAGAGCCGTTCCATTTTCCGCTCGTCGTAGATTTCCTCCTGGAAGACGTATTCGTTCAGCGGGTTGCGCGGCGAGCCGTG
>JAVBQI010000192.1:0-6291 GCA_031549145.1 Thermoguttaceae bacterium | reverse complement strand
GGGAATACCCTTTATGGAATAGGATGCCGGTTGTTGTAAATCCGAAAATCAGGAAAAATTTCCTGATTTGAAGCCCTGCCGAAGCTTCCTCTGTTTCTTGCTTTCGCATGATCTTCCTACGTTTAACTTTATCAAGAAAACGCAAATCTTCAATCAATTTTCCGAGTATTCTTCGGTTTTTTTTTCCCGGAGAAAGCTAGAAACGGCATAATCGTTACTCCTTTCCGAAGGTCGGCGGTTTTCGCGGAAACGGCAGATTTTGCGGATTGGACTACAAGGTATCAATTTAGCCGGCACTTCGCTTTTCCGAAGCGGGTCGAGTCGGGAAAATCACGAGGCAAAAATTTCGCCTAGAGACGCGGAGGCCGCGGAGTTTTCCGGTATAATACGACGGTTGCTTTGGTTCAAAATGATTGTCTGAAATATACTCAAGCCGGTTTAAAAATTCCTGTCTTCAATACAGTAGCGGCCCAACGAGGCCGCGGTTTGACAGAGGGCGAAGCCTATCGCCCATACCGGCTACGGTATAACATTCCCGTTCCCATACTTGCACACCCTTCCCGATTCGTTATGTCCAAACCCTTGCATGTGACCGAATACCTTTGGGCTCCGGGCAAATGTCCGGCCAAGGAGGTCTGCGTTCTTTTCGGGGAAGAGTCGTATCTCAAGTACCTGGCGTTCCGGCATCTGCGCGATTTGGTGCTCGAAGGGGAAGATGCGGAATTTTCGCTAACCCGCTTTGAAGGGAACTCGGCGGTTTTTTCCAAGGTGTTGGAAGAGGTCTCGACCTTGGCGATGTTCGGCGGCGGCAAGCGGCTGATCGTCGTCGAGGACGCCGACCCGTTCGTTTCCAAATACCGTGACCGGCTTGAGGATTACCTCGAACAGCCGAGCAAGGGCGGAATCCTATTGCTGCAGGTCGCGTCGTTTCCCGCGAACACACGGCTCTACAAAAAGCTGCTCGAAACCGGGCTGCTCGTCGATTGCTCGCCGCTGCCTGAGCGGGAGGTCCCCGGCTGGGTGATCCGCTGGGGGAAGCAAAACCACCAGATCGCGATCGAGCAGGAGGCCGCCGAACTTCTGGTTTCGTTCGTCGGGCCGGAACTCGGGCTCTTGGACCAGGAACTCGCGAAACTCGCGCTCCTGGTTCCGCCCAAGGGGAAGGTCGAGGCCGCGACCGTCGAACAGGCGGTCGGACCCTGGCGGACCCGGACGACGTTCGAGATGCTCGATTGCGCTTTGGCCGGGAAGACGGCCGAAGCGATTCGTCAACTCGATAACCTGTTCCTCGCCGGAGAAAACCCGGTCGGTATTCTGGCCCAGATCGCCTACACGCTCCGGAAGTTGGCGACCGCGACCGGGACGATTCTCGAAGCGGAACGGGCGGGGAAAAAAATCGCCGTCGGCCCGGCGTTGGAAAAGGTCGGCGTCAAGAAATTTTTTCTCGGAAAAATGGAAGCCCAGCTCAAGCAACTCGGGCGGCATCGCGGGGCAAAGCTGAGCGATTGGCTCCTGCAGGCCGATCTCGACCTCAAAGGGGCAAGCCGGATCGAGCCGCGATTGATTTTGGAGACCCTGCTCTTTCGGATTTCCGATCCCCGGTTGAAGTAGCGCGGAGTACAGGGGGAGTACGCGGAGTACCGGCTAAATCATTCCGCGAACTTGTCCAAATGAATGACCAGTTTGACGAATTCGCCGGTGCTGAGAAGCCAATAGCCGTTTTCCATACGATTGTCGACCTCGACATGGATGTCATAATGGGCATCGGTCGCCAGTTCCGGACTCGCGAAAGTAACCTTGCCGCGAAACTGCTGCTTCGAGTCGCTATTTATCGGCGTAACGGTCACCAACCGACGGTCGACGTCCCGCTGCAGGAGCCGTTTCGAGTCGACCCGGCCGCGGACCCGGAGCTTGTCCAACCGAATGATCCGGATCAGCTTTTCCCCTTCCTTGAAATACTCCCCTTCGGCGGCGCGAACGTCGACGACCATGCCGTCGATCGGGGAATAGAGCTTGCGTTGGTCGAGCAATTCCAAGGCAACGTTCATTTCCTGTTTTTTGACCTCGACTTCCCTCGGTCGGATCTGTTCGATATCATATTTCGCCTTTTCCCATTGTTTCACCGCTTGGACCTTACGCAGTTCCGCTTCGAGGACCAGCATGTGCGGCACGGAATTTGGCGTCATTTCGTTTAAAGCCTTGTTTTTTTCGACCTCGGCCCAGGCAACCTTGTACGAAGCATAGGCGAATTCTATTTCGATCATTTTCGCAGCTTCGGCTTCGGCGACGGCGAGGGATGCCTCGGAGCTTATGACGCGGGCTTGGTCGGTCGCATCGTCGATTTTTCCGAGCAACTGCCCTTCGCGGACGTATTGGCCCGGTCTGAGTTTGACCATGACCGGCTCTCCATTCGGACCGAGGACGGCTTCCCCGGTTCTCGGATCGATTTTCGGAACCCGCAACATCACCAGCGCGCCCGAGGTGCGGGCGGAGATGGGGACCTCGTCGTCCGTTTCAACGATCGCTTGGTATATTTCCTCTTCGGTCGTCGAAATCCGCTTGCTGGAAGGCAATAACTGTTTCGGCCCTTGCCCGGCGGTTCTTTCGGAGTATCGGTCGGAGTTCGGGGAAGACACGTCCTCGACGACGGGCGGCAGATCGCCGGGGCTTCGGTCGGGCCGTTGGCCGCCTCGCTCTTGAATCTGGGCTGCAAGCCGGTCCCGCGGGTTCAAGGCAGCCTGTTTTTCCGCGACCGGCCTTTGGGCACGCGGCGGGGTCGGGAGCAACGGCATTTCGCCCACGGAACCGCTCGGGGGCGTTTCCGGTTTCGCGGCCGTTTGTTTCGTTTCCGTAACGACCGGAACCGTATCGGCGATGCTTTCAAGCGGTTTCGGCTCGGCGGGAGCCGCGATCGGCTCGGCCGCGAGAATCATCGGGGCGGGAACGTGCAGCGAATCGACATGCGATCCGCTCATCGGTCCGGTAACCTGCAACAGCGCGACGAGAACAACCGGGGGAAGGTACATGTTATTTCCTCTATTATTGATATCGAGTACACTAGCCCCAAGCGTCAGCGCGGGGTGATATTTACATCTGTATAACGCTCAATCCCCCCGCGCTCACGCTTGGGGCTAGCACATGTTATTTCGTTACATGTGCTAAAAAAATCGGAACCAAATATTGCGTTGGACGTAGGCGATCGCTTCGTGAAACAGGACAAAACCGACGGGCCGTTTGCCGCATTTGACTTTGGCCTGGCAACCGGTTCCCGGGCGAAGGGAATCGGGCAAGTCTTCCTGGTCGACGATCCGGGCCTTGATCCTGACGGTATTGCCGCCGCCGGCCGCACCCGCCTCGCCGCGGACCTCGGCCCGATCGTGTATCGTTTCGACCTTCCCTTTGTATTTGACATCCGCGTTGGAGGCGAGGACGAATTCGACGTCCAATTCGGCGTTCGGGTCTTTTTTTCGAAGCTCGTTTTGATAGTCGATCACGTAGCCCATCCGTTTTTCGGGCATGTCCAATTCGAGTTTCCAGGGTTTGGTCCGGTCGGTATTGGCGATTTCCAGGAGAACATCTCCCGGAACGACCGGGCGACTCATCAGCTCTTTCTTGACGTCGAGTTTGGTGATTTTCCCGCTGATCGGCGCACGGATCTTCAGGTCGTCGATTTGAATTTGCAGCAGTTCGCGCGAAAGCTCGTTCGTTTTGATCTGTTCCCGGACTTCATCCAATTGGGCCAAAATATCCGGTTTCTCATCATGCGGAGTTCGGGAGCTTTGGTATTTTTTGGAAAGGGATTCGTGTCTTTGAAAAAGAACGTCGGCCTCTCCAATGTATTGCGTATTTTTTTGTTCAAGGTCGGTATTCCGCGCGATCGCCAAAATGTCCCCTTCCTGAACGAGATCGTCGTGATCATAAAACACTTCCTCGATTTTTCCGGCAACGGTCGCGTAAACATTGCGGCGTTCGACCGGTTCGAGGTTCCCCGGACATTGCATGTTGAAATCCCAGGGGACGAAGATCAGGGCACAGATCGCGGCGATGATCGCGAGGGTGACCGAAACGGTTTTCGGCAGCATCCGGGCGGTAACCAAAACCTTCGACTTGCCGATCATCCGCCAAACCGGCATCAAAAAAACGCTGTTATGATCGAGCGAGTTGCCCAAGGCGGAGCAGGCGTGATCGGCGACGATCTCGACCCGTTTTTTCATCCGCTCGGGAATGCGGTTGTCTTCGATCTGTTCGACGATCAGCGCCCCGAACGGGGCGAGCGGTTTTTCCCGGGCGCTGAGGTCTTCCTCGGCCGCCTCTTCGAGCCGTTTTTTGGTGAGCGGGAAGACGGCGACCATTTTCGTGTGCGATTCGTCCACGTAATTCTCGACCGCTTTTTCGACCTGCGGGGCGAAATCGGAGGTGTCGCCGGTGTACCAGACCGCTTCGTTGCTGCGAACGACGGCGGTCGCGAGCTTGCCGAGCAGCTTGACCTGCGTCGAGCGTTTGTCGACCATGTCCTGCCCGCTGATCGATTCGATGATGCATTTGCCGCCGCGCTTCAGGGCGATGCTGACCCGGTCGCATTCGACCAGCCGACGACCTTCGTTGACGACCGTGTAGGCGGTTTCCCGCAAGTCGAGCGTTTTGTGAATCGTCCGGGTAAACTCTTCAAGCAGCGTCCAAAGCGTTTGGCGCTCGTTGAAATTGCGGAGCTGGCGGTTCTTGTAATAATCGGCGACCAGGGCTCCCATCTGCCCGAGAAATTTCGTGTACCCTTTCTGCGCGACCGGATTGGATTCCGCTCGTTTGACGATTTCGAGCAGGCCGACGGTTTCCAGTTCCGTTCGAATCGGACAAAAAATCAGGAGGTAATCGGTCGGGTTGCCCGCCTCGTCGTCCCCTTCGCCGCCGGAATGGGGCATCACCAAAACGGCCTCCTCTTCCTTGGCGGTCAACTGTTTATAGAGCAGGCGGCTGTGTTTTTTGTTGGCACTCTCCGATTCGTGCAGGCGAAGCTCCTGCATGTTGATTTGAAAACCGAGCGAGAGGGCCCCCCGGCCGTCGACCGTCCAGATCGCTCCCCCGACGGCCGCGAGGGCGGTTACGATCCGGGGAAGGATTTCGGAATGAAATTCCTCGGGAGGAATATCCAACTTCGAAAGCTGTGTGATCTCGCCGACCATATTTCGAATCTGTAAGCGGGTCTGCTCGACGAGATTCGGGTCAAACGGCTGTTCTGTATTCATTATTCTTGAAGTTGGAATGTCCTGGTGCCAATGCTACGAAGTCTGATTTCAGTACTTGGCTCTACGCTTCTCCGGAAAGCGGTATTTTCTTTACGGCATTGGTCGAGCGATTGTTTCTTCTATCCTCCGGAATCTTTCGCAATTCTTTTAAAATGATAGAATGATTACCGGAAAAACTCAACCGGCCCCCCGTTCGGGAAACAAGAGCGGCGAAGCGGTTTGTTCGCAGACCACCTTTGTCAATATCGGTTGTTCTTAACCGCTAATATCGGAAAACTTGAAATTTCCGGTATTTGCTGAACATGATTCCAAATTTATGAACAATAAGTCGACAGCATATTCAAAAATCTACACAAAAGGGGGGGATTGCGGAGAAACAGGGGTTCTTAACGGCAAACGTGTCTCCAAAGATTCGCCGATCATCGAAGCCTTGGGGGAGGTCGACGAACTCAACGCCGTGCTTGGGATGGTAAGAACGGCGTTGCATTCGAAAGAGGTCGATTCGGTTTTGGAGCGGATTCAAAAAGAGCTTTTCAATGTCGGGTTAGAATTGTTAACCTCGGAAGAAGTTCCGGAGAAACGGCGTGTTATTAGCCGGGAAATGATCGAAAATTTGGAGCACGAGATTGATCTGACCAATTCCCAATTGCCGCAGCTCTGCTCGTTTATCGTCCCGGGCGGCAGTCAGTCGGCGGCTTTTTTGCATTTGGCGCGAACCGTTTGCCGCCGCGCCGAGCGCCGGGCCGTTGCCGCCGTAGGGCCGAATTCGCCCCAGCCGCAACCGGCCCTTGTTTATCTGAATCGTTTAAGTGATCTTTTATTCGTCCTCTCAAGAAAAGTGAACCAGTAGTATTTGGTACTGTTTCACTTGTTTTGCCTAGGGCGAGTTTAAAAATACAAATCCGAATTTCGTAAGGAGATATCGAATACAGGCGATTTTGACGATGGCATGGTAACGCACGGCGAGTTTTTCAAAACGGGTGGCAACACGACGACATTCCTTCAAGTGTCCGAACAGACGCTCGACGACGTTGCGTTTTTGTACGTC
>JAVBQI010000167.1:0-18170 GCA_031549145.1 Thermoguttaceae bacterium | reverse complement strand
CAACACGTTGTGAATAGCGTAGAAAATCGGAGAGCCTGCAATGAAGGTTTTTACAACTGGTCAGGTCGCCAAGATCTGCAAGGTAGCCCCGCGCACCGTCAGCAAATGGTTTGACTCGGGCCGGCTTAGAGGGTATCGCATTCCCGGATCGCAAGATCGCCGCATCCCGCGGGAATACTTGATTAAATTCCTGAAAGAACATGGGATGCCCCTCGGGGATCTCGAAGACGAAACCCTTGCAAAAGTGTTGATCGTCGCCCAGGATCAGGTTTTGATCGAGAATCTCAAACGGGAACTTCCCGGGGAACGATCATTTAAAGTGGCCGTCGCCGCGAGCGGTTTCGACGCCGGTATTCAAGCCGAGAGTTTTCATCCGGATTGTATCATCGTCGACTTCTCGATCGGAAAAATGGAATCGCTCCAGATTTGCCAAAATCTGCGGCGGAACGGAGAATTTTCCGAAGTCATTCTTATCGCCTTGCTGCCGGACGACGGAAGCACGATGAGTTTCGACCGTTCGACAATCAACGAAACGTTCAAGAAACCGTTCGATTCGTCCTTGTTGGCCGAACGGCTCCGGACGTTGATCGGTTCCAAAAAGGAACTCGTCTAACACGTTTCGCGTTTGATGCAGGTCGATTTTCCTTCGAGAATCAACCGACGGAAGAGGGGAAAGCCTGCATCGATTGCGGAAAAAGAATACATTGGTTTGCCGATGTGAGTGTGATTGTTGTTTTTTCATGGGCCGTCCCGGTTTCGACCGGGACGGTTTTTTTGTGTTGGATACGGAGCCGGAATGAACGAACTGGCCGATTACGATTTTGATCTTCCGCCGGAATTGATCGCCCAGTCGCCGCTTGAGAATCGGAGCGAGGCCCGACTTCTGATCGTCGACCGGAAAACGCAAACCATTTCGCATCGGCGGATTCGCGATTTGCCGGAATTTCTCAAACCGGCCGACACGCTCGTCGTCAACGACACCAAGGTGATCCCCGCGCGGTTGATCGGTCGCCGCAGTCGAACCGGCGGGGCCTGGGAAGGGCTCTTTCTTGGGCTCGATTCGCAAGGGCTTTGGACCCTGATGTCCAAAACCCGGGGCAAACTCGAATCGGGAGAGATCATCGCCTTGGAAACGCCCGACGGGCAGCCCGGTTTGGCCCTTGAGCTCCGGAAAAAAACGTCGGACGGCAATTGGATCGCCCGGGCCAAAACCGAAGAACCGGCCCTCACGGCGATCGAGCGGGTCGGCCGGGTCCCGATCCCGCCTTACATCCGCGGCGGAAAAATGCTGCCGTCCGACCGGGAAAATTACCAGACGGTTTTCGCGAGTGAGCCGGGCGCGATTGCCGCCCCGACGGCCGGGTTTCACTTTACAAAACCACTGTTAGACGAGATTCAAGCCTTGGGAATCGCCGTCGTCCCGGTTACGTTGCATGTCGGCGTCGGGACGTTCCGACCGATCACGGCCGAGCGGTTGGACGAACATCGGATGCACTCGGAATGGTGTTCGCTCGGCTCGGAAAATGCGGCGACGATCCGCTCCCGTCGGACAAGCGGCGGTCGAACGGTCGCGATCGGGACGACCTCTGTCCGAGTGCTCGAAACCGTTTGCCAAGCAAAAGGGGAACTGGCCGAATTTGCCGGGGAAACGTCGCTGTTTATTCGCCCGCCGTACACTTGGCAAGCGGTCGATGTTTTATTGACGAACTTTCATTTTCCGAAATCGACACTGTATATCCTGGTCCGGACCTTTGGCGGGGACCAACTGATCCGGGAAGCCTACGCCGAGGCGATCCGGCTCGAATACCGTTTTTTCAGTTACGGCGACGCAATGCTGATCGTTTAAAAATCCGGAACTCCTCACTTCCCACTTCCTACTCCCCACTTTATTTTACCCATCCCGACCATCCCAGTTATTTGCACTCGCTTTTTCAAAAAAAAGGAAAATATTCTAATCTTGACGAATTTCTCGCCTCCCTTCGGTTCGATGAATGATTAAGTCGAAGAAATATCCCGGACCAAAATCTATTTAAATAACGGCTGATCGCAGATCACGTATTCGGGTTCTCAGTTTCCCAACTTTTTTCGTAATCATGAAACGGTTTTTATCAAAAGCCCTCGTTTTGGCATCCGCCCTTTCCCTTGGAATGACGCAATGGGCCGCGGCACAGGCGACTCTCGTTGCTTCTTCCGCGATGCTCGGGCTTTCTTCCGTCGATATGCAGGAAAGGCCTTGCACCGAGAAATCGTGTCATCATCGTAATAAGGGCGAAACACCGGACGTCCTTTACGAGATGGTCCCGAATATCGTCTTGCCGAAATCGATTCAATACAAGCCGATGCCGACGAGCATCACCCATCCCGGGACTTACGGGGCCTACACGTCGTACCCGGCGACCTACACGGCCTACCCGTCCTACGTTTTGCCGTATCCGACCGAGATGCGAACGATCGGCGAAGCGGTTTACCCGATCACCCCGGCTATGCCGGTGCAGCCGGCTCCCGTTCAGTACGCGGCCTACCAACCCTATTCGACCTACTCCGGATACCCCACCTACCCCGGCATGGGACAGCCGGCTTTGTATTACCAGGCACCGCAAACGACCGAACCGGAACAGCCGCTCCTCAGGCCGGCCTTGCCGGACGGAGTTCAACCGGATGAAACCGAGAACGCCGCAAGCGAGCTGGGAATGATTCAACCGATCGGGAGCGATTTTTCGCAAGGACGCTACACCCTGGTCCAATACTCGCCGCTCGTCCGACCGGCCGTCGTTCCGACGCCGGACCCGAACGCCAATCCGGTGATTTCGACCCCGGCGGGACCGATCACCTTGAATTACGCCCAGCCGCAGGCCGCCAATCCGGTCGCCCCGGCGAATCCGGCCGTCAAGCCGCCGATTCCGGCGACCTCCTCGCAAGTATCGCAAGAAGAGGTGTTGCGGCAAATTCAGCAACTGCTCGACCAGAACCCGAACTTGCAGATTTCGGCCGTGATGATGGGACCGAATGGCCAGGTCGTGCCAATGAACTCGGCCAACGGTGTTCCGCAAAGCAACCAACTGCAAATGCAGCAGTTGGCCCAGCAAATGCAATACGTTCAGGCGATGAACCAACACGTCCAGCAATATAGCGTCCCGAAAAACGCTTGCGGCCAGCCGATCGCCCCTTACGGTTATTCTTACGGATACGGGGCCGCTCCTTACGGTTACGCCCAGCCAATGCAAGGTTATTCCGGCGGGGCCGTCGCGATGCCGAACCCGTATTATCCCGGATACGCGGCCCAAGGGATGCCAGGGGGCTATGCCCAGCCGATGTCCCCTTACGGGTACGGAGTCATGCCCAACCCGTATTACCCGATGCCGCAGCAGGCCGCCGCTTCTCATGAGGGCGAAAAGACGGAAAAGGGGATCGTCGCCAAGATGCAGGAACGTCGTCTCCATAAGGAAAAGCAGTTGTGCGATGCTTGGAGAGCCCCATATTATCCGGAAAATACCGGGATGCGGTTGCCCTCCAAATCGGCGTATCCCTGGGGCTATTTCGGCGCCCAGGTCGGCCCGTCCGAAACCGCGAATTTCGGCGGCTACAACAACATGTATTTTGGAACAAGCACCTGCCCGGGGCAATAAAAACGCTTCTTATCGATCGGCACAATAATCGATCCGGTTCGTAATGCGAGCCGGATCGATTTTTTTTGGCGTGTCCTGATTTCCTCGGTTCAATCTTGGCGCGGTCGATGTTTGAAATTGGTTCGCAAAACTTTGTTGGCATTGGAAGTGGGTTGCCGACATTGGCCTGTTTTCTCAAAAACGCAACAAAATTTTACACACCAATTGTCCGTTGTATTTTTTTCGCCCCCTTCACAAATGTAGGGAATATGGGATAATGTATCCTTAATCGATAATCTTTTACTGATACCACTTTTTCGATATTATTTATATAACACTTCAATCCAATCAGGCACTATCTCATGGTTACAGCAGCACCCACATCGACGGAAACGGCGGTTTTACAGGTTTTGGAAGGATATCCCTCGGCGAGCCGCGACTCGTTGATCCCGATTTTGCAGGAAATTCAAGACAAAACCGGCTTTCTCTCCCGGGAAGCGGTCGTTACGGTCGGGAAGCATTTGAACCTTCCGGCCAGTAAGATTTTCGGTGTCGCGACGTTTTACAACCAATTTCGCTTTACCCCGCAAGGTCGGTTCCACATTCAGGTCTGCCGCGGAACGGCGTGTCACGTCAAAGGCTCGCTGGCGGTTTTGGACGCTCTCAAGCGGGAACTGAAGGTCGAGGCGGGGGAAACGACGCGGGACGGGTTGTTCAGCCTGGAAGTGGTCGCCTGCATCGGCGCCTGCGGTTTGGCTCCGGTGATCAACATCGACGGCAATTTTCACGCCGATATGAGTTCGCAAAAGATCCCCGGCGTCGTGAACCAGTACCGCAAACAGGCGGCGGCGAAATAGCCGGCCCTTGGAGTTCCGAGCGATGACAACTCTCGAATACAAGACGCACATTTTGGCCGACGGCGCGGTCGCACCGATCCCTGGCTGGACCGGCGGCGAAGCCGAAGCGGTGATCGTCGTCCGACCGAAAAGAGAAGAGAATCGATTTGGTGCGGACGAAAGCGATTGGCCGAATCCGACCGATGAGCAATTGGAAAAAATGTACAGCCTTTGCCGAGGCTGCCTGAAAGGGATGACCGCGGAAAATCTCTCCTCGAAAAATGGAATTGTCAGAACCTGATGCCCAGCGAAGCCAAGGAGTAATCGAGATGACCATATTGCAATATGAAACGCGGGTGTCCCCGGAAGGGTTGATTTCGCTGCCGCCGATCCCGGAGCTACACGACCGCAAGGTTGTTGTCTCGGTGAAGGCGGAACGTATCGAAGTCGCCGGGAAATCCATTGAGGATTTCATCAACCACTTTACGAGCGGGCCGATGTCCGATGTTTCCGACGAGGAAATCGAAAAAGCGAAAGAAGAATACCTCATGGAGAAATATGGATGAACCGCGTGTTGATCGATGTCAACATCATCCTTGATGTCGTGTTGAACCGGGCCGAACATGTCGCCTCATCCGCCTCGGTCTTTCGGCATTTGCGAGAAAAAAAGATCGGCATTTTCGTGGCGTCGATCACCGTGACGACATTGTATTACGTGGCCAGGAAAATCAAAGGACGCGATTTTGCCGAGCAGGCCGTCGGGCTAACGCTCGATCAATTTGAAATCATTCCGGTAGGGCGTCAAACGCTCCAAACGGCGTGGGAATTGCATCGAAACGATTTCGAGGACGCCGTTCAAGCCTCGGCGGCCAAAGAGTACGGACTCGACATCGTCGTAACGCGAGATAGAAAAGGTTTCCGGGACAGCGGCTTGCGAGTGTATTCGCCGCAGGAATTTTTAGAGTATTTGGAAACGATGAAAACTTGAAACTTACAAAACTTATTGGATTGTTCATTTACCCGGGGATTGCGCTGCGCTACATCCCCGGCTCATTATTATTACATCTCAACTCCTCTCATTATGTCAAACGTCCATCAAATCGATAAGGAATTTCTCAACTGGATCATCAACGGCGTCGAAGGGGGCAAACCGGAATGGGCGGAACTGCTCCAGCTCTTTCGGCATGAGAAGCTCGCCAAACCGGTGATCTTTCTCGGAACCGGGACCTGCGGGCTGGGGGCCGGAGCCGCCTTCACGCTCCAGGCGATCAAGGATTACCTGGCCAAAAATTCGATCGACGCCGAAATCGTCGAAGTCGGTTGCATCGGCCTCTGTGCCCTGGAGCCGCTGCTTGACGTGCAACTGCCCGGAAAATGCCGAATCATGTTCCAAACCGTGACGGCCGAGAAGGTCGTCTCGATCTTGGACGGTGTCTTCGGCGGGGATGTCCCGAAAGAACTCGTGATGGGCCAATTCCGGCAGAAAGGGCTCGAAGCTTGGCCCGGGGTCAAGTTTCAGGACGAGCATCCGTTCTTCGGCCCGCAAACCCGTTGGGTGCTCCAAAACTGCGGTATCATCAATCCAGCCTCGCTCGAAGAATACCTCGCCCGCGGCGGGTATCGCGGCCTGAAAAAAGCCCTCGCGATGCCAACGATCGACGTTTGCAAGGAAGTCGAACAGAGCGGCCTGCGCGGTCGCGGCGGCGGCGGGTTCCCGACCGGTATGAAATGGAAGTTTGCCCACGGGCAGACCGACCCGCAAAAGTATCTCGTCTGCAACGCCGACGAAGGGGACCCGGGCGCGTTCATGGATCGGGCCGTGATCGAAGGTGACCCGCACCGGCTACTCGAAGGAATGGCGATCGCCGCTTATGCGATCGGGGCGAACAAGGCGTACATTTACATTCGGGCCGAGTACCCGCTCGCGATCGCCCGGCTCAAGGAAGCGATCGCCCAGGCCGAGGCGAACAATCTGCTCGGCGATAAGATCATGGGGACCGATTTTTCGCTGAAAATGATCATCAAGATGGGAGCTGGGGCATTCGTCTGCGGCGAGGAAACCGCCCTCATTCACAGCATCGAAGGGAAACGCGGGATGCCGCGGCCGCGGCCGCCGTTCCCGGCGATTAGTGGATTGTTCGGGCACCCGACGATCATCAACAACGTCGAAACGCTCGCCAACATTCCGGAGTTGATCGCGAAGGGAGCCGATTGGTTCACGAAAGTCGGCACTGAAGGAAGCAAGGGGACGAAAGTGTTCGCCCTCTCCGGCAAGGTCGCCCGAACCGGTCTGGTCGAAGTCGCGATGGGAACGACGCTTCGCGACGTGGTCTTCGCGATCGGCGGCGGCATTGCGAACGGCAAGGCGTACAAGGCGGTGCAGATCGGCGGCCCGTCCGGCGGCTGTATTCCGGAGTCGCACCTCGATATCCAAATCGATTACGAGTCGCTCAAGAAAGTCGGCGCGATGATGGGCTCCGGCGGGCTCGTCGTGATGGACGAAGACAACTGCATGGTCGATGTCGCGAAATTTTTCATGGACTTCATCCAACGGGAAAGCTGCGGCAAGTGCATTCCGTGCCGCGAAGGAACCCGCCGGATGCTGGAGACGCTCAACCGGATCACCCGGGGCCGGCGGAACGAAACGCGTAACCAGACGCTCCAGCGTTTTCAAAGCGTGGTGCATTTGGAGGAGTTGGCCGAGGTGATTCGGGACACGAGCCTGTGCGGGTTGGGGCAGACGGCTCCGAACCCGGTGCTTTCGACGCTCCGCTGGTTCCGGCACGAGTATGAGGCCCACGTTTACGACCGGAACTGTCCGTCGAAGGCGTGCGTCGAACTGATCACGTACCAGATCACGGACAAATGTACCGGCTGCACTTTGTGTGCGAAGAAGTGCCCGTCCGAAGCGATCGTCGGCACGGTCAAGAACCCGCATCACATTATCGCCGAGAAGTGCATCAGCTGCGGGGCGTGCATGGACGCCTGCCGTTTCGGGGCCGTCGAAAAAGTGTGACGCTTTAGTGTCACCCCCAAAGAGCCGGGGATGTAGCGTAGCGTAATCCCCGGGCCTCCCAACGAAACAATGAAACGTTTACCGATGAATCCCAGGGTTTCATTTTTCGAAATCGAACCTGATTACGTGTTGCGTATCACGTTCAAAAATGGAGAAACCCGACAATTCGATACGAAACCGTATTTGGATTGTTCCGATTTTTTTCGCGAGCTTCGGGATGAAGCTTATTTTCAGAAAGCGCATATTTCGGGTGGTACGATCGAATGGCCGCGTGGCCAGGATTTCTGCCCGGACACACTTTATGAACTCGGCATTCCGACGACTGCCTGCCGCTTTGGAACCGTCGAAAAAGTGTAAAACATGGCACTGCCCCTCAAAGAGCCGAGGGGCTCACGCTCGGTGATAACGAGATGGAAAACCTGCGAGATATCATTGATTACGTGCAAAAGGAGCAAGGCGTGTTCAGACATCTTTTTATATTGGTGCTATTCGTTATTCCTTCCTGTGTCATATTCCAATCGACCGATGGAATTGGTCCCTACTCGCCTCTCGTATATACTTGCGTTTATCTCTTGCTTGTGACGGGGATCTTGTGGCAAGTGGTGAGTATCGAGCAACTATTACACAGAATCGCGACAATCGAAAGAAAAATGGGGGAGAATAATCGGGAGGAAAAAGAGTAATCATGTCGACGACCGAACCATTTTACACGACGGTCCTTCCCGACGGAACGCTCGCCGATCCGTTGCCGGAGATGTTGCGCGGCCGAAACGTCAAAATATCGACCGATGACGAAGGAAAACTATTTCGGATCATGCAGGCCGATTACGAATTTCGGCATCCGAAGTCGTTGGAGCAGATCATTAGTGAACAAAACGTCAAGCCGATTCAATCGATCGACGAATTGATACCGGATGAACCGGCTTGGGATGACGATGAGGAATTTTTCGATTTCCTCGAGGCTATTGGAGAGAATCCCAGGAATTATCGATAGAATGCGTACACTCCTGCTGGATACGAATATCGTGATCTACACGGTCAACAAAGTGCCGTACTATGAACTGTACCGTCCTCATTTGAACGGAGTGATTGCCGCGGTTTCGATTATGACCGTTGCCGAATTGTACGAAGGCATTTTCCGTGCCGGATTGGGGTCGAGAACACACCGCAACATTGCCGACAGACTTGGTCGATATGCTGTTTTACCATTGGACGAAAACATTTGTCGTATTTTCGGAAAAATCCGTTTTGAATTTCGCAACAAGCCGATTTCCGTGCCGGATGCATTGATCGCAGCGACGGCGCTGGTTTACGATTTGCCGCTGGTCACACACAACGCGGAGCATTTCAAGGATGTTGCCGGACTGAATGTGATAACCGAATATCGCAAGGAAAAATGACATGAAGAGTTACCAATTCCATTTTCCGGCGAGCGGGGAGCCGACGCTGACGATTCCGTTGCCGGAAGAGTTGCGTGGGAACAAAATCGAGGTGATTCTCCTGAAAAAGCCTCGTCATTCAAAGCTGCTGGAAAACGACGACGATTTTTGGAGAACGAAGTCGCTCGACGAAATCGCCGCCGAACAGGGCGGGCCGAAAATTCATACGGATTCGGACAAGTATTTTGGATTCCTTTCCGATTTTATGGGACTCTGAAGACGAAATGGAAGAATTCCTGCAAAGACGGAAGTAAGAAATTTGATTTCAAAGGAATCAATGGATTGAACGTGAAAACGAAATACCAAAGCCTTGGCAACACTCAGCCCTAACCACCACTCAATCCCATGATCGCACAAGACAATGTTTACGGGTTTTACATTCCCTGCGTGACGCGGATCGGGATCGGCGCTCATCGGGAGATTCCCGCGCAACTGAAGACCCTCGGCGTGAAGAAGCCGCTCATCGTGACCGACAAGGGGATCATCGATTGCGGCATCCTCGCGACGATCGAAGAGCTTCTTCGCGCGGCGGGCTGTGAGTTCGCCGTGTTTGACGGGGCGGTTCCGAATCCGACGGACAAGAACGTTCTCGCGGGAACGGAAGCGTTCAAAAAGAACGGCTGCGATTCGATCATTTCGCTCGGCGGCGGCAGTCCGCACGACTGCGCGAAGGGGATCGGGCTGGTCGTCGCCAACGGCGGGGCGATCGCCGATTACGAAGGGCTCGACAGGTCGACCCAGCCGATGCCGCCGCTGGTCGCCGTAAACACGACCTCGGGAACCGCTTCGGAAATGACGCGGTTCTGCATCATCACGGACACCTCGCGGAAGGTCAAGATGGCGATCGTCGATTGGCGGGTGACGCCGACGCTCGCGATCGACGATCCGCTGCTCACGGTCAAAATGCCGCAAGGGCTGACCGCCGCGACCGGGATGGACGCCCTGACACATGCCGTCGAAGCGTATGTTTCGACCGCCGCGACGCCGATGACCGATGCCTGTGCCGAAAAGGCGATCGAAGTGATTTTCCAATACCTCCGGCGGGCGGTGGCCGACGGCAAGGACCTCGAAGCCCGGGAAATGATGATGCAGGCCCAATACCTCGCCGGCATGGCGTTCAACAACGCAAGCCTCGGGCTCGTGCATGCGATGGCGCACCAGCTTGGCGGGTTTTACGACCTGCCGCACGGAGAGTGCAATGCGGTGCTGCTGCCGGTGATCCAGGAATTCAACCTGATCGCCCGGGTCGAACGGTTCGCGAGGCTGGCGCAGATCATGGGAGAAGACCTTGAGGGGCTTTCCGACCGCGAAGCCGCCGATGTGTGTCTCGATGCGATCCGGACGCTTTCGGAGGATGTCGGCATTCCGGAAGGTTTAATCGCGCTCGGCAAAAAGTATGGCAAAGACGTTCGAAAAGAGGACATCGCGACGATGACCGCCAACGCCCTGAAAGACGCCTGTTTGGCGACGAACCCGCGCAAGGCCGGTGTCGCCGAAGTCGCGCAACTGTTCGAAAGGGCGTTTTGAAATACGGAGGAAGTGAGAGGTGAAAGATGTCGATTGAGTTCAGAACACAGACAACCGTTCCCGAGACCGGGGTGATCACCTTGCCGGACAATTTTCGTGGCAAGATGGTCAGCATCATCGTTCGGGACGCCGATTCGAGAAGCGGGCCGTTGAAAACCAAGGTTGAAGACACATCGGTTTACGCCCTCAAGGGCCTATTGAAAGGCCGGACCGAGGAAGAATTGGAGGAAGCGAAGCACCAGTATCTCAAGGAGAAATATGTCCATGACGATGATATTGGTTGATTCGGACGTCATCCTTGACATTTTCCTTGATCGCGAACCGTTTTGCATGGCGGCTTTGACCGTTTTTTTGAGGATCGAGCAGGGATATTGTCAAGGCAATATTTCAGCGACGGCCATTGCGAACATTTATTACACGACCCGGAAAGAACTGGGAAGAACCGTTGCGATAAACGGTATCAAGCGACTGCTTGAAACGGAGGGCCTGCGAATCCTCGCGATCGGCGCTCACGAGATCAGGGAAGCCGTATTTTCCGAAATGACCGACTTCGAGGATGCGGTTCAAGCCGCCGTAGCGGACTTCGAAGGAATCGAATATATCATAACACGTAACTTGAAAGATTACCGCAAGTCGCCCGTCCCGGCCTTGTCGCCGATGCAATTGTTGGAACGGTTGGAAATCCATTGAGAAGAGAATGTCGTATTCCTATAATCGACCGAGTTTATATCCTTTGGCATGTTCACATATTTCCAGACGGAGATGAGAACGAAAAAACTGATCGGCGTTTATGCGACGGAGAAAGATGCTGATGCTGCGCGAGATCGCGTGAAAAACGCTCCCGGTTTTATCGACAAACCGGAAGGCTTTTTTGAAATTGGCAAGGATCACTGGACGGAAGGATATGTTACCGTCTGACGGTTGACGGTTTTACTTTAGAAGAATCATGACGAGTTACCAATTCCATTTTCCGGCGAGTAGCGGGCCGACGATCACAATTCCGATTCCAGAGAAATTACGCGGCGTACCACTGATAATCACATTGAAGAAACATGCAGTTGATACGCCGAAGAATGATCCGCTTGATGACGAAATCCGTCCGGGGACTGCGCGGTGCTTCGTCCCCGGCTCATTGAGAGAAAAGATATACAATAACCTTTAGCAAACCAACCACCCTTTAACCCTATAAACATCTCATGGTCAACATTGAAATCAACGGCCGCAAAGTCGAAGCCCAACCGGGAGAAATGCTGCTCGCGACCCTGCGTCGAAACGGCATTCATGTTCCGACGCTCTGCCATATCGAAGGGCTCCCGCCGAGCGGGGCCTGCCGGATGTGCGTCGTCGAAGTCGAAGGCCAACGCAACCTCGTCCCGAGCTGCGCGTTTCCCGTTTTCGACGGCATGAAGGTCAAAACCCATTCGACCCGGGCCGTCGAAGCCCGCAAAACCATCGTCGAACTGCTGCTCGCCGATCATCCCGAAGATTGCTTCTACTGCGAACGGAACGGCAATTGCCAGCTCCAGGAACTCTCCGAACAGCTCGGCGTTCGCAGCAAACGGTATCTTGGAATGAAAGACGTTTTCCAACTCGACACCTCCGGGGAATCGATCGTTCGCGATCCTGCCAAATGCATCAAATGCGGCAAATGCGTCCGGGTTTGCGAAGAAATTCAAGGCGTCGCCTGTATCGATTTCATCGGCCGGGGTTCCAAAGCCCAGGTCGGTACCGCGTTCGACGAAGGGCTCAACATTTCGAGTTGCGTCAACTGCGGGCAATGCGTCACGGCCTGTCCGACCGGGGCGCTGATCGGCAAATCGCATATCGAACGGGTCATGGAAGCGATCGAGGACCCGGAGATGCACGTCGTCGTCCAGCACGCCCCGTCCGTCTCGATTTCGATCGGCGATGAGTTCGACGTTCCGGTCGGGACCGACATGATCGGCGTCATGCACGCGGCGATGCGGCGGATCGGGTTCGACAAGGTGTTCGACACCAGCTTCAGCGCCGACCTGACGATCATGGAAGAAGGCTCCGAACTGGTACACCGGGTCAAAAACGGCGGCGTCCTGCCGATGTTTACAAGCTGCTCGCCCGGCTGGATCAAGTTCGTCGAAACCTTTTACCCCGAGTTCATCCCGAATCTTTCGAGCTGCAAAAGCCCGCAGCAGATGCTCGGGGCCGTGATCAAGACGTTCTACGCCGAAAAAGAAAAGCTCGATCCGAGCAAGATTTTCAGCGTTTCGGTGATGCCGTGTACGGCGAAAAAATTCGAGGCCTCCCGCTCCGAAATGGGCCGCGACGGCTACCATGATGTCGATGCGGTGTTGACGACCCGGGAACTGGCCCAGATGTTCCGCATGTTCGGTCTCGACCTGAAAAATCTCGCTCCCGAGCAGGCGGATACGCCGTTCGGGGTCCGCACGACGGCGGGCAAGATTTTCGGGGCCAGCGGCGGGGTGATGGAAGCGGCGATCCGCTCGGCCTACTTCCTGCTGACCGGCAAGGAACTCCCGAACCTCGCCGTCGAGGCGGTTCGCGGAATGGACGGCATCAAGGAAGCCCATCTCGACATCAACGGCCTGAATGTCGGCGTCGCGGTCGTCAACGGGCTCGGCAATGCCAAGAAACTGCTCGAAAAGATCAAGAGCGGCGAAAAGACCGATTTGCATTTTATCGAAGTGATGACCTGCCCCGGCGGCTGTGTCGGCGGCGGCGGTCAGCCGTATTCGACGAACCGCGAGCGGGTCAAGACGCGAATTCAATCGCTTTACAATATCGATTCCGGCGAATCGCTCCGCGTCTCGCACAAAAATCCCGACGTGATGCAGCTTTATAAGGAATATCTCGGGGAACCGAACGGCCCGAAAGCCCACGAGATCCTGCATACGAGTTACCATGCCCGCGAGCCGCTGGTTTAATTTTCAGTGAGAAGTGGAGAGTGGGAAGTGAGAAGTTTCACTCCCACTTCCCTCTTTTCACTTCTTGCGAACAGCAACATTTACTTCCCATTTCCCATTTCCCACTTCCCACTTATTCATGTCCAATTACAAAATTTTATTCGTCGATGACGATCCCGATTTTCGTTCCGAGTATTCGCAGCAACTCCGTGACGCCGGCTTTACGGTTGTCGAAGCCGAAGGGGAAACCCCGGCCGGCGAGCTTTTGCGCAAGGAAAAATTTGATCTGGCCGTGGTCGATCTGGTGATGGAAAACGCCGACAGCGGCTTCACGCTTTGTTACCACATCAAGAAGGCGACGCCGGAGATGCCGACGATTTTGATCACGGGCATCAACAGCGAGATGGGCCTGCACTTTTCGACGGATTCGGAATCGGAGCGTTCCTGGATCAAGGCGGACGCGTTTTTGAATAAGCCGCTCCGTTTCGAACAGCTTCAATACGAGATTCGCCGGCTGCTCGGTTGCCTGGAAATTCCGGGACACCACGCTTAGAACGTTGTCAACTTACTGATCTTCACAAAAAATATCGAATCGAGCAGCTGCCGGAAGCGTAAGCGCCCGGTTTTCCAATACGGAAACACGGGGCAAACCCGGCGCTGATGCTTCGGGCTGCTGTTTTCGGTGTTCGGTTTTTACATGAAGATCAATAGACCAAATCGGTCAATCGTTCGCAAAGGTAATCGGGGCGTGCATCCAGGAGTTCCTGGTGCTCCCCGTAACCGTAGACGGTGGCGATGCTCCTCATTCCGATGGCCCGGCCTGCGAGAATGTCGCCGGGCGTGTCCCCGAAAAACAGGCTGCTTTCCGGCCGGGCTTTCGTCGTTTGGAGAACATGCCCGAGCATTCTTTCTTTCGACCAGCGTTCTCCGCCCGAATCGCAGGCGAGCACAACCTCGAAAAACGGCATCAGCTCCTTCTTCGCCAAAATGCGCCGGATCGCCGATTCCCGTTTGTTCGTTGCGATCGCGAGCGGGATGTCCCGATCCCGGAGCTGTTCGAGCAGCTCAAACGCTCCCGGATACAGCGGCGATGCGGCGTATTCGCTCATTTCATAGATCCGACGATATTCCCGGACGAGCAATTCGATCGTCTCCGGCTCGATCCGGCCGCCGAGAGATTCTTGAATCATCACTTCCAACGGCGGGCCGATGCGAATGATCTTCGTGTCCGGCATCGGGAATCCGTGCAGCATGAGCGTCTCGCGGAGCGTCGCGAGAATATCCCCGTTCGAATCACAAAGCGTCCCGTCGAAATCGAACGCGATACATGGGGCTGAGAAACAGATGTCAGGAGTGATTTTCGCGATCATGAATTGGCGTTTTCTGAGGTGGCCTGAAGAAACTGGACCAAAAACGGCCGGAAACAAGCTACTGTGCTACTTTTGAATCACCGATAAAACAGTGGCGGGTAGGCGTCCAAATCTCCGCGCAACCAACGCGCGAAAAGCTGGGCCTGCAAAAACGGCAGCAGGCCGATCGGAGCCTTTTCGCCAAGGAACGGGTGTAGGATCGTCTCCTTTTTGCGATCCTGCCATTCTTTGATCAGCTCCTTGCGGACATCCTCCTTGATCTCGACCGCGCCGCTTTCGCGACGAACCATGTCCTTTCCCTTCACCTGTCCGAGATTGATGAGTTTCAGGACGAATCGGTCGACGATCCAGGAGCGAAACTCTTCCATAAAATCGAGTGCCAACGAAGGCCGACCCGAGCGGTCCCGAAAAAAGAAATCCCCCTTCTGCGAGAGAACCAATTCGTCGAACACGCCGAAATAGGTTTTCGCCGCCTCACCTTCGATCCCGCGAATCTGCTCCAAACCCGGATGTCGCTTCAGTTCGGTCAGTGAAGCGGCCAAAGCGATGATCGCCTGCGGAATTTTCGTCGGCTCGCCGGGCGTGTGGTCCCGTTGAAACCGCAGCAGAATCGTTCGGGCGTTCGCGATTTTCGCCGCGACGAACGATCGGGCCGCCGTCGCCGTTAATTCCGGATCGGTTCCGAAACGGTGTTGGGCACGCCGCAGGAGCACGTTGCCCGATTGCCGACCGGTCGAACGGGCCAGGAAATGGCCGTTTTCCGTTAGAAACGAAACCGTGACGCCGTTCTCTCCGCACAGCCCGAGCGCGAACGGCGTCAGCAGCACGTTGCCGAAACAGACGAGTCCCATGATCGTGTGAATCGGCAGCCGCAAGAGCTCTTCGCGATCCTGCGAGATCACGATGTTTGTGCCGTCGCGGGAAACATACGCTCCCTGTCTCGTAATGTAAAGAACGTTGCCAAGCTGTTTCATTGGTAGCGGGTAGCGGGTAGCTGATAGCGGGTAGCCCGTTTAGCCGAGCGTCGTAGACGCCGGTGATTGGTCATTTCAAATTCTCCGCGATCATTTTTTCGAGGTAGCCGCTTGCGCTGCCGGAGAGGTCCGGCAGGCACTCCTCGGCGAGGGAGCAGGACGCGCAGTGCGGCCCGGCCTTCGGCGGCGGTGTGATACCACGTTCCATGAGCCGGTGAAACCGTTCCGCGAGCGATTCCGCCGTTTCCGTCCGCAACCGCTCATCGAATGGTACGACCGTCCGGCTGCGGGTCCGGCCGTAATACAACGACCCTTCCGGGATACGTGTTTGCAACATTTCTTCGAGGCACAACCCTTGGGCGCAAAGTTGCACGGCGTCGGTGTTGTCTTTTTTCTTCTTGCCCCGTTTGTATTCGACCGGATAAACGCTCCAGGTCCCTTTCTGTTTCGGGAGCACGACATCGGCTCCGTCCTGTCGATGAAATTCGACGACATCGGCGAAGCCGACGAGCCCGAGTCGGCGGGATTTCAGCGGCAGCCCGCGAACGATCCGCAGATCGCCGCGGGTTTCCGACTCGTCGGAATGAACCCGCTCGTGCATGAGCCGCCCTTCGGCCGTGTGAAAATTTTCGGTCCAGACCTGCTCCAGGTGAATGAGCGCACACTGCCGCTCGCAAAACGCGATGTGTTGCAGCCCTGAAATCGCGAGAAGTTCCTCATCGGCATCCATGGTCGTGCTCACTATGGTTTTTCGATGATTTCGACCCCTCCGGGGAGGTTCTCGCAGTCGACGGTGATCGTGTAATCCTCGAAATTCCGGGCCGGCTTGGCCGCGTCGTTTTTCCGAACGCCGACCCGGCGGAAAAGGCTTTGCGAGGGGGCGTTGCCCAGGGCGGTGGCGTGTTTGAAGATGACGAGCTTGCAGGTCGACATTTCGCCGCGGGCGGCACTGTGATCGTGTTCGAACATGTTGACGAGTGCGTCCCAAAGGATCGCGAGATCGTCTTCGGTGAAGCCGGTCTGGGCGGCGAGGTGTGGCGAGATGAACCCGTGTTCGTCATCGCCGGTGATCCACCGGTGCGGCAGCAAATCGCCTTGTTCATCAAGCATTTCGAGGCAATGTTCATGCCGCGTCTTGTGCGTTTCGTATTCGTCTCGCGGAATCTTCGCGCGTTTGCAACGCTCCGGATCGTCGTTCCACTCCCGCGGAATGAAAAGTTTCGCGTTCACGAGCGCATATTCCTTGCGTGTGACGTACGCGAGAAACGTGCCGACCTGGCCGTTGTCGACCTTGCCGAATCGCCCGAGCCATTGTCGCGAAACGCCCGCCGATTTCTTGCCGTCCTTCTCGAAGCCGCTCGGATCGAACGCCAACACGCCGTCCTCCTCGCCGATGCTGGTTGCCATTTGCCGGGCAAGCGTGATCAGCAGCGGCTTGTGATCCCAGGGCGATTCGGCGAACGGGCGAAGAAATCGCTCCAACCGCTGGTTCGCCCCCGAAACACTCCGTTTGTCAATCTTCGCATCCTGCGTAATTTCACGTTTCCTCGTCGAAAATCTCGCACTCATGGAATCCACCTCCTCCTGGTTGCGAGATCATAATCCAAAAACAATACGTAAATCAATAGCAATTCTTCAATTTACTTCCAACAGTACAATTACTGGCAGCGGTTTTTTTTGAGTGACCTCGGAATCTTAGCACACTTGGACCGCAGGCATCTTGCCTGCATTCAAGATGAGGGATTTGTCGGAGTGTTTTGCTATCCTTAAACCGCATTGCAGGGATGATGAAATGGCCCATAAAATTTGACGCCTGCCGGTGATTTTTTAGATTCCGGCCCGGTTGACGAGCCAAAAAATGAGTTTATACTTCTCATCAATGATTATCGTTGGCGTGATATGGTAAGTGGTCGGGTTTTGGTCGGCGGCTTCCGGAGCGACAGGTTTTTCAGGTTGAATTCGTTGGGGGATTAGCTCAGTTGGGAGAGCGTCTGGCTGGCAGCCAGAAGGTCATCGGTTCGAGCCCGTTATCCTCCACTTTTTATAAAACGTGAAGTATCAATACTTTGCATTTGCAAGCTTTGGCCGGTTTTGGAGTTATAGCGACTTCAAAGCCGGTTTTTTTGTCGCCGTTCTTCGCTCGTTCTTGGTTAAGCGAATCGATGCGAAATGTCCCGAAACGGTCCCCAAATTGCATGATGCGGTGAACAGGGCGGTGAACGCGAACCTGTTTTTTGATGCACGGCCTTCGGGACTTCCCCAATAAACGCCCAGCGTGGCCGCCTGTCGCGTCCTTTCGTCCCTCCCGACCAAAGTGGGCCAAAGGCAAGCCCGGACGGCCAGAATAGCGGTTTTGACGGTCGAGCCCCGGCCAATTCTATGGATCGGGCAAAAAATCCGGTCGCTCCCGTGGGCGAATCATGCTCCGACGGGTAAAATATCATTGCCGCCCATGTTTCGACGGTCCCATTTTGCCCTCAATGATCCCATGAGTTCACCTTTT
>JAVBQI010000101.1:0-35864 GCA_031549145.1 Thermoguttaceae bacterium | reverse complement strand
GAAAACCTCGTGGAGGGTGGGAGGGGTTTTGTAGTCATTCCAAGAGTTTTGTAGTATTTACTACAAAACCCACCCTACCAGACCGCCGATCCGGCGTCAAGATACCCCGTCAAACCTTACGATTTACGGGGTTTTTGTAATGGGCGATACGGGACTCGAACCTGTGACCTCTGCCGTGTGAAAGCAGCGCTCTAACCAACTGAGCTAATCGCCCGAAAAAACTATTCGCGATATACCGGCAAATGCGGTGCGCCGATTAATGTGATGCGCAATAATAATATGGTGTGCCAGCAACGCGGTGTACCGGCAAAAGGGGGGCATTCCTAAGCGTTCGAAGGAGGCTCAAACTTCGGAACATCCAACTCCTCCCGCTCCAACTCCTCAAACCCCTTCTTCTTCTCTTCATCTGGTCGCTGCTCCGACGACTTCAATTTTAACCCCGTCCCCATCTCGTCAAGACCTCGCTTGAACTCCAAGATTCCACGCCCAAGCTGCTTGCCAACATCCGGAAGACGCTTGCCAAACAGCAGCACCCCTAACGCTAAGATCACCAGCATCTCGGCCGGTCCCGGAGACAAAATTCCAAACATCTCGCAACCGTAATATCGTCTCTAATAAACCTACGCAAAAAAACGTCGAATCTCCTTCGCACAACGTCCCGAAATTTCCACAAACCGAAAAATCACCCTTTTCCCGGTCTCAGGAAAAATCAACAACAAACAAAATAAGACCAACGCAACCCAGGAAAACGTCCAAAACCATCGCGATAGCGTGCCCGTCAACAACAGTCCGACAAAAAAACCCGCCGCGAACGACGAGCAAACCTGGGGATGTTTCGCCATGGTCCGCAGCAACCACTTCAACGCGAACAGCGGCGCCGCAAATATCTGTCTCGAATTTTTGAGAAGCAGGTCCGGATAACGCCCGATCACGATCCCCAGTACCAAAATCAACAGGCCGCTGCCAAGCAATAGCATCATCGATTTGCCTCACCCACAATTTTTGGGGGACAGACAAGAAGGCCATTTTGGAAAACCAATCCGGAAATCAGCTCTCTTTCCGGTCACTCTTCGATTTTTCGCCCGAGTTGGCAGCCTTGTCCGTATCTTCTTCGATTCCGTTCACGCCTTTTTTGAATTCGACCACGCTTTGGCCCAACGACCGCATCACGCTGGGAAGCCGGTTGCCGAACAAAAGCAACATGATTCCCCCCAAGACGATCAATTCCATGGGCCCAGGCACCCAAGCAAACAACACGTTCACGATAGAACCTCTCTTTCCATATCGGTATTCTCCAGAAAAAAATGGAGCCAAACCCGCGGTTGCGATTATAAAATCCCTCTCCTTCTATTCCTTCTATCCACTCTCACCAGATACGTTAATTATAACACCGGGGTCGGGGGGCTGTCAAAGGGGCGGGAGAAATCATCACGAGGCTTGCCAAGTCGGAATTTAGAAACCGAGGAGCTGGAGGGCGGAGATAGGGTTCCACTGAATTCGTTCCGTCCGAGCCCAAAGAATCGGCTCCTAACCCGGCAGCAACCGCAGCACGGAAACCGCCGCGTTCGCTATACTCAAGTCGGTTGAAAATTCCCGTCTTCAATACAGTAAAAACGACTTGGCAATCCTCGTGAGTAGGGGTTGAAAAAACGATGAAGATGAACGAGAATCGTACAGATGAGATGGCCTTTTGACAATCCCTGTCCTCGCCAACAATAGAATTATCGACTATGGAAAAGCAACCTGTAAAAATCAATTTGGAAAGAGACGCGGCAACCGGCGAGACGAAACTCCTCTGCCCGGTCTGCGGCTATTCGTTTACTTCGCTGACCGGCATCGACGGCAAGGCGCTGACCTCGGAGCACGATCACCGTTCCTATTGCCGGTTGAGCTTTATGTGCGAAAAAGGGCATGTCTTCCAGTACGATTGGAACTTCGTGCGGGGCGAAACCTTCGTCGAATTACAGTATTGATGCCGCCGCTTTGCGGATTTGTCTTCAACCTTTCTCGCGAAAATTTTTCGCAATATCGGTCTCTTGAGAATCATCTCCCTTCAATCGGGCAGCAACGGAAACTGCATTTATATTGAATCCGGCGAGACGCGGCTGCTCGTCGATGCCGGGATCAGCGGCTCGCAGGCGGAAAAGCGGCTCGCGAAACACAGGATCGACATTCGCGGCGTCCAAGCCGTTTTGGTAACCCACGATCATCGGGATCATATCGGCTCGGCCGGAATTTTTCAGCGAAAATTCGGCATTCCGCTTTGGGGAACCAAGCGAACGCTCGAAGAGGCGGGGAGCCGTTGGCCGCTGGGGAAAATCGACGATGTTCGCTATTTTCAAGCGGGAGAATCGTTTCGGCTCGGCGATCTCCGAATCGAAACCGTCCCCACACCGCACGATGCGACGGAAGGGGTCGGGTTCGTGCTCGACGACGGTCGGTCGCGATTCGGCGTCTTGACGGACCTCGGGCATGTTTTTCCCGGTCTTGCCGACCAACTCTCGACTTTGGACGCCGTTCTGTTGGAAAGTAATTACGATCCGAAAATGTTGCGTAACGGGTCTTATCCTTACCCGCTCCAACAGCGCATTCTCGGGTCCGGCGGTCATCTTTCCAACGAAGAGGCGGCGAAACTGCTCCGAACGGCGGGCGGGCGGTTGCGTTGGGCTTGTTTAGGACACATTTCCGCGGAAAACAACACGCACGAACTCGTTATGCAAACGCATCGCAAAATTCTTGGGCCGAAGTTCAAACTCATGCTCGCCTCGCGGCACGAAGCGTCCCCCGCCTGGGACATTTAGCGTTTCGTAATTTGTAGACCGCAGCCGGTAGGGGCAGGGATCTGCCATCCGGGCAGAAGAGCTTCGCCCTCTGCCAAACCGCAGCCTCGTTGGGCCGCTACCGTACTGAAGACGGGAACCTCAAACCGGCTTGAGTTTAAAGCATTCAAAAGCGAAAATTCAAGAATGTATCATTTTGCAACGTGCTGCATTTCACTGTATCGTTTTGATACATTTTCTGATCGGGTTTTCAACGGGGCTTGTCTTAGGCCCTCATAATCCTTGCTGCTGGCGTTTCTCGCTCCTGTTGGTCACTTAGTGGATGTATTTTTTGTCTGGCACGAAAAATGCTTTATCTACTGTTGCGTGCAAAAACTCTGATATCCGCTTTGTTTTTCTTCCGCTTTTTCAGTGAGGAGACGGGGAAGTGAGCACCTATTTCGACCAATATTCCGATACGATGCATGAGGCATCCTCTTTCGCGGACCGCGACGGCGATGAGAATGTTTTCGAACGAGATAACGACTCATTCGACGAAAATTATGACGCGAATCCTTCCGATTTCGATCGGCGCCGCAGTGTTGCTTCTCGCCATGCCAAAACGTACGAAGAGGCGGAGCGCTCGACCGCTTCCGATGACCTCGGCGAAAACGATTCCCGTTCGCACGATGATCTCGTCAAGGTTTATTTGGTGCAGATGGGAGAAATCCCCCTCTTGTCCGGCAAAGAAGAGAAATCCTTTTCCGTTCGCGTCGGCATGAGGAGAAAAAAATACAAAGAGCACTTTCTCAGCTCGGATTTCATTATCCGGCACGCCATCAAGATATTTGAAAAGGTGTTGGCGGGAAAAATTCGATTGGACCGGACCTCCGAGATTTCCGCGGCGGATTTGGACGCGAAGTCTCATATTTCCAGCCTCTTGAAAACCAATATCGTAACCTTACGCAGCATCCTTGCTCGTAATCGCCTCGATTTTGAGACCATTCTTTCGCAGGAAAGCTCTTCCAAGGAAAAAAAAGCGGCTTGGACGCGAATTCAGGATCGCCGAAACCGTGCAGCGCGGTTGATTGCCGAGTTGGAAATGCGACTGGACCGTCTTAAACACGCCCAACAGCATTTGCAGCGGATTGCCGCCCGAATGATGGTTTTGAGAACGGTTCTTTCCGTTGCCGCGAAAAAAGGCTTTTCCCCGGAGCAACCGTTTGCGAAAAAGCTGCGACGTTTGGCGCGTTGTTCGTCGATCGTTCAGTGTCGGAAAAAATTGCGAAAGTTAATGGAACTGACGCTGGAAACTCCCGGCACGCTTCAAAAACGATTGAAAAAGAATGCCCGTTTGGCCAGGGATTATGACGAGGCGAAAAAAGAATTCTCTTTGCGGAATTTGCGTTTGGTCGTTTCGATTGCGAAACGATACAAAAATCGCGGTCTCAGTTTTCTCGATTTGATTCAAGAGGGGAACACCGGACTGATGAAGGCGGTCGATAAATTCGACTATTCCAAGGGATTCAAGTTTTCGACTTACGCGACCTGGTGGGTGCGGCAGGCGATTTCGCGGGCGATTGCGGAATTCGGACGCACGATTCGGATCCCGGCCCACATGATCGAGACCATGAACCGGGTCCTGTCGATTTCCCAGGACGTCAAAATGGAATCCGGGACATATGCCGATCTGAACCGGATCGCCGAAATCGCGGGAATGTCGTTGCACGAAGTCGGGGCGGTTATGCAAATGAACCAGCGGCCGGTTTCGTTGGACCAGTCGCTCGGTGATTTCGATTCAAAATCTTTTGGAGAATATCTCGAAGATTATCGCTTGGGCGATCCGCTCAAAGTGATGAACTGCGAAGCCTTAAAGTCCCGGATCGAAGCCGTTTTGCAGGATTTGTCGTTCCGTGAACGGGAAATCATCAAATTGCGATACGGCTTGGCCGACGGCTACACTTATACTTTGGAGGATATCGGAAAGATTTTTTCCGTGACTCGCGAAAGAGTGCGGCAAATCGAAACGAAAGCGGTTAAAAAACTTCGGCATCCGACTCGCTCCAATCAGCTGAGCGGTTTTCTGGACGAATGTCTGAAACGGTCGGACGAACTTGACGGGCCGACCGAAAAGACGACGGTTTTCGCGAAATAGGGCTCTTTCTCTGGCAATTTTCTTGCCCGTTTGACGTTTTCGAAAGCTCATTTGACCGGTACTCCGGGCCTTTGAGCGGTTGGCTTTGTTGCTTTTTCGGCAAGAGTTCTGTATTGCTTTGCGACGTCTTCGCCGTTTTGCTAAACGGCGAACTTTGCGCAATCTGGCAACGCATTTTCTCGCAGTTTCTCAATTTTCGGTTTTTCAAAAAATTTTTGAAAAAGTTCTCTCTCGGCTGACATATAGGCGTCACTCGCCCGGTCGAAAATATCCTTATGCGAGACGATTTCAGCTTGAAGTGCCGCACTCAATCTCTCTTGTAAGACATACAGAATTCCAAGTAAAAAATGAATCAGAGCCGCGCCCGTAAGCGGTGCCCCGCCAAAAACTGAACGAAACCGTTCAAATTTTTTCTAGAACTCAGTAACAGGCCAAAAAGAGCTGCAAGAAACGCTTGAAACGAACGTTCGTTCCGATTTTCGAGAATCATCGAGGCATTCGGACAACGTTTTTTCAATAGGGGCAATTTCAGTGAAAGCTGGAAGTTTCTTGCAGTCTCTTTTCGGCCTTTTCGAACAAAATGCCTGAAGCAGGCGGCGAAAAATCGCGACCACTACCAGTTTTGTCGCGTTTTTCGGGCGTTGACGAAATCGAGCAGGAGCTGATAAAAGAATTTTTCCGGCGGCAATCCGAGAAGGAACTGCCGATGCCGGGGGTCCGTTTTTTCCAGAAACGAGGCCAATTCCCGATCCGTTGGCGTACTGTCGTAGGCATCATCGTACGGGCTGTCCTCTTCGCGGAGTTCGTGATCGATCACGTCTTGGGAACGGGCTCCCTGAATTCGGTCCTGATGTTCCTTGATTTCGCGAATCGCCTTGATTCGTTCCTCAAGATTTTTGGTTTCCTCGATTTTTTCCCGATCCGCTTCTCCCACCGTTTTCAACCAGGCGTAATAGGTCGAAAGAGTCCGGCTCAGCGCGGCCCCTTGAGGGTCGCTTTCGATTTTTTTCCTGAAATTTTGAAGATCGTCGCGCTGGGCCTCTGACATGCGGGAATAGTACTGCATGTACTTATTGTAAAAGATGCGGTACTGTGTGTTGTCCCGCATGATCGTTTCCAGTCGATATTGCTGCCGTTGACGCTGGGTGAGATTTTTCGAGGAATAAATCAAATAATCCCCAAGTACCGGATTCCAGCGAATCAGGATCGCGCCGAGAACCAAGACCACGGCGAAAAGAAAAACGGTGATGATTTGTTGACGAAGTAACATCTCAAACTGTTATTTTTAAAGGCGATTAGCTGAATTTAATCGAGTATTTTCGACTCGTTGAGCTTGCGCAGGAAATCAATCTCGTCAATCGAACGATCACGCTGTTCCTCAAGAAGCAGATATTGGTCCAAGTGTTCGATGATCGGCAAATTTTCCAACATTTTCTGCTGGTTGCGGGCGAACAAAAAGTGAACGCTGCCGTACCCGATCAGGGCCGTACAAATCAGCCCGAGCAAAAAAAACATCGCCGACCCTTTTTTTCCGGAATGGGCACGATTGGAAATCGCCTCGATTTCGTCTTCCGCCCGGACGGCGACCAGCTCCATTGTCGAGCGGACGAAATTCGGATCGGTTTGCGAGGTTTCCAAAAGCTGAAGAGCCCCCCAGGTTTCTTCGAAAGTCGCCATTTTTTTCCGGAGTTCCTGGTCCTGAACCAGACGGTCCTCCAAATCCCGTTTCTTTTCGGGAGAGAGCTCTCCGTCCAAATAGGTCGCCAGGATTTCCTCGTCGGGATCAACCGCGGTCGGAGGAAAATCGAGGGCGAGATTCGTTTGGGTCGATGTCATAAATTACCGTCCGTTGAATTCAAAACGCCGAATACGGCAGCCTTTCCGAAATCAGGGTGTTTTTTTGTCTTGTCCAACATAAGGGGCGAGCATGTCCCGGAGGTTGATTCGTGCCCGGCAAAGCAGCGATTTGACGGCCTGAGGGGTCAATTGCATGATCTCGCTGATTTCGAGATAACTGATCCCCTCGAATCGATGCAACAAAAGCGCCATTTTTTGGCGTTCGCCGAGGGAATCGATCGCATGTTTGACCACTTCCCGCAGCTCCATTTTTTCCAGCCTCCGGATCGGGTTCAGACTGCTGGTCCCTTGCACGTCGTTTTCCGTGAAGGTGTGTTGATCCTCACGCTCGGAAGCGCCCCCCTTGGACCCTCCGAATTGGATCTCCGGTCGTCGCATCTTTCCGCGGATCGAGTTGAGAGCAACATTGTTGACGATAGTAAACAACCAGGTCGAAAATTTCGCTCCCGGTTTGTAATGCGTCCGGGCACGATAAACCCGCAAAAAAACCTCTTGGGTCAAATCTTCGGCAAGGTCCTGATTCCCAACCAAATGCCTGAGAATTGAAAGGACCCGGCTTTGATAGCGCACGAGCAAACTCTCGAAGGCGGCCGCACTGCCGTCTCGAACGTCAAGCATGAGCCGGACATCCGGATCACGAAGGGCGGATTGAGTTGTAGAATCGATCTGACTCAAATTACCGAATTTCGTATCGCTATGTTGAAAAACGGTACCTCGGCGCCGTTTTCGGGGCGGAAAAGCCAACACGATCCGCTTATTATAATTGAACACAACCGATAAAAAAGGTTTCTCAAAAATTTTTTGACCCGAAAAGAAAATTTGAGAAGAAAACCAGTTTTTTTCTAAAGTAAAAATTGTGCGACCTCGCTCGGCTTTGCAAGCAGATGCTCCCCCTCATCGAGCCGGGGCCGTGAGGCCCCGGTTAGTGTCCGTCTTCAAGGCCGTCGAAATAGACGCCAACCGGCAGCTAACGCAGACGGCTCGATGGGAAATATATTGCGATTGACTCATTATTCGAATCCCGAGTACTTAACGTTTACCAAAAACTAAAATATGGGACAACACAGATAAAACCGAAAAACAGGGAAGATAGAAAAGATATTCCGATTCAAAATCTGTCTTTTAAGAGGTAACGAAAAAACGCCGAAAAAGGGTGGTAAGCATTACTCACTTTATTGGGGTCGTGCCGCAATCGCCCGAAAAGGGGGGACTTCGGAAATTTGCACTCAAGGCGTTTATTTATGAACCGTATTATTGACCCAGCCCGTTTGTTGAAAAAAACGCTCACTATTTTTGGGATAACAGCCTATTTTTTTGCCTGCTCGTCCTATTCCGCGCTTTTTGCGCAGTTTAGCGACCACAAGTCGGTGATTTCGAACCATTCCGCGCGTTGGACACCAACACTGGCGGCTCTCGAAATCGCGAAAAAATCGGTTGTTAATATTCAAGGAGACCGGATCGAGCAACAAAACGAGAACGACCCGAACGATATCGGCAAAGCATTCAACGGAATGGGAACCGGCATCGTCCTTGATTCTCGCGGATATATCGTTACGAATTATCACGTTATTGACGGGATTCGTAAGATTCAGGTTACGACTTTGGACAAAACGGTCTACACCGCGACACTTGTGGGCCGTGATCCGGTTACGGATATCGCGATGATTAAAATCAACGGAGACCAGCCGTTCGCGACCATGAAACTGGGGTCTTCGAACGATGTTCTTTGGGGAGAAAAAATTTACGCGATCGGCAACCCGTTCGGGTATCCTTTTTCCCTGACCGAAGGGGTGGTGAGCGGCGTCGAACGAGACGTCCCGGTCAACAGCACCTTGACGTATCCGAATGCGATCCAAATTTGCGCGGATATCAACCCGGGCAACTCCGGCGGGCCGCTCCTGAACGCCGACGGCGAAATGATCGGTATGAACGCCGCGATCCGGCAAGGGGCGAGCGGTATCGCTTTCGCGATCCCGATCGATCAGGTTACGGAAGTGGCCGCCCGACTGATTCAGCAAAAAACTTCGGCTTTGGCCTATCACGGATTGCGTTTGAAGACGGACGAACATTCGGGCAATGTGGTTGTCGAATCGGTCGAGCCGAAAAGTCCCGCCGAAAAGGCCGGTTTCGAACCGCAAGACGTGGTCGTTTCGGCCAACGACCGGGACGTTCGGAGAACGCTCGATTTTTACTTTTCGCTTCTCGATCTCAAGTCGAACGAGACGCTTCAACTGTCCGTGAGTCGTCGCGGCGAGCCGCTTGATTTGGCGATGCAACTGACCGGCCCGAAGCGGGGTTACAATCCGAACCAGGCTTTGGTTTCGAACCAGGCTCCCTCCGGTCCTCCCGAGAAACGGGTTGCCAATGCGGCCTCGCGATATGGTTCGGCGATCGAGAAACCGGGCAACGCCGCGATCTGGGATTTCTTCGGAATTCAGTTCGTGCCGGTTTCCCAGGACACGTACAGACAACAATTTCCGGAATACCAGGAAGACTATCCCGACGGGGCGATTTTAGTGAAGGCGGTTCGCCCGGGCAGCCCCTTGGCGCAAGCCGGGATTGAAAAGGGAGACGTGATCTTCGGCATGCACGAATGGACGGCGACCTCCGAAGCCGACCTCCTCCTGATTATCGAAGCGTTGCAGCAGAACAAACCGTCCTTGAAAACGATCAAGGTTCTTTTGTGCGGAAGCCGGAACGGCGCGCCCCGGGAGCACTACCAGACCACCTGCCGGTTGCCGTAGGGGGTGGGAAGCAGGAAGTGGGAAGTGGGAAGTTCTGATTCGATCTTTCTTCCCGTTCACGGTTTTTCCTTGGACCGCAGGCTTCCAGCCTGCATTCGGGAACAAAAGCCGGAAAGGAGCGCAGCGCATTGACGGTGTGTTGGGGTCGAACGCCGACCGGCATTGAACGTCAACACACCGTCAATGCGCCGAGTACGGCTCCTTTCCGGCTGTTATTTCGAAACGGATTCCGATCTGCGATCACAAAACAGGAGCGTGAATGGTTACGCGAAGCGTAACTTGCGGCTCTTTTGATTTTTCACGCTTTTTCGAGCACGAGGGCGAAAGAGCGGCCGTCGAGGGTCTGGTTGATTTTCAGCGCAAAAGATTGCGTCGATTGCCGGGGCTTTTCCCGAACGACCTGGATCGGGCAATCGTCCGCGGGGGTTTCGCAATTTTTCGTCGGTGGGACCAATTCCCGCTGCAAGGCGAGGACGGAGGCAACCGTTTCGACGGCCCCGGCGCCGCTGCCGAGATTGCCGAAATAACCTTTCAAGGCCGTAACCGGGACATCCCCCAGTTCGGCGCGGATCGCCTCGGACTCGATCCGATCTTCCAACACCGTGCCGTTGCCGTCGGCATTCAAATGCCCCAGGTCGCCCGGTTGAATTCCGGCATCTTCCAAGGCTCCGCGAATCGCCCCCCGGATTCCCAAGGGCGAGAGCGTATCCCCCTGCAACGTCGGAGCGATCGTGTTGCAAAACCCGCGGATTTTGGCATACACTTTCGCCCCCCGGGCCGCCGCGAAATCACGACGCTCCAAAACGAAAACGCCGGCCCCTTCGCCAAGAACCGTCCAGTTGCGATCCCGGTCGAACGGCCGGGGAATCGCCTGGGGATTCTCGCTCGCCTCACCGAGAAGATGTAATTTGTTTCGCGCGAGAAAGCCCGGATTGACGCCGTTGCCGCAACCGCCGCAAATCATCACATCGGCCCCGCCCCGTTCGATAATCCGGGCGGCCTCGAAAATCGCCGCGAGGGAAGAGCCTCGCTGCATCGTCAGGGAATTGTTCGGTCCCCGGGCATCATGGGCGATCGCGATATGACAGGCCGGCATGTTCGGGAGATATTTCAACATCCAAAGGGGGAAAATGTGCTCCATTGCCGAGCCGCCCCAACTCGAAAAGTCGTAGGTCCCGTTTTGGATACCCGCCCGGTAGGCGTCGAACAATTCCGGCAATTCCAAACCGATCAAATCGGCTCCCATCACCACGCCGAAACGGTCCGGATCGACGTTGCGGTCATCCCCTTCGGTGATCAGCCCGGCGTCGTTGCAAGCGTGTACGGCGGCAACGAAACCGAGTTGAATATCGCGGCTCATCACCTTGATGTTCTTTTTCGGCTTAACATAATCTTTCGCCTTGAAATCCGGGACTTCTCCCGCCAAAGGCCGAGGGGAACCGAAAGGGGCCAGCGACCGGATCGGAGCGATGCCGCTGCGATTTTCAAGGAGCGAGGTCCAAAACGACTCCGTATCGATCCCGATGGGGCTGAGGACACCGATCCCGGTAATAACGACGTCTTGTTTGATCATGTCGGTTGAAGAGTGAGAAAGAGGAAGGCAATTGGATATATTACCTAAACCAAAATCTTTGGACAAGGACCGGAAAATGCTTTTTTCGCGGTTTCGTGCTTTCGCGTTTTATTTTGTCTCGTCGCAAGCAGCCCAAACGGCAAATGCCAGGAGGAAAGTGTGTGATAATGCAGCACGTTGTATTTTTTTAACGCATATTATTATACAATCTGCTTGCGCTGTAATCCAAAAAAGATTTTCTTTTCCCGAGGAAAAGTGTACCATACTCAAGCCGATTTATTGATCTTTATGCAAAAAATCGAACACGGCAAGCAGCAGCCCAAAGCGTAAACGCCGGGTTGGCCGCGTTCGTTTTTTTCGCGAGGATCGGCAATTGGCGCAATTTTTGCTGGAAATATGCAGGAAACAATTGACTTGTTTTTGGACCGACAAGAAATAGTCGACCTTTTTTGTCGCAAATAATCGTCCAGAAACCGGAACATTTGTTTTTGGTTTATTCCACTCTCCGATTTGACGAAAAGCCGTGCCTTGTGTGCGGCTTTTTTATTGGCCTCTCAACAGATTGCCGGGATCGTGATTCTTCCGATAGCCTGAAAAGGCAACACTCTTTGTCGAAGAGGACGACCGGTTGACACTTTTCCGTCAAATTGGTTAAACTTGCGTTCTCGGGGGACTGATACTTCGCGTGCATAGCACGCGGCTCTGTTGTGCGTTTTATAGATGAGGCAATTAAATTTGACCCGTTGTCCGTGTCACGATTTGACATGGTCCGCGATATTTTGAACTTCGTTACACTTCGTAAAAAATATCGCTCGGTTCACTTTTTATCACCAGCACAATACTTTTTGGCTTTTGCCAATCATTGAGGAGTTTCAAATTGATTGACCCGATCGTTTACCTGAGCGGGCCGACGGCAAGCGGCAAAACGGCGGTCGGGGTCGCTTTGGCCCGGGCGCTGAACGCGGAGATCATTTCAATGGACTCGATGTCGATTTATCGGAAAATGGACATCGGGACGGCTAAACCAACGCTTCAAGAACAAGGCGGAATCCCCCATCATTTAATTGACATTCTCGATCCGGAGGAAGAGTTTTCCGTTGCCGATTATGTCAAAGCCGCTCATGAAACGATCGCCGGGATTCGGCTGCGCGGCAAACGGGTTTTGTTCGTCGGAGGAACCCCGCTCTATCTCAAAGGGTTGCTCCGAGGGCTTTTTGAAGGGCCTCCGGCCGATCCGGAACTCCGACGCGAACTCCGGCTCTGGGCCGAATCGGGCAACGACCTGCACGCCCGGTTGACGGCCGTCGACCCTGAAGCGGCCCGGCGGTTGCATCCGAACGACGCTCGGCGGTTGATCCGGGCGATCGAAGTTTTCGAAAAGACGGGAACACCGATCAGCGTTTGGCAAACGCAGTTCGAGCAACCGGCTTCGGAAAAAGAGCATCTCGTTTTCGTGCTCGATTGGCCGACCGAGACGCTGAACCGCCGGATCGACCTTCGCGTCGGACAGATGATTGGCGCCGGGTTGCTTGAAGAGGCCCGGGAACTCTTCGAGGGCAAGCTCGGCCGAACCGCGTCCCAGGCGGTCGGGTACCGGGAATTGTTCGAACATTTTCGCGGAGAGCGACCGCTTCCGGAAGCGGTCGAGCTGATCCAAACCCATTCGCGGCAATTCGCCAAGCGGCAGCGAACCTGGTTTCGCGGGCTCGCCGAATGCCGCCAAGTGTCCGTCGAAGAGCCGTTCGAGCCGGACCGGGTTGCCGAAGGTATTCGGGCCGCGATTTTCGCGAATCGCTGAACGCCTTGCCGAGGATTGTCCTTGTCCAAGGTCCACAAGTTACGCTGCGCTTCACATGCGGCTCTTTCAGCCGTTGCATTACCAGAAGATGCTTTGGCCCGGGACCGGAACGGGGTAAATGCCCTTTTCGTCCGGCAGAACCGGCGGGGGCATTTCGTCCTTGCAGTCTTCCGGGGCGGGTCCGAACAGGAATTTCGAATCGTACACTTCGTCCCAGGTGTGCGATTTGCCGGTATAACAGGCGACCTGGCCGAGAATCGCGGTCATTGTCCCCTTGGCCATATGCTCGCCGGAAATGAGCGGTTTGCCTTCCTTGATTGCCTTGTTGAGAAAAACCTGCTCTTCGTGGTGCCCGCCCTGATGTTCCCCGTCGAATTTCCAAATCTGTTTCCCTTTTTCGTCGAGAATCCGGGCCACGTTCCAATTGACGATCCCTTTCGTGCCGATAATCAGGTCGTCGTACTCGTTGTAACAACCGACCTCGGTCCGGCAAAGGGCGTAAACCCGGACATTGTTCGGGTATTCATATACGGCCGTATGGTGATCGAAAACGTCGCCGAATTCCGGGGCGATCATCGAGGCCCGGCCGCCGAGCCCGAAGCAGCGAATCGGCATTTTGTCGTCCCCGAGCACCCAGTTCATTCGGTCGAGGTTATGCACCAGCGATTGAGTGACGTCGTCGCCGCAGAGCCAGGTAAAATGGTATTGGTTGGCGACCTGGTTGTCGAGTTCGCTCCGGTTCGGATCGGGCGGATACACCCCGTAAGGCGCCCGGAGGAACGTCGATTGAATCATCTTGACATCGCCGATCATCCCTTCGCGGATTTTTTGAACGGTCGCCTTCCATTGATCGCAGTGCCGGCTGTGCAGTCCGGAAAGGAAGCAGAGATTTTTTTCCCGGGCGACCCTGATCGCATCCTCGATCATGTGGACCCCGGCCGCGTCGATCGCGTGCGGCTTTTCGACGAAAACGTGCTTGCCCGCTTCGAGAGCCGTTTTGGAATAAAGAGGGTGAAACTTCGCGGCACAGGCGATGAGGACCAGGTCGCAATCGCTTTCGATCACCCGTTTGTAATTCTCGAAACCGCCGAAGCATTGTTCCGGCTTGATGTCGACTCGTTCGCCAAAGTTGTGCTTCAAGGCGGCGACGAACGTTGAAACCCGTTGGGGAATGTAATCGCCCATCGCGACGACCTTGGCCGTCGGGTCGATCGAAAGGACCTGGCTCAAAGCCCCGGTCCCGCGGGAGCCGCAGCCGATCAGGCCGACCTTGAGTTCGCTTGTCCCGGCGGCGTGGGCGCCCCGGGCGACGGAAAGAACGGAGGCCCCGGCCAGGGCGAGACCGCTTGTTTTGAGAAAATCGCGTCGAGTCGGTTTGTTGGACATGATTCGTTTTGGGTGAGAGTTGACGAAAGGTTGCGTTGACGAGCACCGCATCATAAATGACAGGAGCAAAACACTTCAATTCCATTTTTTATCCTGTCAAAAATCGCGGCATCGAGAGGAAAAGGCGACAAGAAGTATTATGAAACAGTCCTCACGAAGAATCAACGATCTTGGTGAAAAAACCATGAGAATCGCAAAGTCGAAAATTTTCGATTTTCAATCAACCGACAACGGTCGAGTGGTCATTTCGAGCAAAGCGAGAAATCTCACCCTCGCCGAGAAACTCGGAGTTCCGGCCCTCTCGCGAGGTTGAGATTTCTCCTTACGCTGCGTTTCAGTCGAAATGACGGCCTCGTTTTCCGGACGGTTCCAACGACTTTGCAACCCACGCGTCGAGAAACCCGCGATTATGTCGAAAACGAAAACCGGGACCTTGCGGTCCCGGCATTTTTGACAAACGGTGTTTGAATCGCTTCTCGCGAGCCTGAGGGTTATTCCCAAGCGTCGTTACAGAAGAGGTAATCGGTCACGGATTGCAGCCTCCCGACGGTTCCGCCAGCCGCTTTCTTGGCGCGAACCTGGTCGAAGGCGATCAGGTGGTACAGATCGGCTCCGTCGATGTTGAGCGAGACGCCGTTTCCGGCGGCCCGAATCGTCGCGTTCGCCTGAGCGGAAATGTCCAGTAGCGCTTGCGAACCGGTTCCGCGGGACGCTTGAACCGTCGTCGAGGAAAAACCCGACAGCGTTTGCTCGATCCCGCCGCCCGCCCAGAGGCAGTGATCGTCGTAACCGACGAACGTATTGTCGCCGCTCAGCAAGGCCGTCGAGGTTCCGCGGCCCGCCTGAACGTCGATCCGCTGGAATCCGCTGAAGCGAAGCGTTTGTCCGCCGGCGTAGTTCATTGTCGAAATCGCATTCGTTCCCGAATACGAATCGCCCCCCTTCGAGGAACCGACGATTTGGGCCGTATTCCCGTTGCCGGAACTCTGGACGGTTACGTCCATAAATCCCTTGGCCCGGTTCCAGTAGTTCGAACCGCTCAGGCTGACGCCGTTCTCATCGGCGAACAACGTATCCGCCTGGCTCGAGCCGTAAAAGACGGCCGTATCGTTTCCGGAAGTCGAAATCGCGTTGACGCTGGAAAATCCGGACACTTCGTGCGAGAACCCGTTTCCGCTCAACAGGACACGGTTCGAATACATCGTCAAGTGGTCCTCTTCCTTGGAGTCGCGCATCACGGCGGCATCGTTACCTCCGCCGGAAACGACTTTGACCAACTCGAAGTTGTTCGCGGTGTACCGGAAAAGGGTACCGCTGAGAATCATGGAACCGACGTCCAGGTTCAAAGTATCATCCCCTTTGGACGTGGTTACGGTCAAGGTGTCTTCGCCGCCGGCTCCATCGAGCAGGAGGTCGGTTACATCGTTCGCCTTGATCGCGAGGTTCGCGCTCTCGAAACGGAGGATGCGGTTTTCCGCGTCCAGGGTCGCGGTTTCGGCGGCCGCCGTCCCGGTGATCTTGACCGTGTTTTTCCCGCCCATCCCGTCGAGGATCAGGTAGGTGATCCCTTGAGGCAGATCGACGGTCTTGCCGTTGAGTTTCACGACCCAGGAACCGGTCGTCGCTCCGGGAATGACCTCGAAGACGTTGTCGCCGGCGGTCCCGCTCACGAGATAAGTGCTCGAAACACCGCTCCCCTCGAAATCGAGGAAGCCACCGCCCGAAGGCCGCATGTAATTGGCGCTGGAAAAGATCGACGAGGCCGTCGCCGTCGAGCCTTTCGAACTCGTACTCGCAAAGGACGAAGAGTTCGTCGTCGAACCAGTGAAATAGGACGAACTCGTGTTGCCCGCCGTAAAACCATTCGGACGGTAGGAACGGACGTAAACCTGTGGCGCGGTACTATCGGAAACGGGATAACCGACCCAGGCGATGGTGTAATCCCCGTTCAGATCCATTCCAATGACCGGATCAATCTGGTTGCCGGGGGTAATCTTGTTGACGACGAATTCGTTGCTGACGTAAGTGGTCGATTTTCCAAAGCCGGTCGTTCCCGTTCCTTCCCGCGAGAAGTATCGGGTAATGACTCCGTAATCCTGGGGATATGTCCCCGAATCCGGGTCGTAATTGTCCGGTTCCTGATTATACGAAGTCCAGGTGATCGAAAGCCGTTTGCCGTCCTGGGAAATCGCGACATCGGGCGACATCTGATCGTTCAAGGTAAACTGATTGATCAGGGCATCGGAGGTCGTGCCGAGAATCGGAATCGAGGTCCCCGCAAAGGTAAAGGCCCGGGCATAGACGCCGCCGCGGCTCGAATCGGGCGCCTTTTCGTAACGGCCTTCCCAAGTGACGACGAAATCCCCTTCGGAGGACATCGTAATCTTCGGATTAATCTGTTCTCCGTTGACGATGGTATTGACCTTGAAGGTGTCCCTGGCGACGGTGTAATTTCCGTACATATCGACATGAAAGGTCTTGGCGAAGATGTCGTGCGTCCGCGTCGCGTCGTCATAGGCGTTCCAAGTGATGGCGTAATTCCCGTAACGGTCGGAAGCGATATCGACGCCGAAGTCGTTCAACTGGTTGGTCGTCGCCAAGACGATCTGCTTGCTGAGCGGTTTACCGTCGAATCCGAACGTCCGCGAATAAATCGTCAGGGCATTCCCCTGGCTACTCGCACCGATCCAGGTCACGACGAAGGAACCGTCGGTGTTGATCGCGACCTTCGGGCTCGACTGATAGAATCCGACGAGCTCGGGAATCTGGATATCGAGGGTCGTCGCCTTGCCGTAAGCGTCGAACACGCGGGCATAGATGCCGCCGACGCTCATTTTTTCGCCGGGGCCGGCCCAAACGACGACATAGTTGCCGTATTGGTCCATGGCGATGTCGGGATTCGTTTGGAGGTACTCCGTATTCGTATTCGAGGAGACGTAGCTTTCCGCCCCGAGCGGCGAACCGTCGGCGGCGAACCGTCGGGCGACGACGCGGCTGTAATCGTAACCTATCGTTTCGACGCCGACGAGCACGAAGGCACCGTCGGCACGAACGGCGATGGCCGGGGTGTCATGGTTGTTCACGCCGAGGAAGCCGTACGGATCCGTGTAGGTTCCATCGGTCGGCTGCGTGTCGGTCGGCATCGTGGGATCGTCGTCCTCTTCGCCTTGAATGGCTCCGGCGACAGTGAATTTGATGTTGAAATCCCCACCGGAACGTCCGTTGAAGATGCCGTCCAAGCGGTTCCCGCTCAAGTCGGTCACCGTCTGCCGCAGCGTCAAGGTGTAATCGCCCGGAGTCAATGCCTGATCGCCCGGTTCGTTCAACTGGGAGTCGAACGTCAGGACGACCTGGATTTTGCCGGATTTCCAACTCGTGATCCATTCCGCCGGATGGTCTTCGTCCCAACCGCCGTAGGCCGTGTCGCGTCCGTTGTAAACAACGCTCTTGTTCTCCGGTGTGTAAAAATCGATCGCGACGATCGCCCCCAACTGCTGGGTGCCTCCCTTGGACAACGACCAGTTGGCCGGATTGAGAATACTCCGGATGCTGATCGTGTTTTCGGCGAACACCTCCTCGCTCAAGGTGAGGATCATGTTGTTCGGCCCCTTCGCCAAAGTCATTCCGTCCAGCACCTGGGTCAGCTTGTAGTCGCCGGTTTCCTCATCCTGGACGGCGGCGATCACATCGGCGACGTAGGGAGCGGAAATATCCTTGCTCACGACGATCCGGCGATAATAAATACCGGAATCATCGACGAGTTCCTTTTCGGGATTCTCTTTCGTGATTTGGGTTTCGCCGTAACCTTGCCAGACGATCACCATATCGCCGGTGCTGCTCACGGCGACGCTCGGGGCCGACTGGTCGCCGACGATGGTCTTGTTGACGAAAAATTCGGAACCGAGGGCTCCGCCGTTCGCCGGGTCGATGTTACCGTAACCGGGGATATCGTAGATGTCGTTGGCCAGATACGTGATCGCATCCGTGGTATTGATATATCGTCTCGCCAGGACATCGAACGTCACATCGTAGCTGTCCGAATACATCGGATTGCCATAGCCTTCCCAAACGATGACGAAATCCCCCTTGGGGGTCATGGAAATCTTGGAATGGGCCTGGTGGTAATCCTCCATGGTCGTCGCGGAGATGTTGCTGACCAGGAATTGGCTGCTGATCGCGGTCGCGACCGGATCGGATCGGAACCGGCGTGCATAGATCGCTGCCGGCGGAATGAATTGCGATGTAGCGGTGACCGGGTCGAAGCTGGTCCAGGTCACGACGAAATTGCCTTGGGCGTCCATCGCGACGTCGGACCACATCTGATCGCCGTTGGGAACCAGCCGGGTATCCCCGTCCGGGTTATCCGGATCGACCGGAACATACATTTCCTCATTGACGACGATTTCCCGCCCACCACCGGACATCGCAGCTTCGATCCAATCGATGAAACTCGAGACGCGGACGTCCCAGGAAACCGTGCCGAAGACCGTATTCGGATCCGAACCCGCCGGAGGGTAGGGGAAGGGGACCGACAACCCGGGGTATTCCCCGCCGCTGACGACTCCGGCGATCTTGCCGTCGATGAAGACCGGACCGCCGGAATCCCCGTGAGCCGAGGACGATTCCCGGGCCGAACCGAGTCCGGCATCCGTGATCCCGTACATGGTTCCGAAGGCGTCGAAATAGTAGGTCTCCCGGTATTCGTTTCCGGAGGAATCAGTCCAGGTATAAACGTAGGAGCCATCGAAATCGTACATCAACAGGTCCGGAGAGAACATCGGGCTGTATTGATCGCCACTGATTTCGTATTTGTTCCAACCGATGCGTTTGACGCCTCCCGGTTCGATGTCCCCTGTTGTTCCGGTCCCGGTCGCCCCATAGCCGACGAAAGTGATTTCCTTGCCGAGCTCGTCCTGGTCCCGATACAAATCGTAGCGGGTTACGCTATCGGGAGCGAATTCGACCAATTGGAGGACGGCGAGGTCGACCGTCGCGGAGAACGACGCGGTTCCCTGGTAGGAAGGATGCACCAAAACTTCGGCAACCTGGTACTGTTTGATTCCCGAAGCCGTTTCGAATGTGACGACCAAATCACGGGGATCAAGGGCCGTTCCGTCCTCATTGGTGACGACGTGGGCGGCGGTCAGGATATGGAAGCCGGAGACCAAAAGGCTTCCGGAACCCGTCCAGGCACCTTCGCCGGAGGTTGCCGTAATCATCACGACACCATCGTAAGTCCCGCCCGGGGGAACGACGTGATTGGCCGGACTGTCGGTGGTGACGACATTCGGCGAAGGAGACGTACCACCCGGACTGGTCGGGACATCGGTGTAGTACGCGTATTCCGGGTTGTTTTGGACTTGGGAGGTCCGGATCGTGTGGTTGGAGACGAAATTCCTCGCGTAAATGTCGGCCGAAAGAGCATAGCTGGAGGCCGTCGAGCGGGCCCAGCCGGTCCAAGTCACGACGAAGGCCCCATCCATCTTCATGGCGATGGAAGGATAGCGTTGGTCGTTCTCGATCGTGGTGTTGACCTGGAACTCGCCCGAGGACCCGACGGTGGAAATCGCGGTTCGAACCGTTTGCCCCGATTTGGGGTTGACCAAATGAACGTCGACGACCCCGAGCTGGGCAACGGTCTGGAGGCCGTAGGAGCCGACGAATTCGACCTGGAGCCGCCCGATTTCGGCGGCTTTGACGACGACCTCGAGGCCCTGATCGTCGAAAGCCTTTTGGACGGCGGCGATCATCTCGAATGTGTTCTGCAGGATCGTGATCGGCCCGATCGTTCTCGTTTTATCGGCAATGACCTTGCCGTTAAGGTCGTATTCCTTGTAGAGAAGGGAGAAGGTCCCGCCGCTGGAAGGATTCCCGGCGAGGATCACGTCCTGGACGGTGTTCTTTCCGCCAACACGGGAGCCGTCCGGGGCGAAGCGCTGCCCGTAAATTCCCCAGCCGTCGCCGTCCTGCTCCTCGCTTTCCCAGACGATGACGAAATCCCCCTCGACATCGATCGCGACGGCGGGGTTCTGCTGGGTGTAGCGGGTTTCCGTGTTGACCCGGACGGGCGAACCGGTGTAACGGGCTTCGATCGTTTCGTTCTTTTCGCGGAAGTAATTGTAATAGACATCGCGGTTGCCGGAAGAATCCTCTTCGGACCAGGTGACGACGAAATCGCCGTCGGCGTCCATCGCGACGGCCGCCTGGGAAGCGGTCGGGTTGGCCGATATCCGGAAGATCGCGATCGTGTCCTCGACGTAGGTTTCTCCCGGCTGGCCGCTGACCCCGGTCGTCGTGTAAGTCGTATAGGCCCGATACTTTCGCCCGAAAATTCCGGGATTCGCCGGATCGTCGCTGGTCCAGACGACGACGAAATTCCCTTCGGCGTCGGAAGCGACCGATTTCGGCCCGGAATCCATATTTTTCGTGATGGGATAATCCTTCGGATCGTCGACCCGGAAATACTGGTTTCCTTCCGAATAGTCGTCCCCTTCGTTGACGTGGTGCTCGGTCGAGGCGATGTTGCTGTCGTCGACCGGGTCGGGATTGAACCCAAGGTAGCCGTCCATCACGGAGATGTTGAAGACGATCGCGTAATCCTGTCCTTCAGGATACAGATAATCGGAAACACCGTTTTTCCCGAGGTGGTTCCCGGCGATGTCCCAGATCGTGTTTTTCGCGACCAGGGTATACTGGCCGTCGGACAGGGCTCCGTCGACACTGTCGCCGTTAAAGGTGATGACGGCTTCCCATTTGTTGGTCCCCATCGTCAGAGAACCGGTATTGACGACGTCCAGGGCGGCGTTTTGCGCCAGGTCCAAAGAAGCGCTCATGCGGAATTCGATGTTCGCGATCCCGTTTTTCACCTGGATGCCGTCCTTGAGCAGAATCCAATTGTTGATGTTGTCGACGTTGTGGGCCTGATCCCTGGCATTGGGGTAAATGTCCTTGTCTCGCAAAGCCTCGTTGAAGGTGACGACCAAATCCTTCAGGGCGTAGGATACCTGGTCGTAATTTTTCAACGCTTTTCCGTCCGGCAGGAAGTAATCGGTGATCAATGCCCCGGCGGTGTCGGTCGATTCGACGAAATTTCGGTAAAAATAGTTGACCTGAGCCGCACCATAGTAGTCCTTGATCATTGGGCCGGTCGTGTACTTGGTAAACCACAACGAGCGATTATCGAACTGGGATTTGAGGTAGATCGGATCGGTCGATTGAGCGTAGGTGATCGTATAACTGCCGGCCTTGCTCATGACGGCATGGGAATTGAGCCGTTGTGTGCCGCTATTGCCTTGGATTTCGCTGAAAAATCGGATGACCCCGCGGGAATTGATGGCTTCTTCATCCAAGAATGTAATCTCGCCGGCGTCCTTGGGATCGTCGCCGTAATAGCCAAACGTGATCGCGGCGTCATGAGCTCCATCGAGGAAAGTGATTTCGAAGACGACGTACTCGTCCGAGCCGAAGGGGAGTTCGTAGCCGGTTCCGGCACGGTCGACGATTTCCGAAGCCGGAACATTCCGGACCTTGACGGCGTCAAGCGGTTCGTCCGGGTGCGCCTGGTAGAAGTGTTTGGTGACGATCCAAGTCCCGTTGAGAGCATCCGACAAGGCCTTAACGGTTTTGTCGATATCGATTTGGTTGGTTTCGCTATCGATGGTCAGCGCAAGGCTGACATTTTCCTGGCGGCTGGAGTAGGCGTCTTCGCGGTAAATGTTAACATTGACGGCCCCGGATGAAATCGCCTTGTTGGGAATACACATCAGGAGCCGCGTGTTGTTTCCGTCGCGCTGCGCGTTGGCGACCGAGTCGCTGACCAAATAATCTTGGCTAAGGAGCGGGTCGGCATCGAGCCGGGTGTACAAAATGTCGGCGGCCCCTCCCCGCATGAGGCCGAAATACGATTCCAGGATCGCGTGCATCCGGCCGATCTGTTCCTGCGTCGCGGCCTTGAAATATTCGTAATATTCGTACTCCTGGGTATAGGAGTTCCAGTAGTAGGTTCCGCGGTCTTTGGAGACGTAGACGATGAAATCGCGGACGAGCGAATCGACATCGACGCCGCTCGGGTTCTCGAGGATATAGTAGGTATACTCAAAATACGCTTGGAGATCGGCGTTCTTTTCGTCGTTGACGAATTGCGGGAGATAACTGGAAATAAACTGCCCGCCGTCGAAAATCTGTGAGCCGGTATCGGGACCGTAGCCCTGGTAGGAAATGATCATATCGCCGTCGGCGTCGATCGCAACCGTGGGGGAAACCTGGGAAGAAAACCAGGTCTCGCTCGCGAGTGAGTTGACGTAGCTGTTGACGCGGTACAAATCCCGGATCACGGTTTCACCGACGACATTACCGTCCCCATCAATGTCGGGGGCGAACATCGTGGCGTAGATATCCCGGCCGGGATTGACCAATTCGGGCGAGTCCAGCCCGATATCGACCGTATAGGCGAACGGCGTCGTATACGTGAGGACGTAGCGGTTATTCGAATCGAAGGCGATGCTCGGTTCATAGGCGTTTGTGGAGATGACGGCATTGTTGATCATCGGCGTCGTGCTGCCGGGAAGATAGACGCTCTTGAAAAGCGTGTAATCGTGATCGGAACGGTTCCAAGTGATGATCGTCGCTCCGTCTTCGCTCATGAAGACCCGAGAGTCGAATGTGTGAAGCGTTTGTTCCGGGGAAACGTCGACATCCAACGTTGTCGGGTTTCCGTCGCGGTCGAACCAGCGTGCCTTGGTCCCGAGATAGTAACTGAAATCCTGGGCCAGGTTGGTCCAGGAGACGCAGAAATTACCGTAGCGGTCGCATGAGATACTCGGGTCGATCTGCTGGCCGTTTTCATATTTGTTGACCTGGATCGTATTTCCGACGGGACGCACCGATTGAACGATTTTCCCGTCCGGCCGGAAGGTGATCTGGTCTTCCGGCAGAACCGCCTGGACCGTGAAACGCTGGACGAAAATGTCGGTTTTGTCGTAAGGGTTCGTCCATTTGTTGACATCAGATTCCCAAGCGATGATGAAATCGCCGTCGGCGTCCATCGTCACGACCGGGGCACGCTGGTTCGTAACATCCGGGTAAGGGGTGATGGGATCGTCCGGTTCCGGAGGATTGACCCGAAAAGCCGGGGACGGTTCTTTGACCGTTGTTGTCGGATGAAGCGAAGCGTATTTTTCGCCGGTGTACTTGTAGTAGCCGTAGGTGAAAATCGAATCGTGATCGACGTATTCGCGACCGTAAACATCCTTTGCGCTGGAGACGAGAACCTCCGGCTGGTCCATTTTCCCCGATTCGTCGATAAACCGAATCTCGAAATTCAGATTATCGATACAGGTCACGCGGACTTTTGGAACCTGGAACGTCCCGAGCGTCGGGCGGCTGGTGGATTGCTCCCATTCATCGGCAAGCCAAACGTTCGTATTGACCGGGGCATAAAATGCTTCCTCCGAGTATTGCGAGAACGCGTATTCGATCGCCTCGGCCGTCTTCTGCGGGTTGTCCGGATAAAGCGGAATCCCGATCGAAGTGGAATCGCTGGTGTAATAAGAGATTTCTATCGGCTGGTTGACCGTCGTGATCAGCGCCCCGGCCATGAATCCATCAAGAGCCGCGTCGCGAATCCGGAGCTCCGGAACATCCTTGTCCTTCCAATAATTGTCGGTGAACTCGATATTGAACTCGCGCGAAGAGACCGCAGTCACCTTGACCCCCTGCATGTAGGGACCGAGACCGGCCAATTCCTTTTGCAGCAGCTTGGCGGACATCTCGGCGCCCAAGGTTTCGTCGAAATGAATAAGGACGTCCGGATAATCTTCCCCTTCCGGATAGATTCCGCCGATCCAGAGCGATCCGTAAATCGGATCAGAAGATATGCGGAAGGTTGCGTCGTCGGCGCTCGAGTAACGAGTTTCCGTCGCGGAATAAAAGGTCAACTTTTGAATTTCGTTGCCGCCATACTGCAACTTGAAACGACTCATATTTCCGCCCGAAGTGGTCAAAAGCTCCTCGGGCAAAGTGATTCGCTGAATCTCATCGGTGAAATAACGGGCGTAGATGTTGGTTTCCATCGCCACTTCCTGCCGCTTGGTCGTGGAATTATAAACCAAAAACGGACGATAATCGCCGTTATCATCGAGAAGCGGAACGCCGTTTTCGTCGCGAATCCAAACCGGTTCCTCCTGCGCCCAAGTCATGACGAAGTCGCCGGCATCGTTGCTCGCCGTCGATTGGTTCGTTCCGGAAATGACCGTCGTCGTCGCATTGGGCCAATTCGGCAGGACCGTCGACGGATTCGGCTGATTGACCATCAGGTCGTAAGCGGACCCCACCGAAACTGAAAGAAGCGCCCTTTCCTCCAAGGCGTCAATGTGCAGACTCCTTGATTTTCGTGCCTGATTTTTATTTTTCCCCGGCTTCGAGGAAAAGGTTCGCTGCAAAATGTCTGTCAACTTTACCAATTTGCTGCTCAATTGAGTGAATGCCATTTTAATACTGTCTTGGTAACTGATGATTTGGCCGGGCTGAAAAAACGAGTCTACATGCGTTTCAATTTTTACTGTAGGCCGAAAATGCTCATTGGAAAACGACCAGCGGGAGCGATAAGGACCAATAAAAATTTATTGAAATGGTCTATAATACTCATAAACCGCACATCAACGGCAAAAAAGGAATGGTTTCGATTCCATATTGCCTTGATTTAAGGAAAATCGTGTGAGATCACAGCCTCTCCGTAAGGTTTTCCACTGCAATAATAGCGAGTGTCGTAAATAGGGAATGTGCCCAAAATGAGGATCGTACCATCTTTCGGGAAATTTTGAAATACAGAAAAAAATACTCTTTTCCGTTTGGATGCGATCCAATTCTGTTCGGTTCCCAAAAAAACGCCGCCCGATTGCTCTTCTGCCGGGTCTCTCTTGACAGTCCCCTTTCCCCTGACACTCCGTCTTGGTATGATCGGGTTGTATTCCAGAGAAACAAAACGGAAATTTTTCACTTGCCGCCAGATATTGGAAACTTCAATGAGGAACGAACGGATTTCAAGATTTGCGAGATTCAACGGGGAAAAATGGAGAAATCGTTTCCTGCTTCTTGTAGCCTTTGTGCTGGTTGTAGCACCTCGGGGCATCCCCGCCGCCGAACCGACCGATGCGCAACCCGTGGGAGCGGGAGAGTATTTTCGCCTCACCAGGAAGCCGGGCAAACGTGCCGAGATTCCGGTTGCCTTGGAGACGGCGATCGTGCGGTTCGAAGGAAAGTGGGGAGACGGCGAAAAGTCGCCGCTTCACGTCGACTTGATTGCCGCGATTCATGTCGGCGACAAGGAGTATTACGAGGAGTTGAACGAACGGTTCAAGCAATACGAGATCGTCCTTTACGAAATGGTGATGCCGGAAGGGACGACGGTCGATGCAAAAACGTTTTCGCGGGAAAAACGGGGGGAGCGGGGGAATTTTCTTTCCGCCTTTCAAGACGGCATGTCGAAGATGCTTCAATTGGAACACCAATTGGACCATATTGATTACACGGCCGGGAATTTCGTGCACGCCGATCTTTCGGCCGAAGAATTTCTGGCGCGCATCTCGGACCGGGGCGATCTTTTCGCGACGGTTTTCCGGACATTTTTGCTCGGCTTGTCGAACCAGGACGAAAAAACTTCCGCCAGATTCGAGGGCCGGATGCTTGCGACGTTTTTCGTAAAAAACAAGGCCCTTGCGCTGAAGCGATCATTTTCGGAGGAAATGGTCGGACGGTTGGAGGATTCCGTTTGGATTTTTTCCGGCGAGGAGGGTTCGGCCCTGATTACGGATCGGAACGCGATCGCTCTTGAACGTTTGCGGGAACAGATTCGGGCCGGCAAAAGAAGCATCGCGATATTTTACGGCGGAGCCCATCTGCCGGAATTCGCCGAGTCGCTGCAAAACGAGTTTCAGCTCCAGCCGACGGAGACGACCTGGGTGTTGGCCTGGGACATGACGGCGGATCGTTCGGCCCGCAAAAAGCGTTGACGAAAATACGAGTCGGGACCTACGGTCCCAACTGTACACATAACGGGAAAAGGGAATCACACAAGAGACTAACAGTCGGGGGCACAGCCCCCGGCTCGTCGGAGAGAGGGGAACATCCGCGAAATGAGTTTTTTGATCGAAATCGTCGTTTTCCTTTTCCTGCTATTGCCGGGGATTCTGGCGGTTTCGTATCACTTGACTCTGGGAGGAATCGGGCTTTGTCTTGGAAATAAGCCGAAAAAGGCATTGAAAAGAAAAACCCGGATCGCGATTCTCGTTCCCGCCCACGACGAGGAATTGATGATCGCGGCAACCTTGCGGCGGCTGCTCGAACTTGATTACCCGAAAGAGCTTTATGCGATTTTCGTGATTGCCGACAATTGCACCGACCGGACCGCGGCGATCGCGAATGAGGCGGGAGCGGGCGTCCGGGTCCTGGAACGGTTCGACAAGAAAAAACGGGGGAAGGGGTTCGCCCTGACCTGGGCGATTCCGCGAATTTTCGATTCCGGAGCGTGGGACGGCATCCTGGTCGTCGATGCCGATTGCCTTTTGGATTCGCATGCCCTCGATTCCCTCGATTTTCACGCTCAGGAAACTCCAGACACGCCTTTGCAGTTGAATAATGTCGTCGGCAACGGTGAAGCCTCGCCGCAAAGTTTTCTCCTGGCCGTCGCCAACCGCGCGGAAAACGACCTGTTTTACGCTCCCAAGGAAGCCCTCGGGCTGTTCGTCATCCTCCGGGGAACCGGCATGTATCTCCCACGAACGGTTCTTGAAGAGCATCCTTGGAACGCCTATTCCGTAACCGAGGACGCCGAATATGCGTTGACGCTTTTGCAGGACGGCATTCCGACCCGATTCGTCGCGGAAGCCCGGGTCGTCTCCGATTTTCCCGAAGACCGCAAAACCCTTTCCGTACAGCGAAAACGCTGGGCGGGGGGGACGTTGGAACGGGTCACCCGTCAGGCCTTTCCTTTGATGTCGGCCGGTTTGAGCCAAAAAAGTCTCCGCCTGTTCGATGCCGGTTGGACCTTTTTGATCCTGAGCAAGCCGCTCCTGATCCTGCAATGGGCGCTGACGGTTCTTTGCTGCGGATTTCTTTTTTGGCCTTTGCGGACGTATCGTGGTCCTTCCTTTTTGATTTTGTCGCTGCTGATCGGCGGAGGATACCTGCTCTATTTTCTCATGGCCATGTACCGTTTCGGCATGACCCGAAAGCGCTGGGAGCTCGCCCTGCGTCTGCCGGTCGAGGCGGGACATTATATCGGGTTGACCGTTCGCTCGTTGTTTGCTTCTTCGCCGCAAGCCTGGGACCGTTCTCCGCGTACGACCCAGGCGGCCCTGGCCTCGGAAAATGTCCCGCCCAAAAAATCCGGCTCAATCCGAATCGCCCACTTGACGGCTTCGCCGTTTTTCGGCGGACCGGAACGACAAATGATCGAACTGGCCCGGGCACTTCGGGAGAAAAAGCCGGACGTCGAATTCCTGTTCCTGTCTTTTGCCGAGAACGGCAATGCCCGTCCTTTTCTCGAAGAAGCGGAAAAAGCTGGATTTCCGGCGACGATGCTGCAAAACGACATGCCGCATCTCCGGGCGGCGGCGAAAGAACTGGACCAAATACTCCGGGAAAACGATGTCGATCTCGTTCTTTTGCACGGACACAAGGCCCGAATGGTCGGTTGGCTTTCGCGTCGCAAAAACGGCGTCCCGATCATCGGCGTTTCCCGCGGTTGGACCTCGGAAAACTGGAAAATCGCCCTTTACACCCGGGTCGATCAATGGTTGCATCGTCGAATGAACCATGTCGTTTGCGTTTCCCAGGGACAGGCGAACAAAGTATTCGAAAGCGGCATGCCGAAGGAGCGGGTTTCCGTGATTCGCAACGCAATTCGAACCGAACGCTTCGACCGGACGCCCGATCCGGGCGACCGCGGGAAATTGGAGGCGATGTTTCCCGAACCGCCGAAATATTTGATCGCGGATGCGGGCCGGTTCTCACCGGAAAAAGGGTTCGACGTCTTGCTCGAAGCCCTCGCCCGGCTGCGTCGGGAAAACCTTTCCGTCGGGCTCATTCTTTTCGGGGACGGTTTTTTGCGGGAGACGCTCGAGCGGCAGGCCGAAACGCTCGGTATTTCCGATGCGGTGGTCTTTCCCGGTTTTACGAACGAACTTGATCGTTGGATGCCGCATTTCGACCTGTTCGTCCAATCTTCGCGCAGCGAAGGGCTGCCGAACGTCCTGCTCGAAGCGATGGGGGCGCGAACCGCCGTCGTCGCGACGACGGTCGGGGGAACGGCCGAGGTCGTCGAACACGGAATCACCGGTCTCCTGGTTCCGCCGAACCGCCCGAAACGGCTGGCGACGGCGATTCGCGAATTGCTGGAAGACGAGCCGCGACGCCGGACGATGGGCGAAACGGGCCGACGGCGGGTTGAGGAACACTTTACCTTCGAGGCCCAGGCCAAAGCCTACCGGGAGCTGTTTTCCCGCTTTGTTCGAAAATGAAGGGGTGTTATACCGTAGCCGGTAGGGGGTGGTAGGCTTCGCCCTCTGCCAAACCGCGGCCTCGTTGGGCCGCTACCGTACTAAAGACGGGAATATTAAACCGGCTTGAGTATACTGATCCTCACGAAAAAAATCGAACGCAGCGAACAACAGCACGAAGCGTCAACAAATACGGAATCGCGAGGCCAACCCAGCTCGTGCTTCGGGCTAGAGCGTCAATCGGCCCGTTCGTGATCCTCGTCCGGCGGCGGGGCGTGTTCCGACTCGAACGGGAGGCCGTATTCTTCGTTGACCCAGCGGCCGCGGTCGATCAGCTTGCAGCGTTTGGAGCAGAACGGCAATTCGACACCCTCCTTTTCCGTCGAAAAGGTAACATCGCAAACCGGACAGTGCAGGGGAGGAGACATGTTTTTTGTGGGAAAGGCTGTAGGCTGTAGACTTTAGGCGGTTGGAAAACGAGACCTACGGCCTAAAGTCTAAAGCCTTGATTCAAGATTATGTTTTGGTCGTAGAGACGGACAGTACAATTTGAAACCTTATCGTACCGGCGTCTACGTCGCTCGGCTACACGGGCTTTCTTTTTTCCCTCTGCATTAAATACGAACGAATATCAAAAGTTTTTTCCGGGGCCTTGTTGCATTTCCGGAGAAAACCTGTAGAATCCGAGCAAGCTGTATGACCTGTAATGATTGTACTGCTTATTATGGATAGACAAGGGGACTTCAATTGTCTTGAAGAATGGGCATCTCGCTCGTTCGCCCCTTGAATGAAGGTCAAGAAGACCTATCTCCTCCTCAATAATGATTACCGGAAGCTATTGTGTAGCTTTGCGTTTATTAATCATTAACAACAAAGAAAGGAATGATTGTGTCGAAACATATAACTCTCCTTGGATTGTTATTCCTATTTTTGGTTTGTTTCGTCTCGAAATCCGAGGCTGCCGGGTTCTTTCAGCAATTTTTCGGGCAACAGCAATGCCAGAATTGTGTCCGAAAAAGCACCCCTCAACCCCAAACTCCGGCCGCGGAAACGCAAAACAAAGAGGAATCACAGAACAAAGAAGAACAACAAAACAAAGTCGTAGCATATAAGCCGGTGATTTCGTTCGAGCCGACAGCGGCCCCGGAAGCCGGGCAGAAGGTCGAAGAGCCGCAAGTTCTGAGTGCGACCGAGCGGCGGGAAGCGGAAGAAGCCAATTGTCTTGCTCTGGTTAACGCCGAGCGGGCGCGACGCGGGCTGAAGCCGTTGACGCTGAACTCGGCCCTCTCGACCGCCTCCCGGGCCTGGTCGATGACAATGTCCTCACGCGGCTTTTTTCACGGAGCCTCGCAGGAGATCATCGCGATGTGCGGGGGTACCGGCCAGTCGGCGTATTCCATTTGGCGAGGCTCGCCGCCACACTGGGGCATGTTGATGTCGCCGCGTTACAGCGAGGTCGGCTTCGGCAACCACGGAAGATACTGGACCGGACGTTTTCGTTAAAACTCGGTTACAAAGCCTAAAACTCGTGAACTAATCTTCGCGAAACAAAAAGACCACGGGTCGGGAACAATCGTTCCCGGCCCGTGGTTTTGTTTTAGACGTAACACTCCCCCATCGAGCCGTATACTCAGGCCGTCAGTACGGCAGCGGCCCAATTCGAAAGATCCGTAAGGCAAGTTGGCGTATTTGAAGAAAGCCGTTGAGACCAGCCAAAAATGCGCGCAAAAAAAACCGCAGTCTCGCAACCGCGGTCAAAAAAATCGATGGACGGGAAAGCCAGCCCGCATATTATTTTCGATTTCCAAATCGTCTCGAAAACGGCAACAACCCGACGCAACCCAAACCGCAAATCAATAAGGTCGCGGGTTCCGGGGTCAGCGGATCGTCCGGCGGATCGTCCGGCGGTGTATACGGCGGGTAGTGCGGAGGATACTGCGGCGGATAGTTCGGAGGATAAACCGGCGGATTCGAAGTTTCTCGCGTCCGAGGAGTGTCGTAATACCGGTCCAGGTTTTCCCGCCTCAAAACAACAAAGTCTTCGACTTCCGGGCTGCCGACAATTGGGTTTTCGGTACACAACTTCGTCGTTTCGTCCGTCGTTTCGTCCGAAAGAGGAAAATTCGCCGGATCGGGGGCGTTTCTCGTCGCCTGGGTTTGCGGAGTGCTCCCCGAGGTCGGAAAATCACTGATCTTGGCACGGTCAGCGAATGCCGACTGCACCGCCAATAGGAACGCACAGCTGATAACGAACGGCAATAGTGATCGTACTCTCATGATTTCCTTCTCCAAGGCACCGTTTTTCAAATCAAATAGCACACTGAAAAACGATAACGGTATCGATTTGTGTCAATTTTGGGCATCTCGCCCCACAAAACCCTCTATTTTATTATACCTCAATCGAAAAAATTTCGCTAGAAGTAATCCCGATTATTTAGTAAAGAATTTTGAAACCGTATAAAAACACAACATTATTATACTTCACGATTTGGCATTTTTGACAAACCAAAATCGGTTGCCTCAATGAGTGGTTTTTCTTTCACGCTCTGGCAGCACTATAAATCTGGAGCAAAGTTCATGCCAGTTGGATTTTATTCCAAAAAATTTATTGTTTTTGGAAAAATTGAATTTTTTGTTCGCAACGTACGACACTTGCCGCAACGGATGTAACAAAAATGAAAAAAGAAAAATCGCGTGCGTCGAATACAAAGAATATAACGATTGTCGTAAAAATCTAAAAAAATCCCTGTATTGTTTTGCTGCATCGCCATTGGAGATTTTGCTGCGTTATAAACCAGCAAAAGCGGCAATTGCTTCTAGAGCGGATCCGAAGTTGGTCTGGAGTGATTATTTGCATAAAGTAGCGACCAACGGGAGCGAAACACTCCAGACCAACTCGAAATTTGATCTAAAAGGAAACCTTGACTCTCAACGCGAGGGCGTCGTCCGGGCTGTAATCCGGGCGAGTGTCGTGATCGAATTCCATTTTTCTCCCAAAAATGTAGGCGATTTCCACATTCCAAAGGAAACCGCTGTTCGTTCGAACCGCTTCGTAACCGAGCGTCAGGGAAAATTCCCGGTACATGGCCAGATCGGAACGCCCATTCCAGCTTTCAACGGCCCAGGCTCCCCCGCCGAACCCGCCGCCGAGATAAACCCAGCGGTTGCAGAGCACATCGCTCCAACCGGAAAGCCGTCGCGCAACCCGCGGCTGTGGGGCCATAAGCTCGAATTTCCAATCTTCGTTGGGGGTGTAAACGACCCCGGCAAAGGGGAGAACCGGAAAATCGCTTCGGTCCATATACCCTGCCCCAAAAACAACCTTCCAACGCGAATTCGGTGTCCAGGTCAATCCGAGGATCACGGGACAACGAACGGCGTATGATGTCGCTTTGCCGTCCCCGGCATAGCCCGGGGTCGCATTGAGCATCAGGTTCCAACGTTCGTTGATCGGTTTCATCCAGGAAAGACTGAGCCCTGCCGTGTAAAGCGAATCGGGAAACCCCTGGGAATGTTCCCATTGGATGTTGGTGTAGGAAAAAGCGGGAGAGATTAGGAAATAGGAAGGGCCGAACGGTCCTGTCTTGGGGCCGGGCAGCGCAAAGGTGATGTTCGTATTAAACGTCGCCAGCCCCAACCCACTGTCGCCTCCTTCGGGAATCCAGGAGCCGCCGAAATTAACCCGTTGGATCAATCCCTGCTTTCGCGATGCTTGCGGGCTCCGTCTTTGCAGCTCTTCTTGCAGATCGAGCCGATCCGCCAAACCCGAAAACGACTCTTCCCGCTCGGGTTCAAACGAGAGCGACGGATAGGAAGCGTAAGAGGAGATTTCTTCCGCCGAAAAGCAAAAAGCCCCGAAAACAAGGACCAAAAGCGATACGCAAAGCCGGAAAAACAAACGGCAGGAAAGGTTCATTGAGAAAGGAAAAAGGGAAAAGAACGAAGATTGACCAATATCGTTTCCGCAGGGGGCGGGAATAATACATCAATTGTGTTGGTCGCACCAGTTCAATTTACCTGTTTTTTCTCGGAAAGATGGGGGAGACAAGAGGTTTGCGCAAAATTGGCGGCTCGTTCACATCCTTTCGAAACAAAAGCCGGAAAGGAGCCGTACCCGGCGCATTGACGGTGTGTTGAGATTGAACGTCAACACATCGTCAATACGCTTCGCTCCTTTCCGGCTTTTGCTGAGACAAATGTTATTTTCCTTGCAGCGCTTCCAAAACGCGGTCGGTAATCGCCTGGATCAGCGATTCTTGCGTCGGGTTGCATTCGCAAGCCGAGCCGGACGCCGCACAGCCGCAGCCCGATTTTTCCGCTTCTCCTCGCTTGAAATGCGGCGGTTGGAACGCCCGATGCCCGACGCCCGTTTCCTTCCAGGAATCGCGGAACACGTCGTTCGCGCACAGCTCGCAGTTCGTCAAATCGGCCCGGTTGTCCTTGAAACCCCATTTCGTTTTCAAGGCGATCAGGTCTTCGGCTTCCGACTTGTTGAAATACTCGACCTTGCCGATGCTCCGGGCGATCAGCAGAATCCGGCAATAGGCGTCGAGCATTTCCGTCAGGAAATACGCTTTTTCGACGGTCGGCCCGACGCTGACGGTCCCGTGGTTCGCCTGCACGACGATGTCGCTTTTGTCGATAAACGGGATGATCACATCGGCAAAATCCTGCCCGCCGGGAATCGTGTACTTCGCGATCGGGACATCGCCCATATTGATGTCGATTTCCGGCAAGACGCATTGCGGAATCGCTTCCCGGGCGACGCCGAACGCCGTCGCGTGCGGCGGATGACAATGCACGACCGACTTAACGTCCTCGCGGTGCTTCATAATCGTGATGTGCTGCCGGATTTCGCTGGTCATCTTTCGATGCCCGGAGATTTGATTAGCGTTCATATCAACGATGCAGAGATCGTCCGGCTTCATAAATCCCTTGCTGATCCCCGTCGGCGTGCAGACGACTCGGTTCTCGTCGAATCGAAAAGAGATGTTGCCGTCGTTCGCCGAGGCAAAACCGCGGTTGTAAATCCGGCGACCGATGTCGCAAATTTCCTCTTTAATCTGATGCAAGTTTATCATATTGATGCCGATTTGTGAAAAGTTGACGGAGAACCCTACCTTTCTGGAATTATCGTCGCTTGCCGCCAACCAACCCAGCATTTTCAAGATATTCCGTATTTTTCGGAATCGGGAAACTTTAACGGAGGCGGAGAATCGCAAGCCCTATCGAGCCGGCTGCGTCAGCTGCCGGTTAGTGTCCGTCTTCAATGGTGCTGAACTTCGATCCGGCGGGCCTTGAAGACGGACGCTAACCGGGGCCTCACGGCCTCGGCTCGATTGCGGGCTGCCGGGCTACACCTTTTTCATTTTCCTCAGCGCGACGGCGAGGACGGCGATCGCGAGGAGCAGCATCACGAAACTGCCGAAAAAACTGAGATGGGCGTAATCCCAAGGGATATGCGATCCCGGCAGGCGGAAGGCCCGGTCGCGAAACCCATCGGCCAAATAGCCGCCTCCCAAGGTCGCGAGGGCGAAGCTCAACGTCGTCGCCGAATAAAAGAGAGCGATTCCGCTCGTTCGCTGTTCCGCCGGAACAACGTTCAAGACCAGGGCGGAAAGGCCGATGTTGATGCCGACCCAAAAAATCCAAACGACGGCGGCTCCGCCAATCAACCACCAGCTTGATTCTTCCGCGAAAAAATAAAAGAGCGACCCGCAGGCGGCGACGGCGAACGAACCGCCGAGCACCCGGAAATAGCCGAACCGGTCGATCCAACGACCCGCCGTCGGACCGAGCCCGAATTGGCCGATCCGGGTGAGCGTTTGCAGTCCGAGCGAGCTCAAAAGCGAAATGCCGAGAACGCTGATCCGGTAATTCGTAAAGGCCGTCTGCGGCAGCCCGAACGCGATTTGCACCCAGACACCGAAAAGCACGAACCACAAAAACGTTGCCGAACGGAGCGGAGCGAACAGCTCGGCAAGCCGCGTTTGTGTTCCGATAGCCGCCTTTTTCCAAGGCATTTCGGGAGCCGAGAGTAGCGGGATCGCGGCACAGAGCAGAAAAAAGACGCCGCAGTACGCCGGCAAAGCGTACGCTTCCCATTTCGGGGCTCCTTGCGGCAGCGATTCGATCGCCTGTTTCGAATACAGTCCGGCCGCGAGAAAGCCGAGGGTCTGTCCGAAAATCATGTACGCTTCCCGTTGCCCGAGAAATCGGCCGCGAACTCGTTGCGAGGTCAGATCCCCGATCCAAGACCAAAGCGCGGTCGTACCGAAATACTCGATCACATGATAAGCGCACCAAACGAGGACGAGAAATCCGAGTGCCGCCCCGCTTGAAACCTGCCGAATCAGCGGCGGGACACCGAGCGGGATCGCGAGCAAGACAAGCGGCGAGAGAAGGTAAGCGGCGATCGCGACCGTTTTTCGGGAACCGCAACGTTCGATGAGCCGCGGCGTTAAGATTCGGAGCAGACCGACGATCCGGGGGGCGGCGATAATCCAGGCGATTGTTCCCTGAATCCGGGCGTCCGGTTCGCCCGCGCAAATGTCCCGAATCAAATAGGTGATCAGCGCGGTGCTGATCAGTCCGTTGCCGATCCCCCAGAGCAAGGCGTTATTCTTGACGGCCTCACGGGCAAGGCGATTCGGGGATTGCGGCACGGTGTTTAAGAAAGTCAAATCGAGCCGGCTGCGTCAGCTGCCGGTTAGCCTCCGTCTTCAATGCCCGCTGATGTCCGTTTCCATAAATTCGGACGGGCAATGAAGACGGAAACCAACCGGGACCTTACGGTCCCGGCTCGATGAGGTTGGCTTTGATTTCCCTTACGCTCCGTATTTTCCAAGGCGGTTGGCGTGAGCCAATGCCAAGGGCATCAGGTACATCGCCTCGAAATGACCGAGGCCGCCGCAATTGGCCGCCGTTTCGCCGAACGTTTGACAGCCGTCGGTCCTCGCCAGGTCCGAAACGATGAGCGTCGGAACAGGGTGAAAACTGTGCGAAGACATTTTCGCCGGCGTGCTGTGATCGCCCGTTACGACAAGGCAATCCGGCTTCAATTTCCGAATCCGCGGGATCATCGAATCGAACTGTTC
>JAVBQI010000154.1:0-43590 GCA_031549145.1 Thermoguttaceae bacterium | reverse complement strand
GAACATGACGTTGTCGTTGACACGATTACTTCGGAGCGATGAACGAACCTTGCGAGAAGTTCACGAAAAATGCCACGCCGATCCGGCCGCCGTCGCCAAACGGCTCGGATTCGACCCGTGAAACTTGTTCACGGCGTGGGGAAGTCCCCTATTGGAAACTGACTGGGGTGGTGTATAATGTGCCTTTACGAATCAACACGATACAATCAAAGAACATCACTTTCCCAAGAATCGGGAGAAGAACCGGCCTTGAGGGGCCGAATCAGCAATCGCGGCTTCCGGAGAGGGGCCCCGGCAATGTGAGTCCGTGAACCGGGTCAGGTAGGAGACTAAGCAGCCCTAAGTGGTAACTCTCATGTGTTTGGGGTTCCTCTCCGGGAGCCGTTTCTTTGTTCGCGTCCCATGTCCGAGTCGATTTTTCGTTCGCCCGATCTTGCTTCCGAAACCATTGCCCAGGCTTACGCCCGGTCGCAACGGGAGCGAATCGCCCGGATTTCGGAAGCGACCTCTCCGAAAACGACCTCGAAATCGACCGTTCCGATCGGCATTCTCGGCGGTGGGCTGATGGGCACGGCGATCGCCGCGACGCTCTTGCGGGCCGGTCGAAACATTTGGCTCTACGATATTTCCGAAGAGGTCCTCGCCCAGGCCCACGAAAGAATCGCGGCCGAGCTCGCCCAGCAAACCGCCGAAGACGCTTGGGCGAAACAATCTCCGGACCTCGTTCGCAAAAAAACATACTTGACTTCCCGGCTTGCCGAAGGAAACGCTTGCGAAATCCTGATCGAATCGATTCCCGAGAAGCCGAAACTGAAGCAAAAACTGTACCGCCAATTGGAAGACATCAAGTTCGGCGGCTTCCTTTTTTCCAACACCTCGACGATCCAAATCGGCCGGCTCGCGGAACCGCTCTCGCGAAAAGAGAGGTTTTGCGGGCTGCATTTTTTTCATCCTGTTCGAAAACGCTCCCTCGTCGAGATCATTCGCGGCCCGGAAACCGGAGAGGAAACAATCGCCGCCGCTCTTCGGCTTGCCCGGGAGATCGACAAAATCCCGATCGTCGTCGGCGACGGGCCGGGATTTCTCGTCAACCGGCTCTTGTCCCCGTTTTTGAACGAGAGTCTTGCACTTTTGGAAGAAGGAGTTCCGCTCCAAGCGATCGAAGAGGCGGCGTTGCGGTTCGGTATGCCGATGGGGCCGTTCCGGATTATGGACGAAATCGGCTTGGACGTCGCCCTGCACGCCGGCTGGGTGCTCGGCAAAGTGTTTCCCGAACGGGCGGTCGTTTCGCGAATTCTGCCGGAATTGATCGCCCGGAGACGCTTGGGCCGCAAAACCGGCTGCGGTTTTTTGCGTTATGCGTCCGAAACCTCTTGGGAAAAGGAAGGGACACCCGACCCGGAATCGGATGCGTTGATCGCCTCCTTTCAGGTATCGACGACCCCCTTGCGGCTCTCTTGGGAAGAAATCGCAACACGGCTGGTCCTGCCGATGTTTTTGGAGGCGGTCCGGGCCGTCGAAGACGGCATCATCACCGATTTTCGCGACGCCGACGTCGCGGTTTGCCTCGGCCTCGGCTTCCCGGTCAATCGCGGCGGGCTTTGCTTTTTGGCCGATGCGATCGGATTGGACCGGATCGTCCAAATGCTTCCACCGTTGGAACAACGCTTCGGGCCGCGGTTCGCACCGCCGAAAACGTTGCTCCAATACGCCAACTCGGGAAAAAGCCTCATCAAAACGTAAGGCGGGAAATAGCGAGAACAACGAGCCGCGTACTGTGTACGCGGTGTGAGCGGTCAACCTCTTCCCCCTGCGTACACAGTACGCGGCTCAATTGCGCATTTTATTTTTGCCCCCTCCTCACTTCCCCGCATCCGTTTTTGCGGCATCGTCGCCGGACTTGGGGTCTTCGTCCTTCCCTTTCAAGCGGATCAAGGTCCGCTCTTCGGTCTTGTCGGAGTTGACGTGTACGAGCATCGGGACCGTATCCTGCGTCAGGTTCCAGAGCCCGCATTCGGCGACGACATCTTCGTTGCCGCGAACCTTGAACGCGACCCGCTGGGTTTTCGGATCGACACTGCCGTACAATTCGACCGCCTTGTCCGTTTCCTGGTCGACGAGGTTACCTCGAACGAGCCCCTGCTTGTTCGAGGCCAACTGCAGGACGCGATTGCTCTCCTTTTGCTTATCATCCGCGACGACGGCAAACGTCCCCATCGGCAACCATTCGTCCTGCGGCTTGGCGTCGCCTTGATTCGTCGCGACCGCCGTTGTCGGAGCCTGATCGCTCGAAGCAGTCGCGGTTGTCGCGGAATCGCCCGGCTGAGCCGAATCGGCCATAGGAGCGATCGTATCGCCCGCTCCGGCCTCGGCGATGTCCTGGGCCTGCTGGTAATACTGATCGGCACCGACATACGGAACGTCGTTCACGTAAACGGTATCCCCTTCGTAGACCACGTTGCTTCCGTAATTGTAGGGGGAAGGATCAAGTATCTCACCGGCGACCACACCGCCGAAAAACGCGGGGCCGTACCATCCCCAATACGTATTCCAACCGGGGTAACCTCCCCACCAGCCCGGCGGGGGTGGGGGCGGCGGCGGGCCCGGATGTGGTCCGGGACCTGGGTGAGGGCCGGGCCCCGGATCCGGACCGGGATGCGGTCCCGGGCCGGGGCCGGGATGCGGCTCATGCCCGGGATGCCAAGCGTCCGGGTGGTCGTTGAACCATTTGGGGGACCAATGATCCCCGGCGTGTTCGTTGTAATGGTTTCGGATACTGTCAATCGTTTCGCCGCTGATATTGGCCCTATGGGCGACCGTATCGTGTATCTTCGAGGGATTGATGTTGCTCCAATGTTTCCAATCCGGTCCGTCGCCGTGAGCGGGGCCCAAACGTTCCCCGCGACCTTCGCCGCCGGGTCGAATTTGGTCCGGATCAAGATTGCGGACGCCGGCTCCCTCGCCGCCGGGGCGAATGGGACCCGATTCGAGATTTCGGATGCCGCTCCCTTCGCCGCCGGGGCGAATCCGGTCCGGCTCAAAATTTCGTATTCCCTCGCCGCCGCCTCCCAGTCGATCACCGCCGAAGTTCCGGTATTGCGGAACGGCTTCGCGCGGCAGGTTCGGTTGAAAGTTCGGCCGTTGGAATCCGGCGGGGGGAGAAAAATCCCGATGCACGACGGAACCGGCTCCGAACGGCGCGCCGCCCCCTCCGTGAAACCCGCCCATCCCGCCGCCGCCGCGGAACCCGCCCCCGCCGCCGCGAAAACCGCCGCGCTGGGCGATCGCGTGAGAAGCGGCCGCGAGCACGAGAATCACCGCCAACAGCAAAGCGATTCTTTTGAAATTCTTACTCATTGAATATCTCCTTTGTTGAATGGGAAAAAATCATTCAAGCACAATCGACCGAGCGCATTAATCCCATTATACTCCAACGGTTTTGATTTTGAAGATCATAATTCGGAATCAAGACACTAATGATGCACGTAAATTTTACAGGCAAGGTAGGCGACCGACCTCCGAAATGCCAACAAACTTCCGACACATCCTACCGCACCACAACAGCCCGGAGGTCGGTTGCCTACCTGAGCGCGTTTGTGATACAATAGTGCGATACGGGAGAATCTTAATTTCCTCATTGATCTTTTTGTATCCAATCATTAAAAAATGACTTCCAACCGTTTTCTTACCGTTTTTTTTGGGATTTTTCTTATGAGCATTTTGGACCCGAGCGAGCCGTTTGTTTTTTCCGCCGAGATGCCGCCGGTCAACACGAACGAATCGAAAGTCCCCGCCTACACGTTGCCCGATCCGCTGAAGACGGCATCGGGTGAAGCTGTTGCGACCGCGAAACAATGGACCGAGTCGCGGCGGCCGGAAATTCTCGAACTTTTCCGCGAGAATATGTACGGCAAAGCTCCCGTCGATTTCCGGAACATGAGTTCCAAGCTCGAAACGGAGGTTATTGAAATCAAGCGGGACCCAAAGGCGATCGACGGTAAAGCGACGCAGTACCAAATCCGGTTCCTATTCCGCCGAACCGATACGCCGGAGAAAAAGGAAACCGCGCCGATCGGCTTGCACATTTATATTCCCAACAAGGTGCAGGGGAAGGTCCCGGCGTTCCTGGGGTACAATTTTCAAGGCAATCATACGATCAGCGACGATGCGAGCATCATCTTACCGGTCGTTTGGACGAAGGAAAACAACGTCTATTCCAAGGTTCAGGCGAAGGAAGAGACACGCGGGGACCAGAAAGACCGTTGGCAGGTCGACAAGATTCTCGATGCCGGATATGCTTTGATTTCGGCCCATTATTGCGATGTCGTTCCCGATTTCCCGGCCGGTCGGGCGGAGGGGCTGCAAGGACTGTTCGACGTTCCGGGGCAAGAACCGGCTTCGAACGACTGGGGGGCGATCGCCGCCTGGGCGTTCGGAATGAGCGTGATGTACGATCTCGCCCTCGCGCATACGGAAGGGCGGATCGATCCGGAGAAAGTCGCCGTGATGGGGCATTCCCGGCTCGGGAAGACCGCGCTTTGGGCCGGGGCGAACGACCAGCGCTTCGCGATCGTGATATCGAACAATTCCGGCTGCGGCGGGGCGGCATTGACCCGACGGGAGTTCGGCGAAACGCTTCAACGAATGAACGAGGTCTTCCCGCATTGGCTCTGCGGAAACTGCAAAAAGTATAACACTTGCGTCAATGATCTTCCGATCGACCAGCACGAATTGATCGCCCTGATCGCCCCGCGACCGGTTTACGTCGCGAGCGCGGAAAAGGACACTTGGGCAGACCCTCGCGGGGAGTTTCTCTCCTGCGTCGGAGCCGATCCGGTGTACCGGCTTCTGGGAACCGAAGGGCTGGGCGGTTGCACGGAGATGCCGCCGGTCGACCAGCCGGTTGGCAAAACGATCGGGTACCACATCCGAACCGGTCGGCACGATGTTACGGAATATGACTGGGACCAATACCTCCGTTTCGCGAACGAGCATTTCGGGCGGTAAGGGGGGACGCGAGCCGCATACGTTTAAAGAGCCGCATGTGTAGTCGCGGTACTCCGACGCAACGTGCGGACCTTGTACACGGGCCGGCCTCTGCGATTTCAAACTCTGTACAAGGTCCGCAAGTTACGCTTCGCTTCACATGCGGCTCTTTTTTTCTGCCTGCTTTACAGCAAATGAGAAAACGCGGACTTTCGGCCGAATGGGCAAACCCGCCTTCTTTTGTCTTTCTCGACATTTCTCCCTTGAGGCGGGGCCGATTTTTTGGTACGATTCGGCCCGTTTTTGTTCGTATTTTGGCTTGATTCGTCCGAAATGCTATCCCGATGATTTTGGAAGTTCCCCGTTGTTCGAAAATTTGTGCGCTCAGCGGTCGGGAAATCACTCCCGGAGCGACGGTTTTTTCCGCACTGGTTGAGGATGGGGAGAATTATCGGCGAATCGATTACTCGACCGAAAGCTGGAAAACCGTCCCGAAGCCGAACGCGCAATTTCTCGGTTGGTGGAAAACGCGTATTCCGCTGCCGCACGAAAACAAAGCCAAAATCGCCCCGAACGACATCCTTTTCAAACTGTTCGAGCAATCGGCGGAACAGCTTGAAAAGCAGGAAATGCGGTACATGCTCGCTCTGCTGTTGGTCCGGCGGCGGGTGTTCCGAATCGAGCGGGAAGAAGATTCGGACGGCCAAAAAATCCTCGACCTTTATTGTCCCAAGCAGGACTCCCACTACGAAATCATCGTCGCGACCCCAAGCCGGGAGCGAATCGAGGAAGTCCAAAACGAGCTCGCCGCATTGTTGAGTTAGGAACCGTATCAAATAACCTTTACAGCGGCACAATAATCGAACATTTTCATTATCTGTTTTTTTAACACGGAACACACGGAAAGACGGAAAAACAAGGGATTTTTATATTTCCGTCTATTCCGTTATTCCGCGTATTCCGTAGTTAAAAAAGGACATTGTAAAGATTGTTTTGTTACAGGTTCTTAAAGGGAAAAATTGAGAAGCCAAAATCGTTAAACACGTAAAAGCATGAGAATTTTCAATTTTCAATTTTCAATTTTCAATTTTTTCATGCGCTCGGTTTTTCTGACTTTCGGGCTTCTCCTACTCGCTTCTTGCGGCTGCAAAACGGTATCGCAATGGGGCGCGGGCAAGACCGCTCCGCCGACCGTTTTCGCGACGACGCCGACGCTCGATCAGCTCAAAACGGAAATCAACCAGCGGGCGGAAAAAATTCGCTCGTTCTCAAGCGACAGTGCCGTCATTTCGGCGTCGTCGTCTTCCGTCCCGCTCCGTTCGTGCAGCATCGCCCTTGAGCGGCCCCGCAGCATGAGAATCAAAGGCGGGGCGATGATCGGCCTCGGGACGGAAATCGATTTCGGCAGCAACGACGAGCTCTTCTGGTTCTGGGCCAAACGAAACCAGGAAAAAGAGATTTATTACGCGAAACACGACCAGTTCGCGAGCTGCCCGACCCGAAACGTGATCCCGGTCGAGCCGGATTGGTTGTTCGAATCGTTCGGAATCGTCGAACTCAAAGAGACCGACCAGCACAGCGGCCCAACCCGTTCCGCCGACGGCAACCTGCAGATTACAAGCCAATTGAACACCCGGCAAGGGATTTATACCCGCATCATCACGGTGCATCCTCAAACGGGCGTCCTGCTCAAGCACGAAATTTACTCGCCCGGCGGTCAGCCGCTGGTCGCTTCCGTGCTGAGCAACTACACCGTCGATGCCGGCAGCGGCATTCCGTATGCCAAGAAGATCGAAGTGCATTGTCCGGCGGCGAACGAAATACTGACATTCAGTCTCAGCGACGCCAAATACAACGTCCCGGGCGGTTTTTCGAGCACCGCCTTTTCAATGCCGAGTTACGAAGGCTATATTCCGACGGATATTTGCGGGCCGGACTTCCAACATCGTCCCCATCCGGCGGGTTTGCCGGCTTCCCCGTATTCGAATCAAATCGTGACGCAGCCGCAACCGGGCAATTACGGCATCCCGAACCAGCCGGTTCCCCCGGGCAACGTGATCCCGAACACCTACACGAATCAATCGTACCGTCCGGTCGAACCGTACCCGAGCGGCTCAACGGCGAGCGCGGAAACCGTGATCCGGAGCGGACCTCGCTATTGAGAGACCTCCGCTTCATTTAGCCGGTACCCCGCGCAGCATCGCCTTGAATCATTTATTCAATTCCTTCAGGAGGTTTTTCGCTTCCTGCCGTTTCGCGAACGGTTGATTGTCTTGCAATGCGGCTTGAAGAAGCTGCTTCGCCTGATCGACCTGTCCGTTTTGGAAGGCGAAACGAGCAAGGAAATAAGCGGTTTGCGCGTTGACCTTGCCCGCGGCGGCGGCTTGTTGCAGGATTTTCAGCGCCTGCTCGTAATTCTTCATTTTGTAGAGGACCCAACCGAGCGTTCCGAGAAACTCTCCGTTGTTGCTTTCGCGGCGGACGTTTTCCGTCGCGTATTCGAGAGCCAACCGCAGCTTGTCCGAATCGTCCTGTTCGCACAGCGCCAAAGCGAGCCCGTTGTACGCCGCCGTGTCCGCCGGAGAAGCGACGATCAATTCCCGAAACAGCTTTTCCCCGGCCGGGTAATCTTCCTGGTAAAGCGCAATCGTCGCCAAAAGCCGCTTGGCCGACGCCGATTGCGGGTCTTCGGCGAGCAACTTTTCGGCAAGCGCCCTCGCCTCGTCCAGTTTCTCTTCCGAGATGCGCATCAAGACCGACAGGGTGAGCACTTCCCTCGATTTCGGATATTTTTTCAAGGCTTCTTCGAGAAAAGTTTTGCCCTTCGCCGAATCGCCTCGCAAAATGTACAGCTGGGAGAGGACGGCCTCGGCGGGGAATCCGCCTGCCGAAAGATTGGCATCGAGCCCGTCCGCCTGTTCCAGGAACCGTTTGGCCTCCTCGTCGCGGTTTTGCCAGAACGCGGCAATCGCTTTTTGACGCAACAATTCCGCTGTTTTTCCTTCCAAAGCGATCCGCTCGTCGATCGCGGCTTCCATACGATCCCATTTTTTTCGCGTTTCCGCCAAGGTTGCCGAATTACGGTAAAGCGAAATGAGGAGCAGCTTTTTTCGCTGGGGGTTGGCGGCGTACGATTGCAAAAGTTTTTCCACCCGCTCGAACAGCAGGGACGCGGCGGTCAGCTCACCCTGCCGGAGGGAAATTTCCCCGAGCAGCAGGTAGGCTTCCGGATCCTCGGGCACTTCCTCGGTCGCCGCTTCGAGGGAAACGCGAATCGCATCGGGAAGCTGGGCCTTGGCGAACCATTGGGCCAAAATAATTCGCGGCGGCGAAATTTCGGGATGCTTTTCGTAGATCGCCCGCAACAGCTTCAACGTTCCCTCGAAATCCGAGGCGTTGAACGCATCCGCCGCTTTCTGAAGAGTCGCGGTCAACTCCGGCGAAACGTCCAACGGAGCGTTTTCCGGGACGACCGGGACCGCGGGCGAGGCCGCTGCCGGAGCCGCAAGCGGAGCCGGGGCGGCCGGAAGGGGCTGTGTTGCAGCGGGAGCCGGGACCGTCGACCGCGAAGTCGGCCGTGTTTGGGCTTCCGCGGTGAGCGACAGAAAGGCGATCAGGCCGCCGCAAAAAAATCCCGGGAAAATTCCAAATCGTCGAAGAAAAATAGGCATAATTGTCGCCGCGTTAAAATGAGTGCGAAGTTTCGTAAACCAATCGATTTCGTGCAAAGTCGTGAAAACGGCTTACGTAAAAACAAGGTCGTCATTTCGACCGGAGCAACGCGTAGGGAGAAATCTCACCCTCGCGATAGTGCCGGGAGTTTCGAGTCTTGCGGCGAGGGTGAGATTTCTCGCTGCGCTCGAAATGACGCGACGTTTCATCCTTTTTCACGAATCCCCATCCGAGGACGATGCTCTAAAAACTATATTGAACGAAAAAGTTCAACCGGACATCTTTATAGTCCACATCATAGTCATTTTCCCTCAGAGGGGCACTGAGCGTCAAGCGGGCACGAATATTTTCGGCGATTTGCAATTCGGCCCCGCCTCCGGCACCGAACAAGAAGTTGTTAGGATCGTTGGAAGGCATATAGATCGTGTCCGCCCAACCGTGGTCGAAAAAGAGAAACGTGCTGAAACGGCTTTCACGGGAACGCACCGGGTAGTTCCACAAACCCCATTTCCGGCGGGCGTTCCAGATTTTCCAGGCGTGGTTCCATTCCAATCCGAGGGTGTAACCCGAATCGCCGGAGAGCATCGATTCGGAATAGCCCCGGACCGTCGCCATTCCGCCGACGAGAAACTGGTCGATCGCGGCGATGTCCTGGTCCGCGGCGTACTGGCCCGTCGCACGAAAAATGACGGAGTCCCGGGGGGTGTATTTTTTGACGCGCACATAAGAACCCCGGAAGAGCGAGTAAGCCCGTTGGGTCTCCTGGTTCACGGTATAAAAACTGTACACGCAAGAGAGGTCGAGAAATTGGTAAACGGTCGGCGCAAAGCGGTCCCAGGTCGCTCCGAGGATGATCGAATCGTCGCGAACATGATCCTGCGCGAACCCGCTGTAAGCGTTTTCCGATTCGTAGAATGAACCCTGCAAATAGCCGCGGACGATTCCCCGGGAACTGACGTAAAACGGTCGGGACAGTCCGACCGTCGAACGACGCGACCAACCGGAAATGTCCAGCGTCGTCCAGGGACCGTTGATGATCGCGTAATTATTGTCTTCGTAGGTCCCTGTGACGGCGAGCCCTTTCGGCGTGATCGGAACATTGCCGGAAACGAAGCCATTGGAAATGCCGCTATCTTCGCTTGTAACGCCGTTCAAAAACCAGGTATCCCCCAAGCCGGTCAGGTTTCGGACCGTCAACATTCCCCCCAAGCGGTTTTCCCCCGTCGATTTCCGCCCGTAATTGTCGACGTAAAGGGAAAAATCGACCGGTCGTTCCGGCGTCAGAATCAATTCCAAATCGCTGTAACCCACATCGCGGCCGGGAACCAGTTTGGCCCGGAGCCGCGATCCGTTGAGCAGATTGTAGTGCTCCAGGGTTTTTTCCAGGCTCTCCGGACGAATCATCCGGCCGGGTTCAAGGAAGGCCCTGCCGTGAACGACCTCGCCGCGATACCAAAACGGGGCAAGCACCGGCGTCGAAACCGGCTGCCGTCGATTCGTCGAGTAAATCAGTTTCGGGGCCCTGCCGGGTCGAAGCGACTCTTGATAAACGCGGACATCCCCGTATCGGGCTTCGACAAGGCGGATGATCAACACGCCGTCGGCAAGTGTTTGGGAAGGAATGGTCGCCCGGGAAAGATATCCTTTTTTGTCGTAAAGCTGATTGATTTGACCGACCAGGCCGTACAAATCCCGGAGCGATACGGTTTGCCCGATGTAGGGAAGAGCCAATCGCTCCAAACTGCGCGGGTCGAAAACGGCGGAGCGGGGTTCGAAACGGATCTCACGGATCGGAATGACCTTTTGGTCCGGTTGCCCTTCAGGATGAAGCTCTTCAGGCTCCAAGCCTTCGACGGTGATCCGGGGCGGCTCTCGAAGCATTTGCCGGAGCCGCTCATCGCGTTGGATTTGGTTTCGCAAATCCTCCTGCTCCAACATCGAGCGGCCCGCGAAATCCGGGACCTGCGAAAAGGCAGGAATCCCTTGAAATACGAAAAAGATCGCGAACCCGAGAGCCGTTGCAATTGAAGCCGGTTTGACCTGAAATGCGATGCGCCGTTGACACCATGAGGTCGTGGTTTTCATTTTCGTGATACGTTTGGTTCGATATCCGCCGGATGAAAACTCCCTCCTTCAATGCGGTCTCAATTCGAAATATTGCATTTTTTGCGACAACCGCGACCCCAGGTCGCGGCTCATTACTATCCTCTGTCCTCTTTTTCCTAAAAACGGTACTGCAATCCGATCATGCCGGTGTGCTGGACAGGCATGCTGCCGCGGTCCGCGAAAGCGTCGATATAGTAGTTGCCGAACACCGCGCATCGCCGGCTCGGGCACAGGTAATACTGTCCCCCGATCGTGAAAGTGAAGACCGAACTCCCCAGCCCGGTGCCGTACAGTCCGGCGGCCTGACCGCCGCCGAGCGAAACCACCTCGGTCTCAAGCGAATCCCCATCGCCCAGCAACTGGACCGAGTAGTATCCGCCGGCGTTGAAATTCAGGCGGCGGATGTTCCACTGGAAATCACTCCCCAGCCGGAGGTACGTCTGCGTGAGCGAGGTCCGCGAATAACCGACCGCCGTCGCCCGGTCGCCGTCTTCCGCCGCCCCGTCGACCTCGTTGTTGTAAAAATCGAGCGCGATGACCGGCCGGAACGAAATGAAACTGTCGCAATACAGCCGCCGGCCGAGTTCGAGCGTCCCTTCGATCGTATTCCCGCTGAACGAGGAGAGGTGTCGGTTGAAACCGTCGAATCCCTCCGCCCATCGGGTCATATCGTACGACTGGTGCCCGTAACCGACGTAGCCGCGAAGGTCGCAGCCGCTGCTAAAGACCCGGGCTCCGTAAAGGCCAAGGTACAAATCGTCCGCTTTGACCCGATCGGCGAGAATCGCCGAACCTTCCCGCTCATAGCCGAACATGATCCCCAGCTGCGTCGTGCGAGAGGAGTAAATGTCGAAACCGACCTGGACGCCGTCCGAGGTAAGAAGGTAACGGTTCCCCTGGTAGTAATTGCTGTCCAACTGGTTCGCCCGTCCGACGTAGTTGACCCAGACGGAGTGCCCCGAGAGCACGTTCCGCTTGTTCTGCGATTGGCCGCGGTAGTAAGCGGGCCGCCGCACCTGCCAATAGCGGAGGTTTTGCGTCAGCCGGTCGTTCGAGGCCGTCCAGATCGTGTTCCATTTATGCATCATCAGGGTGCTCACGCGGGCATCGCTCATGTACGCCGAATCGAGGTTGCCCGAAAGAACATTGTAAGATGCGGCGTCGTAATACCATCGGGTGAATTGGCTTCGACCGACCGTTTGGTCGTTGCTCAACCCGCTCACCGCGCTGCCGAAATCGAGACCGATCGTCCCGGCCGCCGCTTCGCCGTAGACCCGCAGCGTTCCGCTCGTATTGAGGCTTCCCGCCCCGGAGAACGTGCTCCCCTTCGTCCCGTCGAACCTCGCGGTCGCCCCGTTGGCGACGTTGAGCGTGGTCCCCGTCACCTTTCCGCCGAAATCGAGGACGCCGGCCCGAATATCGACCGCACTGACCGTCACTTCTCCCGGGAGGAACTGCGTCCCGAATCCGGTCTTGGTGAGGGGCCGACCGCCCGTGATCGTGCCGGCGTAGGATGAACTCGTTCCGATCGTGTTTTGCAAGGTGAGCGTACCGTTCATCGTGATGTTCGCGGCGGCGCTGGTCCCCTGAAGATCGATGAACGTCTCCGCTCCGCCCGAAGTGTACTTGCCGTCGATCACGGCCCGCACGCCGGTCGTGTCGAACGCGCCGCTCGACATCGTGACTTCGGCGTTCTCCGCGACCGTGATCGCGTTGGTCCGGAAGAACCTGCTGCCGGCCGTGAACAGGTACGTGTTAGGATCGTTGGGGTCGTTGGTCCCCGAGAAAACGAGATTCTCGATTTCCCGCCCGGTGAACGCCGCTCCGCCGTTGTTGAACGTGCCTCCGGCCCCGGCGTTGCCTGTCGCATTGAAGGTGAGCGTATCGTTCACGCCGCCGAGGTAGACGCTGTAGCCGCCGGTTCCGACCACTTTGCTGTTGCCGAGAATGGCGACATTGGAATTCCCGGTCGCCCCGTCGGTGTAAACGGCGGCGGCCCCGTCGTCTCCCGTGACGGTGACGGTGGTGTTATTGATCGTCAAGTTTTCGAACGAACCGGCGAAAAGCCCGAAGGCGACCCCATCGGTCGCCGTGACGTCGATCGGGCCGTTCACTTGCAGCGAGGCGACCCGTTTTCCGACGCCGGTGTCGGCGGCCGCCCGAAACGCGGTGGCCGACCAATCGTTATTGGTTCCCACGGAAGTGATCGTCGTCGGGCCGTTCATGACGATACGTCCGGTCGCGTTCTCATCGGTGAAGATGCCGATCGCCTGGCCCGTGGATTGGTTGTCGACCGTGAGCGTTCCCGTCGTCAGGGTTCCCGCGATCGTTCCGGCGTTGATACCGTATCCCATAACGCCGGAGGTTCCCGTTCCCGTGGTCGAGGTGATGCTTTGGACGGTGACCGATCCGCTGTTGGCGATGCCGCCGAGGTTCATCCCGCGTGCATCGTTCGCCTGCCCGCCGCCGGAGTTGCCGGAGGTCGCGGTCAAATCACCGACACTGAGCGTCCCGTAAACGGTTCCGACTTCGACGCCGACCGCGCTGCCGGCCCGTGTGATGCCGTCCGCCGAGATCGCGTTGATGTCCCCCAGTCGGACCGATCCGCGAACGTCCCGTGCGAGAAAGCCGATGGCGTTCCCGCCGTCGCCGGAAATCGCGTTGATCGTGCTGTCGGTGAGCGTGATCGTCCCGTTGATGTCCGAAACGTTCAGGAGACTCGATGAGGAAGTGGCCAAATTGCCGAATATCATCCCGAACGCCTTCCCGCCACCCCCGATCGCCATCGAAGTGTAATGGCCGCTCCCCGTGATCGTCCCGCTGAACGGATTGGCCGAATCGTAAACGAACGCCGCGCTCATGCCGCCGTCGGTTTCATTCGTAACCGCGATGTCGTACGTTTCGAATTTGAAAAGGTTGTTTTGCGTGGTATAGACCCCGGCGGTCAGCGGCGTCGATCCGTCATCCGTGGTGATCGTCACGTCCCCGCCCAGGGTCAGCGTGCCCGTGCCCGGTGTGAGCGGTTCCGCCCCTACTCCGTTATCCCAGATGGCAACGCCCCCCGAAATACGGATGCCGAATTCGGCCGGAAAGTTGCTCCCGCCGAGATTGATGGTGCCGTTGGTCGCGGTCGTGATATCCCCGACGGTCGTCACATCGGCAGCGCGAAGGGGGTTGGCCGCCAGCGTCGCGGCGAGCAGTAGGGCGAGGGGGAATGTTCCGAGACGAAATTGTCGGCGTGACCGTTCGTTTTTCATTTTTTTCGGGATCCTTTCCGGAAATTCAATTCGATTCGTCTCTCACGAGCCGGGACCTGTGATCCCGACAACGGGCCAAAACGCAACGATTTATCGAAGTTGTCGGGGGCATAGCCCCCGGCTCGTATTGATCACTTTGATCAATGCTAAAAAATCAAGATAACCCTTGAGATGCCCAAGCGTCCTGCTACGATTAAGAAATCCATTTCGGAGCCCACCGTGCCAACACGAAAGCGCGGGATTGCAATGCAACAGGTCCATCTTCGGCAAGAGAGCCGCGAGAAATGAAAGGCAAATTCGCCCTTGCGTACAAAAACCGGATTTCAGAGGTCCGGCTGTAGAGGTTATGAGAGAATTAAGAATTATGAATTGAGAATTAAGAATGAGGATAATAATATCCACATTCTCAATTCTCAATTCTCAATTTACTTAATGTATCCCATTTCCTTGAGGAATTTTTCGACGATCGCGCGTTCCTTGGGGCCGTGCTTGTGGAATGGCTCGGCGACGACGTCTTCGCAGATACCCATGAGGCTCAAGGCACATTTCGCGCCCTTGACCATCGCGAGGCCGTAGGAACCGACCTGGTAGATCGTTTCGGCCAGCTGGAGAACCTTCTTTTTGATTTCGGCCGTTTTGGCGGCGTCTTTGGCGACGGCGGCATTGTAAAAATCGACGAACAGCTTCGGGTCGAAGCTCGCTCCGCCGGAAACGACACCGTTGGCCCCGAGGGCGACCGCTTCGTCGGTTTTTTCTTCCGGACCGATAAAGAGCGGGAATTTCCGCGGAACCAGGATCTTGCAGAGTTCGGTAAAGTAGTTCATGTCGCAGGAGCTGTCTTTCATCGCGACGACGTTCGGCAGGTCGATCGCCTGCTTGACCGTTTCGAGGCTCATGTGGTGCTTCGTGAAGCCCGGCATGTTGTACAGGAGGAGCGGCAGGGCGACGGTTTTGGCGACCAGCTTGATGTATTCCAGCATTTCCGAATCGGTCGGATTGAAGTAATACGGCGGGGCGAGGACGACGCCGTCGGCTCCGCAATCGGCACAATGCTTCGCGATTCCCATCGATTCGACGAACGAGGTGTCGGTGATCCCGACGATGACCGGCAGGCGGCGGTTAATCTGCTTGCAGGAGAGCTCGATCAGCTCGCGTCGGAGGCGGTAGCTCAGGCTCGGTCCTTCCCCGCAGGAGCCGAGGAGGAAGATGGCGTTGACGCCGCCGGAAATGAGGTGCTCGATCAGTCGTTCCAAACCGGGACGGTCGAGGGTGTCGTAATCGGAAAGCGGAGTCATCATCGCGGGAATGACACCGTGCAGTTCGGCAAAATTCGTCATAATTGATCCTTAAAAAACGTGACTGTAACGGAAGGCGGAACGAAAGGGAGCAACGTCTCCGCGAAACACGGGCCGCTTGACCTGTGAGGGCGGAGAATCCCAAGAAAAACATCGTACTCACACCGGAACCGAAACGCAAGAGGGCCGGAATTTTTTTGTGTGGTTTTTGCCGGTTTTGTCGCATTTCCGGTTTGGCCGAAAACCGCCTTGCCCGAAATCGCGGGGATGTTACAATACGGACGGAGCCAAAAAGAGAATTGCGTCGATTTTCTTGTACTGGGAAATAAAAGATGAGCGTGCAAGCATCACCCCGCGCTGACGCTTGGGGCTAGTTTGACATCAAGAGGAACAGTGATTGTATGAACCGACGAACCGTTGTGATTACCGGAGCGGGAACGATCAACGCTTTGGGGAAGAATGTGCCCGAATTTTGGCAGGCCCTTCGCGAAAATCGCGGCGGGATCGGGCCGATCACCCGGTTCGATCCGGGCGATGTCCCCTGCCGGATCGCCGCGGAAGTCAAGGATTACAAACCGGTCGATCATTTGGAGCATCGGCTCGCCCAGCGGACGGCCTTGTTCAGCCAATTCGCGATTATCGCGGGGGAAGAAGCTTGGAAAGACGCCGGACTCGACGGTTTCGCGTTCGAGGACCCGGACCGGGCCTGCATTTTGCTCGGGAGTGGGATCGGCGGGCTGGACGCCGACACGGAAGCCCAGTTGAAGATGTATGAAAAGGGCCCTTCGCGCATCCCGGCAATGACCATTCCGAAAATGATCGCCAATGAAGCGGCCGGAAATCTTTCGATGCACTTGGGCATTCGCGGGATCGCCCATACGATTATCACGGCCTGTTCTTCCGGAACGGATGCGATCGGGCACGCGCTTGCCGCGATTCGTTCGGGACAGTCGGACGTTGTTTTGACCGGCGGGACGGAAGGAGCGATCACGCGATTTTCGATCGGCGGTTTTTCCGCGATCAAGGCGCTCAGCACCGCTTTTAACGCAACCCCGGAAAAAGGGAGCCGACCGTTCGATAAGGACCGGGACGGGTTCGTGATGGGGGAAGGGGCAGGAATCCTGATCCTCGAAGAGCTCGAACACGCCAAAAAACGGGGCGCGAAAATATACGCCGAATTGGCCGGATATGGGGGAACCTCGGACGCCTACCATTTGACGGCCCCCGATCCGGACGGGGCCGGAGCGGCCCGGGCGATGCGGATCGCCCTCAAAGACGCCGGGCTGCGACCGGAAGATGTCGATTACATCAACGCTCACGGGACGGCGACGCCGACGAACGACCCGGTCGAGACGGCGGCGATCAAAAGCGCGTTCGGCGAACACGCCCGGCGGCTCAAGGTTTCCTCGACGAAGGGAGCGATCGGGCATTGCCTGGGGGCGGCCGGAGCGATCGAGGCGATTGCCTGTTTGCTCGCGATTCGCGAGCAGTATTACCCGGCGACGCTCAATCACGACGAGCCGGATCCGCTCTGTGATTTGGACTACGTCCCGAACGTCGGGCAAAACGGGCCGGTTCGGGCCGCTTTGTCCAATTCCCTCGGTTTCGGCGGGCACAACGGGGTTCTGGCGTTTAGGAAAATCTAGCGATTAAAAATGACGAATACTAGCCCAAGCGTCAGCGCGGGGTGATAACAATTGAGCGTAATGATTATCACCTGGCCCTCTTACCCGGCGAGTTCTAAAATTGCGGATAAAGTCGTTTCAGTTTGATTCGGGCGTCTTCGGTGGTGAACTGCCAGTCGACGCCCTTTTGACGTGAGTTGCAATCCGTCGCCCACGCCATCACTTCCCCACGCAATTCTTCAATCGTACCGAATCGCCGCCCCTTCACGCATTGAGCCGTCAACGCCGACAGCTCGTTCTCCGCGATGTTCAGCCAACTGCCGTGCTTCGGCGTCGGAATGATTTCCAGTCGTCTCGCCAACGACCTCGCGTGACTCGACTCGAACGTTTCGTAAAACGCTCCGAGCGAATGCGTGTTCAAATTGTCGCACACCAATCGAACCTTTTCGACGTCGGGATAATCCTCTTCCAATAAAATTCTCGCTTCCAATGCCCAGTCGATTTTCGTTTTCTTCTCTCGAATCGATGTTCGCCGCCAACAACCCAATGGATCGGCGAGCATGACAATATTCGCAACTCCCGCTCCGTTCACTTCTTATCGCTGGCACAATCGAGACACACTCTAATCGATAAACCGCATATCTCGCACGTTAGGGAAATAGGGGAGGTTGACCAAGGGAATTCTTAAGCCGTGCGGCCAGTAAACGACGGCCGCCTGCCCGATCAGGTAATCCCGGGACACATATTGTCCTCCCCCGGGCATCGAATTCCAACTCCGCGCGTCCATGCTTTTGGGGCTGTTGTCTCCCAACATGAAAAACTGGTCCTTCTCCAAAGGGAATTCAACCGAGCGGGTTTTGCCGAAAAGCTCCCACACGTCCGGGTTGGAAAGAATGCCGGCATTTTTTTCCTCCGCGTTCGAATTGACGCCGAAGTAAAACGGAGAATGGATCAAATCGCAGGAACCGTCGTACATCACCATGGTCTTATCGGCGGCGATGTAGTACAAATCGCGGAGCACTTTCAGGTGGTCGACCCGAATTTCCGCCCCGGCCGCCCCGATCGAAGCCGGCGTCAAATCCAAGGCATTGGGACTGCGGTTCCGTTTCAACAGAGCATCACGCCCCTCGCACAAATGGTCGTATTCGCCGCTCCCTTCGAAAACGATCTCCTTTCCGTCGACCCAGAATCGCATTTGTTCGTCGACATTGGCGAATTGAAGCCGATAGGTTCCCGCCCGATTCAAAATCGTCGGAGCCGTTTGCGGCGGAAAGGTTTTTTCATAGCCCGGGATCGAGATCGTCGCCGCCCCGGAAACCAGGTCGATTTCGCAAAGGAAGCTCACGCCCCCCTTAACCAGCCGCAAGGCGGCCTTTCCCTTCGGGTTCAGGACTTCGAGACGACATTCGATCAGCAGATCGCCATCCCAATTGAACCCGACACTTTCCGGGTTAGCCCTGCAAACGGTACTGATCCGCGTCGAATCGCCCGCGGGCACCGTTTGCCGCGTCACGTAAAGGCCGGCATTGGCCGAACCGTACCCCGCAGGAGGGTCCCGCACGATTCCGCTGTTGTAAGAATAAAAATCCGTAATCAATTGCGGATTGTTCGTAACGCCGTACTTCGGAAACTCTCCCTGGGCGAGGTATAACCAGTCGTCCGAGCCGGGAACGATATGCCGGTAATGCAACCAACGCATTTCCGGAATGCTCCCGTTGCTTGAAAAGAGCCGGTGATCTTCCGTACCCCAGGCGAGGGCGAGATCGGAGGGGACCGTCGGCATTTTTCCGAACGCGGCGGTCTCATCGGCCCAGGAAACGGGCCAGCCGGTTTGATGAATCCGGGGATTGAAATAATCGTTGTCGTTGACCGCTTGCAACATCGCGAAAAGATGATTCGCCGGTTTTCGGGAAATCTTGAATCGTTCTTCCCCTTTCGGGCGAATGAAAATATCGCCGTTTTGGATGCGAACCGTTTCATTTTCGAGGCCGACGAGCCGTTTGATAAAATTGGTCTGCGGACCGCCGGGCCAACGAAAAACGGTCGCATCCCAACGGGTCGGTTCCCAGAAATCGAAAAGGTATTTGAAAACGAGAATCCGGTCCCCTTCGTAGGACAGATAAACCTTTTTTTCGTCGTTGTCTTTTCCGAGATACGCCGTATAACGGCATTGCGGGCAAGTGCCGCCGACGACCTCCGGCGGGGGCGGGGTCGGTTCGCCCCGCCGGGCCGCGAGCCGCCGCTCGGTCGTCTTTCCGCCGTTTCCTTCGTCAGCCTCTTCGCTGGCCCCGACCTGGTACCGAAAACCGCATTCCGGGCAGTCAATGTCCTTGTGCCGGCCCATGAGCGTCGGGCCCATCGAACCGGTCGGAATCACATACGCTTCGGCGACATAGGTTTTGAACAAAAACGCGAGGATCAAGGCGATCGCGAGCGTTTCGATCCCTTCCCGGATCCAACGAAACGCGCTCGCGGAATCTTCGGCGGGCGGCGCGGCGGACCGGGTTGGCTGCGTTTTCTTCGGGGAGGCGGTTTTTGACATGCTTATAATTATGTTGGGAGTACTGATTTTCTGAAAAAGTTCGAATCGGAACGGCAACCGGAAGCGTCAGCGACCGATTTTCAAAGCGTCACCCCATCGCGACTGGATCGCAAAGGAGCTTCCGCTCCGTGTGTTATAACCCGCTCCCGTTGGTCGCTTATCTTCGTAAAAGATTTCACGATCTTTGGGATGAGTCGCACAGGGGCAACCCCGCGCTGACGCTTGGGGCTGCTACAGATAAATTCGGGGCGTCAATACCATTGTACTCTCACAACCCCGAGGCCCAAGGGCATTGGCTCATTATTCTTTCTCACCGCCAAAAAAGGAGCAGGTCCATAACAAGGGCGGCGACGCAAAAACCGATCCCGATCCAAGCCCAGTTGGGGACGCGCTCATACCATTTCCGGACCAACGGTGCCCGGGCCTCGGCGTGCGGGCGATCCGTCTCTTCAAGCTGCTCGGCTTGCGAAAGCAACTCGGAAAACGAATCGGCGAGGGCTTGGCGGTCCGATTTCTTTCGCAGTTCCCGGGAAAAAGTCGGGAACGATTCGTCTTTTCCCGTTCCCGTTTTTACGCGGGAACTTTTTTCCGCAGAAGGAATATCCGAAGGCTGTACCCCGATGATTCGATCATCCGCGTACTGTTCTTCGTCCTCCGGCTCCTGGGAAAGCGGTTTTTGAACGAGCGGTTTTTGAACGAGAGGTTTTTCAACCGCCGGCTTTTCGGTGTGTTGTTTTTCGGGAACTTGAGGTTCGGCCTTCGTCGGGGATTGATGCTCCTGTTTGACTTCCCCCAAAGCGAGAAGAATGACATCGTTTTCCTCCTCGTCGTGGGATTTGCGGCGCACGGGCGAGGGAACGAAATTTTCCAACAGCCTGTCGAACGTATCATCGTCGATAAACTGCTGGGAAGGGGAGCCCGGCGTCTGAGAAGGCGGAACCTTGTTCTGCTGTGTGAGCTGCGCAAGGTGCGACCCGGCAAGGCCGCCTTTGATAACGTCCGATTTGGCCGGTTCGGATTTCCGTTCGAGTAAAGAGGAATCGGTCGTTTGTTTTTTTTGCGACGGGCCCGGAACCTCTTGCTGCCGCGGGTGCTGGGACGCGGGAACGGGGGCGGGCGAAGGAGCGGACGCAGGCGGGGAGGTTTCGTCCGCCAAGGAATAAATGTCCGGCTCCGCGGCCGCCGGGGCAGGCTGTCCCGGCACCGCAGGCGAAGACTCCTGCTTCGACTCGCCGATCATGACGGGAGCCTGCTCAATTGAGAGAGCGGTTTTTTCTCCGGCATCGATGTTGGGACTCGAGCTGAGGATCACCTCTTCGACGACGGCTTTTTCCTCGGGAGCGGAAACCAGACTGGGTGATGTTTTCTTGGCAAAAAGCGAATCCCCCGGCTTTAAAGCTCCGGACTGCGGAAGGTTTTTCGAGGAAGGACGCGGTTTCGGGGCCGGGCTCCGGGTCGGCAAGACCGTCGTCGCGGAATCCGGGTGCACGGTCCAGCTTTCGCGGTTGACCGCCTGTCCGTGCCGAACCAACCAATTCTGCAAATCCAACGCGACTTCGGCGGTCGTCTGTTGCCGGTCGTCGGGATTTTTTTGCATCATTTTTTGGCAAATCGCGACCAAATCCTCAGGCGTGTTCGGCCGATCGACCAAAATGCTTTGCGGCGTTTTTTGCTGATGGGCGAGCAGTCGTTCAGTAACCGAACCGGTCGGAAACGGGGCATGTCCGGTCAAACAGAAATATAGAACCCCGCCCAAAGCGTAAATGTCGGCCCGGGCGTCGACGGTTTGACTGTTGATCGCCTGTTCTGGGGCAAGATAATCCGCCGTGCCGAGGATGCTCGTTTCTTTATGACTCGTCGAAAGATGCCCCGAGTATTGCTGCTGGTCGATCATCGCGAGCCCGAGATCGAGGAGCTTGACCAGGTTGTTTTTGTTGACCAACAGGTTGCTCGGCTTGACATCACGGTGTATGATCCCGATTTTGTGCGCGAAAAACAGGGCTTCCGCTGCCTGCCGGACGTAATCGACGATCACTGGAACGGTGAGCGGCCCTTCGGTATCGACCTTTTTCTGGAGATTGATCCCCTCGAAAAATTCCATAACGATATAGTGAATGTCGTCTTCCCGGTCGATGTCGTAGGCCCGGATGATATTCGGGTGATCGAGCGTCGCGATCACTTGGGCCTCGCGAATAAAGAAATCGAGATAGCCGGTCTTTCTCAGCCGTTCTTTCGGAAGAATCTTGATCGCGACCCGGCGCTGCATCAACGTGTGTTCGGCAAGATAGACGGAACTCATCCCACCGACCCCCAGAAGCCCGAGAATTTTGTATTGCCGGACAAAGAACCCTTTTGATTTTCGCTTCAGTAATTGTCGCAATTGCCAAGAGGTCAGGATTCCGAGCTGCATGAGATGTTGGCCGATAATTTCGCCGGTTTCCTGGTCCGAGGAATCTTCCAGCGTTTCAAGAAACGCGTAGACCCCGTCAAGCTGGTCTTCGGAGACAAGCTTGCTTTTCTTCAAAAGCTCAAGAAAAGTCGTCGAATTCATCGATCAGAGGTCAGCGACAAAAAAGCCAAAATCTTTATTTATTGCTCTCCGCGAAAAAATTGGACCGGAGATTCGGACTCAACACTCGCGGTATCGGGGCTTTCGTCGCTTCGCTCAGGAAGCCCCTTGGTTCAATTTTTGTGCGGAGCACAGTATTCTGAGGCCGACAAAAATCCCGGTCTTCAATACGGCAACGGCCCAACGAGGCCGCGATTTGGCTGAGGGCGAAGCCCCTTTGCCTGGACGGCAGGTCCTCGTACAAACAAAAGGCCCCAGTATAACAGTTTAGCTCCCTCCGCGAAACAGGGCGTACCCGAGTCGATTTTTTGCCGAAGTCATTGCTCCGGGCGAAACGTCTTCGAGCATCACGTTCAGGTAGGAGCCGAACAGCGCGTCGCAGGAATCGGCGGAATGAACGAGCACCGCTTCGAGCGACATCGGCGGTTTCGGGGCCCCCCAGTCCGCGAATCGTTGGTGCGAAATGATGATATGCTCCAAATGCAGCCGGATTTCCCGTTCCAAATCGACTTCCGCTGCATGGTCGCGAACCAAATCCCGCCCCAACAGGGCATGCCCGATCAGCTCCCCTTCGACCGTGTGATGTGATGTAACCGCATCAAACCGCAATTCCCGGATTTTCCCGATATCATGCAAAATCGCTCCCGCGACAACCAGCGGTTTGGAAAACGGAATCGTCGGTTTCGGGTAGGTCTGCATATAATGATCGGCCAAAAAGACTGCGATCTTTGCAACCGAGAGCGTATGTTCCAACAATCCTCCGGCAAACGTGTGATGGTGGTGCCGGGCGGCGGCGGTTTCGAGGATCGCCGAACGGTTTTCCTTGAAAATGCGGGTGATCAGGTTGAGTAATTTACCCTTGCCGATATGCGTTTTCGCGATCGCGAGAAGCTCTTCGTACATCGCTTCCGGCGAAAATCGCGAGGACGGCCGGCATTGATTCGGATCGAACCCGTCCTGCCGGTCGGCGTCCATGATCGGGCGAATCCGGTGTATCTCAAGCTGCAAGCCGTATTGCGGGGTGCTGCGCATGAGGGCACGAATCTTGTAAAACTCTCCCGGTATCCAATTGTTGCGGCAATCCTCGAAAAGAACGGCGTCGGACCAAACCGGGACGCAAGGGATTTCGCGAACGGCGTCCCGGAAAACGGTCTTGAAAAACGGTTTGCCGTCTTTCGTGTGCAGGAGTTCTTTTTCGCACAAAAGAGCGAACGCGTCCGCCTCCTGTCCGGCCTCGATGTCGGAAAGGGGAACGATCGTGATATTGGCCTTCGACATGATTGGAATGCTCCGGGGTTTGCAAACAACGAAACAATGACACCCCTCATCGAGCCGGCAGCTGACGCAGCCGGCTCGATGAGGGTAAGCAAATCAATTTGAAAATCATACCGACCGAAAAAAATGAGCCGGCGTTCCCGGCACTTCGGGCCGGGCGAGGAAAATCCCACCGGCGTGCGACTCGGCGGCCGCTTCCTCCACCGTTTGACCCTGTCGGGCCGTCGTGATGTAAAGCTCCCGCAGTTCCTCTCCGCCGAAGGTGAGGGAAGTAACCCGTTGAACCGGGAGCGAATGCTTTTCCAACATCGCCCCGGAGCGGGGATCCCAGCGGGAAATCGCTCCCCCGGCCCAATGAGCGATCCAAAGCATCCCGGCGGCGTCGACCGTCAAGCCGTCCGGCCGTCCGAATCCTAGTTCCGTTGGAAAGGCGACGGCGGTTCGGGAGTGGCTCAGCGTTCCGCTCGCCCGGTCGTAATCGAACGCCCGAACCGTTAGCGTCGGGGTATCGGTCCAGTAAAACGTCTCACCTTCCAGCGACCAACCGAGGCCGTTTGAATTCGTTGCCGGGAAAATCACCTTTTTCGCCGAATGTGTCTCTTGCCCCTCTTTGATCGCTCGTTCCAAGACAAAAAGCGAGGCGTTGTCCTTCTTTTTGATCATGCTGAGCGACCCGAACCAAAACCGGCCTTCCGGAGAGCATTTGCCGTCATTGTAACGGTTGCCGGTCCGCAGCAAATCCGGATGCAGGAGAAACCGCTTCGAAAGAATCGTTCTCGGTTCGCTTTCCGGCGGCCGGTCGGTCGGAGAAGCAATCTCGATTTCAAAAATTCCCTTTTGCTCAGCGATCAGCAGTCGCGTCCGTTCGCCCGGTTCCTGCTCGACCGGAACGACGCAGCCGACCTTCGAAGGAAGGGTAAAGGTCTCGTCCCAACCCTGTTTCGGGCAAAATCGGTGCAATAGCAGCCCTTCGATGTCGAGCCAATAGAGCCGTTTTTCGACCGGATGCCAAAACGGCCCTTCTCCCAGCATCGCTTTCGCGTCACATAATAGTTCGATTTTCATAAAAGAGGTTCTTCTTGCAAGCCGAATTCGGGAAAAATGCAAAACAAGCGGGACTGTTTCTTCGAAAATTCTACATGATTTTGCACGCAAAAAATAGAGAGTCGGATTACCGACCTGCGAGGGTTGCAACATGCAAAATTTCGCGCAGAGACGTGGAGGTCGCAGAGTTTTTCAAAAACTCGTAACCGTTCACGAACTTATTACTGATCTTCAGATAAAAAAGCGAATCGGAGCCGCGCCCGTAAGGAAGCGGCTGTCCCGTGAAACCGCTCCCTCACGGTCGCGGCTCTGATTTCGCTGTTCGAAATTTTATCTGAAGATCAGTAAAGAGCGGGAATAAAGAAAGCCGCGTGCTGTGCACGCGGTTTCCGTCTATTGGAATAGATGCGTTTTTCGCAATGAACGTAACCGCGATCGCATGTCGCGACTCGTTGTCGCATGTATTGCTTTTTGAGCGGTCTTACTCGATATTTCGCTTGAGGATAATGGTGTTCTCGACGTTCATATCGAGCCCGCGACGAAAACCGACGGGCACGGTCCGGTCGATGATATAGAACGAACGGTGCCGCGTAGCGCCGCCGTCCCCCTCGCCGAGTTCCTTTCCGAGTTGGTAGCCGTCGGGATAAATCGCGTTGTAACGTTCTCGGATTTGATCGGCAGTCATCCCCGAAGGCGGGTTCGCGAGGTCGTCCGAATACAGGTTTCCGGTCGCGGGATTGGTCGCACCATTCTCACCGAGCGCATTACTCACTTCGAAGTACCCGATCGTGATCCAAACGGCGAAGGTGTTGGATCGCGTCGTCGCGATGTTGCTCAACCGCTGCAACCCTTCCAGCTCTTCCGTCGTGTTACGGGCGGTCGTCGGGGTCAGGAGCGGGGTGAGTGGGGATGCACTCCAACGCAAGAGCGTTGCATTGCCCGGAGGCGGAGTTGCTGTCTCGCTCGAATCAACCAGGTTTCCGGCAGCGCCGCTCCGGAAGGGGAGTGATTGACCGCTTGCCTGGAAAGCGGTGAAAGGCGTCAATGTATCCCGGTCGTTCATCATCGCCTGGAACGCCGGCTCGCTCATCGTATTGACGTTGATCCGGCCCGGTTCGCGGTACAGCGAAACGGCGAACGGCTCCGTCGTGTCCGAACCGGTGTCAAGCCATTGTTTCGTCCCGATGAACCGGGAAGGAACCTGAACATGATCCAGGAACTGCCCGAGATTCAAAGATTGATTTTGGGCGAGGTAAATCGTCGAAGGTAGAGGAGTCGCTTCATAAGCATTGAGGGACGTATGGAAAAAGTTGAGCAAATACCCTAGCCCCGCTTGCGGCGGGTCAGCCGCGATCGGGTAGCCGAACCGTCCTCCGCTGCCGAGCGAGCCGACGTCGAACAGATCGTTTGCATCACTACCGTACTTGTTCTTCAAAACGACGGGGTCGGCCGATTTCGGCGTGTTGACGACAAAATTCTCCTTTTCGGTATCGACGAATTCCATCCCGAAGCGGCCCGGCGCACTGGCCGGGACGTTCATTGCCTGGTACGGGTTCGCATACGGCGAATCGTTCCAAGCCAGGTTGAGGAAAGGCAACGGCCCTGCGGCTCCCCAAGGGGGATTGTAAGGGGCATAACCGCTAAAAGCCGTAGACGTATCGACACGAGGCATCGCAACCGAGCCGATCTCATCCCCGACCGCGTTCTTTGCCGCCGACACTCCGTTGCTGGCATACATCCAGTTGAGTTTCCCGAGCGTGTGCAGCGGTCGATGCTTGAAGGCATGGCCGTCGAAGTCGATCGGGGCCGTAGCAAGGTTCGCGTTTCTGATATTGTAGGGATCATTGGCGTCGGGAGCCAAGGCATTGAGAGCCGAGTGGTTCGTCGTCGGCGCCAGCGTACTCGCCTTGTCAATCAAATTCGCGTCAAACAACCGCATCCAGAGATTCGGCATGCTTAGAGTCCGCAAGGCGGTCGGGACGCCCGTGTAACCCCATTGCCGTGAGGCGAGGCTGACGGCTCTCGAATCCGCTTTGGGATAATTCGTCGTATGCATCGTCCAGCTGGAAATGCCGGGAGTCCCTGAAGTCGTGAAAGGGTTGCTCGTGGCCGAGGTCGTACACTCACCGTTGAAAATCGTCAGATCGATCATGTTCCAATCGACCGTGATGTAAGGGTTCGTCACCGGATCGTAAACCCGGTTCGGATCGACAACCCGTTGGAGCATCGCCGTCCGGTACATCGGAACCGTCCCCTCACCGACAAGTTCGTCTTTTTTCAGAGGGTCGTTCGCAAGCGCAGCCCCTCCTGCATCCGTCGTGTGGAAATACGGGTTTTTCAGGTTTGCATCGTTTTTCAACACAACCGCCCATCCTCCCAAGGCCCCTTCCAAGTCCAGGTAGCCGTCGATGAGGTAATTGTTGGCGTCGATTGCAAAATCCGTCGAGGTGGTGTTTTTATGGGCCAAATTCGGTTCTCTGTAATACCCGCCGGCGGGCAACGGTTCGGAAACATTGAGGCCGATTCCATATAGATCGGTCCCACCCTGTCCCTTCCCGAGCCAAGTCGCATTGGAGATCGGGTTCGACCAGGTCGTCGGCGGAGCGGTTGCCGCGATGATCACGTTCGGCCGGCTCAGAGCACCGTTCGCCGTATAGAACTCCGCGTTATAGTTGTTCGTCGTGTCCGGCGACATGCCGCTGGGAACGACATGCCGCAAATCGACTCGTTCTCCCGTCGGTTTGCCGTAACCGCCCCCGGCCGTAAAATCCAGCGACCCCAGATAGGTCGTCATACGTGGCCCGATCACGGTATACGCGCCTGGGACGATCAGCGTGTTGGAGGCCGCGCCAAGATTCGTATTGAGTGTCCCGACAAACCCGCCGCGATTCCAGAAAGTGTTGCTGATGTCCGTTCCGCTCGGAGTCGCAGTCGTGAACAGAACGATCCGGTCGATATAAATTTCGGATGGAGCGGCCGTGGTGTCGCTCGGCCCGAGGATGCTCCCCGAGCGAATACCGGCACTGCCGCCACAATCCTGTTTCGATTGCGTCGAAGAAGTGATCGGCCATGCATCCGAATCCGTCGCGGGGGTCGACGTGATGCCCGCGAGCCGTTTTGGGATGCTGTTCTTGATGCCGGCTTTTTCGGTATCTGTATTCGCCCCGGTCGGGTTGGTACTTTCGCTGATCGCGATTCGCCAGACGGGGCTCGCGCCGCCGCCCGCCATTTTTGCAAGGTCGATGCCGCCGTCGCGGTAAAGATCGGACGGTTGGACCGGCTGGTTCGGATTGGCCGTATTGTAAAGCTCGAACCATGTCGAGCCTTGCGGAATGCGAATCTGTTTCCAATACGTTTTGCCATCGTCTTCATAGGACGCGACCCGCCAGTCGTGCGTCGCCATCGTTTCGGTCAGCAGCAAATCGGGCCGCTCCATCCCCCAAATCAGCCGCGTCCGCGCCATTGTCGCGATTCCGCGGACGCCATCGTTACTTTCCAAAATATTTTTGATGCTCGCCGAAGACTGCGTCATCACGGTTTGGTATCCTACAGCGTATCCGCTTGTCAATTCGGCCCAGCCGGAAGACGCGGGAAGAAGTGTCGGTGATGCCGGCGGATCCGGCACGTTGAACACGATCGCGAAGGGGTCGATGTCGAACACCATCGGCGTCATCGTCGCATCCGCGTCGGCGTAATCGATCAGGTTGACCGCGTATTGGGCCAGCCGCGTCGCCATCACCTGCCGCCGCAGCTCGACGGCCGTTGATCCGCTCCCGTTCAATCGCGATTCCTGGAGCATCGCCGGTTCCACATACGGAGCGGCATGACGACTTCCGGTCGCTCCCGTCGCCACCGAGGAAAAGGCAAGGCTCGTTCCATCGAACACGACATCATCGACGCCGTAAAGCTGTTCATAGGAGAGCACCATCAGGAACAGGTAAATCCCTCGCGCCAAATCGGCCCGTTCACGAAGCCCTTGCCGACGGAGAGCATCCTGCTGAACCGCAGTAAGTGTCGAATCAGACGCCGGATCAATCCAACTCGGCCGCGTCGTCAGTTTGTTCAAATCGATTTTTTCCCCGTTGCGAATTTCTTCCGGCAAGATCGAGATCAGCTTCTCGACCGTCGGGGCGATAATGATTTCGAGATCGACGGACAACGCCTTTCGGGCCGCTAAAGGATCGCTTGCCGTAATCTTTTCATAAGGCGTACCTTCAACCCCGTAATTACCATTTGGCCCTTGATTTGATTTGTATTGAGATAAATTCAATGCCGGATTCGGCTGAGGCGTTTCCGCCGCCGTCTGGAGCGTCACCGCCGTCCGGATATACTGGTCCTCGACATACCTGGAAATCAGCGAATAGATGCCCGGCTGGTCGTTCATGCGGCGGTTCGGGAGCGGAATGTCGTTGCTCAGCGTCGTCAGAAAATACTTCCCCTTATCCGCCAGCATCGTGTCGGATGTCGTGCTGCTTGGATCGTCGAACAGCAGCGTCCGCAGCCGTTTCGCGAGCGTTTCATGACCGGTATCGGTCGGCCGCAGCAACCCCTCGAACTCCGCTGGCGTGAAAGGCTGGTCACTGTTGTTTGCATTGTAAGGATCGAACTCATACGGATTGTCCAGCAAAGGACGCGGAGCCCCGGCGGCGTTCCACAAGCCGTTTGTATAGCCCCAACTGTAAGGCTCAAAGGTTTTTTGTCCGAGGTAATCAAACGCAACCGAACTGGTGTCCCAAAGGTCCGGCGGTGCTCCTCCGAAAGCCGTGATACGATCCAGGCGTTCCTCTTCGACGGGGAAATAAGGAAAATACAATTCGTTCCAATATCGCGTTTGCGAACTTCCCAAGGGCTCGTACCCATCGGCAACCCCCGGCTTGGCGTTGTTGAGGTTGATCGCACCGTCTTTGAGAATATAACGCCCCGGATATGTCCCGTTGGCGATGTCGCCCGCCAAAAGACGCAGGAGCGCATCCGCCGATGACAAGGAAGACGTACTGGGAATCAACATCTTTAAGGCTTTTTCCAACCGAACCGCGGCCGGACCGTAGCCGGCTCCTCGTTTGACGGAACTCCCTACACTGCCGGAGGAAACATCAAGGCTTTGATCCGTATAAAGAATAGGATCCGTACCGTCGTAGGTGCCGAATTCCCTCATGCTTTCGGCTTGCGTGTTATTCCCATGCACGTTGACGTTGGCGCGGCCGTCGAGATCGAGAACGGTGACCGACATCAGCGGTTTGTACGTTTTGCCATCCTTGTCGGTCCGGACCCCGGCTCCGTAGTCGAGCCAAATCCCATCCTTCGTCCCGTCCCCGTCGTTGTCGACGTCATAATACTGCGGATCGGTTCGAGCCAATAAAGTATGCAAGCTATTCAAATCCGTATCCGCCTCACGCCAATCGGACGCCGCGGTAAAACCTTGCCAATGGGAACTACCTCCTGAAAATCCAGGGTGATCGAACGGCAGGGGCCGCAAACACATTTTGCGCAACATATCTTGTCGGGCAATGCGGGTCGCCGTCGTCTCAGCCCCACTTACGCCCAGAAGATTCAATGAAGTAAACAGCCGCGGTCGGTGAAACGAGGGGGTGACACTCTTAACCGTTGGACTCGCCGTTGGATCCAACTCATACCACCCCAGGAACATGTTCTTCATATCGGGGGCGGTGTAATCGATGTTCATTCGGACGAAAGTATTCTTGAAGTAATCGAGATAAGAGGCGACGACATCCGCCGTCGTCGGCGTCGTCGTCGGGTTAGCAGCTGGGGCCAGCGCGTTCGGCCGCAGGGTCAGCTCCACCCCGTCTGTGTCGGTCATTGTCAATTGCGGCAACCACGGCTGGGCGGCATAATACCCCGCCCCCGTCCCGCTGTAAGGGGCACCGTTGACCCTGAAATTGCAACCCACCAATTCGCCGGTTGGGTTGTTCTTATCCATCCAGGAAAACGGCAGGATCAGCATTAGCAGGTAATCCTTGTCCGTGGCGTTTTTGGCAAAACACCTTTTCTTGGCGATGATTCGAGTGCTTTGATTCACCAATTTTTTATTGGACGTCTGCGAATTGCCGACGCCGGTGATTGTGAGGACGTTCCCGGCAAGGTCCAGTTGCTCAACGTTCATCTTGTCGACGGAAATACAAATCAATTCATTGTTGGTCAACCCTTCGGCGCCCAACGGGATGAGATCGTCTGGGATCGAAGCCAAGGGAACCACGCCGTTGATCGTGCGATGGAGCGGGTCAGTGCCGCCTTCATTCGGTTGTCCGTAAAGGTTCTCCAAAATGCCGTGCGGACCGATGACCGTGCTATTAGAGCCGCGAAGCACTTCCAGAATTGCGACATGGGCGTCGGAGGCTCCGATCTCGACGGCTGAAGTTTCGACAACTTCGTCACTTTTCGCCATATTGTCGGCCATCCGCCAAGACAGTCGGGTCGAATACATAAACGCCAGCGCCATCAACGCGAACAGCGTCAACATCGCGAGCACCAGCAACAAAATCACGCCGCGAGGAGTTTTTTTGGTAGACATGGGAACCTCCGTAGGATTACGGTGAGGACAATATTGGCAAGGCAATAAAATTTGCCCGATGTTATTTTCACGATTTGGCAGGGGCTGCGACATTTTGAACTTCGCTTTGCTTCATACAAAAGGCCGCTTCTATTACTTTTTGTCGGCAGCACGACAAACAGTCATTTCCTTTCCTTCTTATCTCGCGATGCTGACGGAATAAACGCGGATCACCCCCCGGGCGATCGTGGCATGAAATGAAATTGGAGTGTCATCGGGATAATATGTTGACACGTCCCGACCGGTCAACATCACATCGCGCTCGTATCGGTTTTGGTTGTAGCGGATTTCGCCGAAATTGACGACATGGTACCATTTCGCGCTTGTTAACGGGTCACTTGAACTGTTCTGCCGACTCGACAGAAGGATATATTTCGTGTCAGTCAGGTCCAGATCGTCCGCTCTGGTGGATGCGATCTTAAACGGCCCACCGCGATAACCGGTTCCGGTTGGCACGGCCGTGACCGTTCGTTCCGTCGCGGCGAGAGCCGAAGGATCGATATTCCTGTTGAAAAACACGACGATATCGACATCGTAGCCGGAAATGACCGCTTCCTCCGTATGACGACCGGGGGGAGTGGTCGCGGTAATCGTATCTGGAATATAGACGAATTCTCCGCTGCTTTTGGCGATATGATATCGAGCCCCCCGGTTTTGCGGGGTGACCATGTAAAGCCAGGAGTAACCGCCATAGGTTTGAACGCCGCCGCGTCCATCGGGCACGCCGACCGGGCGCGGCGTTCGGGAAGCAGGGAGCGCCGGAGCGGCGAACACGCGGTCCTCGTGCGAGTAAAAAATGTCTTCGGCGAGAAACGGCCGGGCGAGGTAAGGTCCGGGATAATCGCCTCGTTCGCTATTATTTAACCCTTCCTCTGTATCCGGTTGTAACGGCGGTTGCGTCAACTCACAGGTAATACGCGGCATTCCGTTGGAATCGCCGTAAGGAAAATAGCACATACTATCGGGGTTCGCGGCGGTTCCTGTAATGTAGACACCGAGACCGTGATCGAGATCGGTAGTGATGCTGGATTTGTTCGGATTGCCATCGTCGTTACAATGCGATTCGACCGCAAGCGGGTCAACGATAAACGGCACGTCACAACGGATGAAATTCACTTTCGCGCCTGTTGAGTCGGACTCCGGTATGGCGGTATATGCGACGCCGAGCAACGTATCATAGGTATCATTACTTGTCGTTATCGTTGTGTCGGTATCCACCCGTTCATATGGATCGAACAGCGAAGCATTCGTGCCGCTGGCAAACTGGCGGATTTTGATTTCTTCGATCGCCGTTTGGCCGAGGTTGCCGCCGAAATCGGCCTGGTTGATTCGCGAAACCTGGTAAAGACCGAACGGGATGATCGCCATCATCCCGAGCAGCCCGATCATCAGCACGAACGTCGCCGCCAGAACTTCCAACAGCGAAAGGCCGCGGCGGGCCGAGAACGGCGAATCGAATGTTATGACTGCGTTGTTCATCTTACCGGGTCTCCCAAATTGACTTGCGGGGTGAAAGTCCAACGACGGGAATTCGTTTTCGAAAGCGGGCTGGGAAACGGGTCGGGATTGACCTTCGTCAAATCGTAATTCCAGACCGCGACCTCGTTGGTGCTCACCATGCCGTTGCGCGGATTGATCGTCACCCAATAATTCGACATATCTTGATAATTCCTCAGCCCGTCGTCCGGCAAATACCGGGAATTCTCCCGGCGGTTCCAAACGCCGGTACCGGGATCATACCAATCGCTCCCGGTCCGCTCCCAGCGACCGATGAGGAGATGAATCGGCCCCTCGGGAATTTTGCCATAATACGGAACGCTATATTCGATTCTGTCTTGAGTCAGGCTTGATGTCGTGACTGTTGAATCGACCAAAGAATCCGGGGCGCCGCTATAATAACGATCCACGGCCCCGCTCGGAGCGAACATGATCGTCACGGCATTATTATCGTCCGGCCCGGTCGGCTGAAAATCGCTCCCCCGTAAAAGCGCCGCTTCCCCATCAGCATTCCAAGAGAGAAATCCATCGGAAACGCCCGAATATTCCAAATCGACGACGATCCCGGTCGGGAAGCCGATCGGCGCCGCCAACGTCGGCCGCGGAGCCTGCTTCACCGCGAACGGCACGTCGCCGCTGATAGGGCGAATCGAAGCGTCTTCCGTCACGTCGGTCACGATTGACCTGTCGTTGGGCGGATCTTCGCCGGTTGTAACCGTGATTTTGGTGAATTTTGAAACGATGATCGTAACCCCTGTCCCGCCCGAGGACATCGCCGCGTTATAGATTTCATAATACGGGCCAGTCTTGTCGAACTGAATTCGATCGCCTGAATTGATGCGATGGTTCCAATAGAGCGATTCCCCCGCTGTAAATATCAGTTCTTTGACCGTGATCATTCTCTCGATCACGGTATCGCTACCCTCGGTAAAGTCTCTCAGCTTAATGGGGGGGACTACGTTGTCTGAAACGCTAACCCGCGAACTATCCGTAGCTCCCGTGTAATTCTCGGGGACCGCGACCTGGCGAACGAGAATGCAGGCATCGTTGTTCGGGAAAATTTGCATGCCCGTGGCCGGGTCGAAAAAATTGCTGTCCGTGTGCCGCTCGAAGCGGACGCCGCACGGCTTCCCGGTTTCGATTGCTCGCAGCCGGGCGACACTGAGATACAGGCTCAATGTTCGGGCGGCGTCCGCCTGCTTCCGCGAAGCGAGCAGCGGTTTGACGATCGGCACGCTCATAACGATCACCAGCAGGATGATCGAGGTGACGACCAGCAACTCGATGAGCGTCATACCGTAGCGGATAGCCGGTAGCTGATAGCTGATAGCGGACAGAGGGAAACGAAACTTTCTCCTGTCCTCTGTCCTCAGTCCTCTGTCATCTCTCCTCTGCATCTCACTGTCCTCCCAAACGGTGGTTGTGAACGTTGTCGAGGTAATAACCGTTCGAGCCGACGGGGGCTCCCAAGCCGTAGCGGAACGGGTCGGTACAAACGCCCGAAACCGGATTATAAAGGCCGCCGACATCGTCGCCCGCCCCCAAATGCTTGTCCGGTCCCGCCGAATAAACCATCGGGACCAGCATCCAACCGGGGCGTGAACGGGTCGCCGTCGCATCGGTTGCCGAAAGACGCACTTGCGCAACGTCCAATGGGTCGGGGTATTCGAGCATGGTATTGAACAACGACCAATGGGTCGAGAAAAATTGAGTCGCACTGATATTAATCTTGTCGGTCCATTGCACAGTTTTGCCCGCAGCGTAATCGGCGATTAAATCGCTCATTAAATCTTTCCTATCCAACCCCGAGTCGAAATACTGAGCGAAATACGTATCCGTCAGCCAATCCGGCGAGAGCTTGTTGCACCAAAAAGCCGCCGGTCCTCCAAGCGTCCGACCATCAACCGTCGCGGTCGCTGCGAGAACATCACCCCGCGTCAAGGTTGTCCCCGTCCATTTCCAAATGTCGGGCTGGCGCTCGCTACTGGGGAAGGCCGGGGCCCAGCGTAGGAACTGGATTGGGTTGCCCCAGGAATCGACGAACACGGACAGCCCGTCGCCGTCCGGCTCGGCGATGTATCGTTCGTGGAACATCCCCCGCGCCTCCGGCATGCCATTCATGATCATCAGGTAGAGCAACTTCGCCGAAGCGTTCTTCATGACCGTCTTGACGGCGGGATCGGCAATCAGCGACGGGTCGGTTTCACCGTCGATCGTCAATACGTTATACGCATTGGAAACCAACATGTCGTTTGCCTGGGCTGACGTTTTGCCCAACCGCACCAGAGCATTTTTAAAAGTATCAAGATAGACCCGATGCAACGCCGTCGGGTCGGTGAGACTGTAATTTTTATCGTCGAACGTGTAAGGCTGCGGCCCGCTCAAGGCTTCGTACCAATTGCTCGGCATATCCATCCGCATCGTGTCGCACAGGAAATGGAGTCTCAGCATTGCCTCCTCTTCCGTGGAAAGACCGTAGGAAACGTTGAATTTCTTGTCGACGTATCCTTCGTACATCTCGGACACGACCTCGTCGAGGCGGCTGATGAGCCCTTGGGTGGCGGAAATGCGGGCCTCGCGCTGGGTCATGGTGACGACCGCCAGCGTCATCGCCCCGAGCATCCCGATGATCACGATCACCGTCAGCAGCTCAAGGAGCGTGAACCCCGGCCGGTTGCGGACCACATTCTTGGAATCAAGGAAAGCTCTCATTACTTCACCACGGAATTCAAGGTTGTCCCCTTCGTAAAGTTCGTCACGTTATCCAAATCCTCGACGGTAATGCCCTGGTCCGTCACGATCCCGACCACGGGGGATACACCGGGGGTCGGCACCGGCCCGGTCGTCGCGAACCAGGATTTTACGGCGGCATCCACAACGGCACTTGCCGCACCTGATTCGGGAAACGACTTTCTCTTGCTGGGTTCGCCAAAAAGCATGTCGAAGCCGGGATAAATCAGTTGATATTTATCCGCGTTGTACCAAACGACCTTGTCGGCATATCCTGTCGTCGAGGTCCCCAACCAAGTCGCCGCATTCCAGTTCGTATTGATCGGTTCCCCCGAGCGGGCGTAGGGAACGGCGACGCCGAAATTCGGGTTCAACGACGTCAGGTCGCATATATCCGGGAAAGTACCGGTTGTCGAGCCTATCGGGAAATCAACCTTCATATAGGCCAGGGAATCCCCGGTCCCGCTCGCCCGGAAATAAACGATGGGGTACCCGCGGACCGCAAAATACGGCACTTGGAACGGATATTTTTCGCCGGTAGCGCCCGCGACGTCCGTATACGTGAAGTTGGCGTCGGTGAACTCCTGCAGGGCGAAATGGGCCTCCGTGAACTCAAAGCGGGGCTGTTCGCGTTGCGGACTGTCCAGCGGCCTCTGCAACGGGTTCGCCGGGTCCGCGCTGAAACCGAGAAATGTTTTCGTCTGAGGATCGTACATCCCGCCGAGCCAAAACGTCAACGAACGCAGCTGCGCAGATTCATAGTGGTGGACGGCCAGGGAGCGATCCAAAAAGTTAGTGACCTTGGTCGCATCATTGGCCGAGTTTCTGAAAGGGCTTCTGTCGGCAACCGTAAGATTGTCCAGCGGCTGGGCGAAGGCGTAGTTCATGATTTCCGCGTAAGTCACGTTCGCCCGCTTCCAGCGCATTCGGGCATGCCGAATGGTCGCGTCCTCATCGGTCAGGCTGGGCGGGTATTCGCCGAAATCGGCCTTGTATTTTTCCAGGGCGATTTCCATCTGGCTCATTTGGGAACGGACGAGCGAATTGATGATCGCCGTACGGGCCGCGATCACCGCCGCCGTCGAAAGGGCCGCCAATACGCCGATGATCGCGATCACGATCAACAGTTCCGTCAACGTAAACCCCAAGGTTGCTTCTTTCCGTTTCCTCATGTCTGATTCTCCTGAAATGAGTTATGAATGGCGAAATCCGCTCAATTATTTTTCTTCTATCAGCTAAGCTGCTATCCGCTTTCTTCGAACTACCCTTTGCCGGCGGACAATTCCGTGATCAATTTAATCATCGGCAAAAACAACGCGATCACGATAAACCCGACCATGACCCCGAGCCCCATGATCAGCAGCGGTTCCAACATGCTCATCAGCCCTTCCGTCAACGTCGTCACCTCGTCGTCGAACGTGTCGGCGACCTTGTAGAGCATGACGTCCAATTCGCCCGTTTCCTCGCCGACGTCGACCATGTTGACCACCATGTCGTCCAGTATCCGCCCCCGAAGCTTCAGTATGTAAACCAAGACCCCGACAACCGGCAGGAAAAAGAAAAAGTAGAGCAAGGCCCCGAGATGGAACGGCGGCGTCGAATACTGCTTCATCGGGTTGGCGATCGTGTCCCCGTCGCGAATCGCTTCGAGCACCTTTTGGTACATCCGTTCGAAGACCGCATTGCTGCTCGTTTCCCGCGTGATGTGCAGGGATTCGAGAATCGGCACACCGGAAGTGACCAACGTCCCCAAAGTCCGGGTCGTTCGGGCGACCGTCGTTTTTTCGAACAACTGGCCGAAAATGGGCAGCTTCAGTAAAAACAGGTGCCAACCGAAACGCCCGAACTCGAAACTCGTCGTCAATTTGACCATGAGCCAAATCGCGATCGGAATCGCCGGGAAAAGGTAAAAATACGTAATCGAAAGCCGCGAGCCGGTCATCAGCAGCTGGGTCATCATGGGCAATTCCGCGCCGAAACTTTCGAAAATTTCCTGGAATTTCGGTATGATCGTAATCATGATGAACGCCAAAATGGCGATCGCGAAGCAGACGACCGCGATCGGGTAGGTCATCGCCGATTTGATCTTGCGTTTCAACTGTTCGGAACGCTCGAGGAATTCCGAGAGACGCTGGAGGATCGTTTCGAGGGCACCGCCCGCCTCGCCCGCCTTGATCATGTTGACGTAAAGGCGGTTGAAGCATTTCGGCGATTTCGACATTGCCTCCGAAAGGCTCGATCCGCTTTCGATTTCCTGGCAGACGTCGATCAGACTGTTCCGCAAGACACCGGGCTTCGATTGCATCATGAGGATATTCAGGCTCCGCAAAATCGGCATACCCGCGTCCTGGAGAATCGAAAGCTGACGCGTGAAGGTGGTCAGTATCTTAGTCGATGCCCGGCCGATGGCGAAGGTTTTCCCCGTTTTCCGTTTGTCGGATTTTTTGACCTTGCGCTCCTTATGAACGACCAGCCGTGTGACATGGTAGCCCATCTGCCGGATCGTCGCCTGGGCTTCCTCCTCGGTCGGGGCCTCGATGATGTCCTTGATTTCCTTGCCGCTCGCGTCAATCGCTTCAAATTTGAACTGTGGCATGATACGTTCTTTGATGGAGAATGGCGAATTAATAATTGGGGTGATCGAATTGGACCCGTTGCCCAAAAACATTCAGACCAAACAATTCTTAATTCATAATTCTTAATTTTAATCCAGCGCCGTTTCGCGGACGACCTCTTCGATCGTCGTGATTCCTTCATAAACCTTGGTCAACCCGGCGTCGCGCAATGTCAACATTCCGTGCCGCTGGGCGGAGGTCCGGAGTTCGGCGGCGGAAGCGCCGCGGTTGATCAACTCACGGATTTCGTCGTTGGCGACCATGAATTCATGAATCGCCGTTCGCCCTTTATAGCCGGTGTTGTTGCAGGTGATGCACCCCCGACCGCGGAAAAACGTTTTGCCTTCGACATCCTTGGGGCTCAGGTCCAGCTCGTAGTACTGCTCCGGAGGCGGGGCGTATTTTTCGCGGCATTCGCTGCAAACTTTCCGCACCAGCCGTTGGGCGAGGATCGCCTCAAGCGTCGCCGTAATCAAAAACGGAGGGATGCCCATATCGCGAAGCCGGGTGATCGTGCTCGGGGCGTCGTTCGTGTGCAAGGTGCTGAACACCAGGTGCCCCGTCAACGACGCCTGAACCGCGATTTCCGCCGTTTCCTGGTCGCGAATCTCGCCGACCAGGATTTTGTCCGGGTCCTGCCGGAGAATCGACCGCAAACATTGGGCGAACGTGTTGCCGATGTCGGCGTCGATCGGCATCTGCACGATGCCGTCCATATCGTATTCGACCGGGTCTTCGGTCGTCATCAGTTTCTCGGAAATGACGTTCAATTCGGCCAATGCGGCGTAAAGCGTCGTCGTCTTGCCGCTTCCCGTCGGCCCGGTCACCAGGACGATCCCGTTGGGACGTTCGATCACTTTACGAAAATTCTTCAAGACGACCGGGTCCATCCCCACCTTGTCGAGGTTGAGCATGACGACCGATTTATCCAAAATCCGGCAGACGACGCTTTCTCCGAACAGGGTCGGCAGTACGCTGACCCGCAAGTCGATCGGGTGCCCGCCGACCGTCAGGCGAATACGACCGTCCTGGGGCAGCCGACGTTCAGCGATGTCGAGTTTCGACATGACCTTGATTCGGGTCGTGATCGCCGAAGCTAAATGTCGCGGGGGCGGCACCATCTCGTAAAGGGTCCCGTCCGCCTTGATCCGTATCTTGAACTCATCCTCGAACGGCTCGAAATGCAAGTCGCTCGCGTGATCGCGAATGCCGAGGAGGAACACCATGTTGAGCAATTTCCGAACCGGAGCGCTTTCGCTCAAAGCTTCAACGCTCGCCAGATCGAGGGCATCGCTTTCGGGTCCCTCGGCGGCGGCCTGCAAGGTCTTGTCGTTTTCCATGGCGTGGATGAGCGTCTCCACGCTCTCGGTATCCGAGGCGTAATATCGTCCCAAGGCGGTCACGATGTCTTTTTCCGTCGTCACGACGGCCCGGATTTGGTACCCGAGAAAATTCCGCAGTTCGTCGAGGACGATCAGGTTTTGCGGTTCGCACATCGCGACGGTCAGAATGTCGTTCTTGAAACTGACCGGGATCACCTTGTACAGTTGGGCCATCGGCTCGGTCAAATGCGATAACACCTCGGGCGGAATCGTAATGTCCGCGAGATGAATGATCTGCATCCCGAGCTGTTCGGCAAGGGCCTGGGCCAATTGCTCTTCGTTAATCAACCCGAGCGAAATCGCGACCTCTCCGATCTTCTCCCCATGTCGGGCTTGATGATCTTCAAGGAGCAATTCGAGCTGCTCTTCGTCGATGTAACCGAGGTCGACCAGGACCTGTCCAAGTTTGCGAACGGCCATGATATTTTATGGACTCAAGCGGTAAATGAACGTCAGTGATTTGTAGAGGTTATAGACTATAGGCTGTAGCGGGTTGCATGACCATCTCCATAGCCTATGGTCTACAGCCTATCGCCTTACTTTTATTTTTTATACGGTTTCTTTTTCACACCGTCTTCATCATCATCGTCTTCGTCGTCCGTCCCGGCTCCGGCTTCCCAACGCATGATTTTCGCGATAAGCATGTCGGGGATGTTCGACTTGGCCAACGCGTCTTCCCGCGTTACGGTCCCTTCGGTATAAAGCTTGAAAAGGTGGTCGTCCAAAAGCTGCATCCCGAGCTTGTGACCGGTTTGAATCGAGGAGTTGATACGGAAGGTCTTGTTTTCCCGGATCAGGTTGGCGATCGCGGAGGTAACGACGAGCATCTCGTAGGCGGCGACGCGGCCGCCTTGAATTCTCGGCAAAAGCTGTTGCGAGAGAATTCCGATGATCGCGGTCGAAAGCTGCGTCCGGATCTGTTCCTGCTGGTTGGTCGGAAACACGTCGATAATACGGTTGACGGTTCCCGCCGCCCCGGTCGTGTGCAAGGTTCCGAACACGACGTGCCCGGTTTCCGCCGCCGTGATCGCCGCTTCGATCGTTTCCAGGTCTCGAAGCTCGCCGACGAGGATCACGTCCGGGTCTTGCCGCAAGGCCCGGCGAATCGCCTCGGCAAACGTCGGAACGTCAACGCCGACCTCGCGCTGGTTGACGGTCGATTTTTTATGGTAGTGATAAAATTCGATCGGGTCTTCGATCGTAATAATATGGTGGTCGATATTGTCGTTCAGCTCATCGATGCAGGCCGCAAGCGTCGTCGATTTGCCGGACCCGGTCGGCCCGGTTACGAGGATGAGTCCCCGCGGACGGTAAATCAGGTCTTTCATGACCGGGGGCGTGTGCAAATCGTCCATGCTTAGCAGTTTGTTCGGAATCTGCCGAAGGACCATACCGGTGTTGCCGCGCTGTTTGAAAACGGAAACACGAAACCGAGCCTTATCGCCGAACGCGAAACCGAAGTCGGTGCTCCCCACCTGTTGAAGTTCTTGTTGGCAGCGATCCGGCGTGATACTTTTCATAAGCGATACGGTATCTTCCGGCTGGAGGACCTTGGTCTCCAACTTAACCAACCTACCGTGTAGGCGAAGCACCGGCGGCTGTCCGACGGCGATGTGCAAGTCACTCGCGTTTCGGACGACGACGGTTTCCAAAAGTTTATCGATTAATATCGTGCTCATGAAAAAGCCAAATCAAACGATTGAATAGGAATTTAATATGTAAAAAATCGCGTCAACGTTTATTGCTGTCTTATTGAAAAGAAATGAAAATCGAACAGAAATTATTCGTTCCAACGCTGCAATTTCAGGATCCAAAACAAAACATGCATTAAGTTCAATCAGCAAAGTGTCCAGCTAATTTCGGTTTAGGTGTTTGAGAAAACCCCCTTCCATACCCCATATTAGCGGCAGTATTATCATTTTCAAGAGAAAAGTTGAAAATTTTGGGAGATTTTCTAAAATAGTAGAAAAATCAGTTCAAATATACCTGTTAAGACGAAAAATGTTGTCTAAATCGATCGTATTTAATTGTTCACTGAAGCGATTGCTTTTAAAAATCGTTAAGTTTAGTAATTTTAACATCTTTTGGTAAGCACGCGTCTTCGCTGCTCGGTTAAACGATATTGCTTGGCCATTGCAAACCATCGCATATACAGAGCAGGAAATATTATTGTAGCGCTATTTAATCAGCGTCGCTTCGACGAGATTCAGCCGGGCGCCATTGTTGATGCCTTGGGGAAGATCGACCGTGATCGTCAACCGTTGACAGCCGTTGAGAGAAATTTCAAAGACTCGCGCCGGCTGGTCCCCCCGCAGGTTCCCCTCGAAAAGAACGGTTTCGTCCCCCTTCAACGTCAAACGGACATTACCCCAAGGTCGAATCCTGTCGTCGATCCCGGCGATGCCCCGAAGCGATTGGTATTGTTTTTCCAAGGAAAAAACGAGCTCCGTTTTCGCATGTAGTGTGTATCCGTTCGCGTACATCTTGCCGTCGAGTATAATTTCCCGGATCGGCGGGATCGGGTGTTGCGGCAATTTTTCCCCTTGAGAATCGGTCTCGAGCGACGGGACGAAATTCGCGGCTTTCGATTCTTTTCCCTCCGAATCTCCGCCGAGAATGATTTTCGACCGCAAAAAATCGCGCAGGAGCGTCAATCGGGAGGACTCCAAATCATTCCAAAGCAACGCCGGCGTGTACGCAACCGAAACCGGCGTCAATTCAAGAAGCGGCACGGTGTTTTTTCGGGCGAAACTGATCTCGGACACCTCCGAAAATGGTATCGCTCCTTCGATCCCCGAAATGGTCTTAAATTGAAAGGATCGGTTTTCCCGATCGAAAACCAGTTCGGCAAGAACCCATTGGGAGCCGTTTTTTTCCCGCAACAGACAAAACGTCCCGGAAAAATCCCGCGGCTGTTGGCGATACATCACCCCACGGACCTTTTTGCGGTTGACCGGCAGCAGTTCGCCGTCGAGTTCGAATCGCACAGAATCGGGCGTTACCTCACGCAAAAGACCGGTGTAATGGTCCAAGGCTCCGGCCTCGCCGACGACCAAACGATCTTCGGCGGCAACGGAGCGAATCAGGCTTCTCCATTCTTCCGGCTGTTCCTTTTCGAGGGAACCTTGTTCAAGCCCGAACCGGACCCAAGCAACCCGATCGAGAGGAAATTGCATCGCTTTTCCGTCCGGCAAAGAGCAGATCGCCGTTTTTCCCGAAGTCGTAAAGTCGGTCCCAAGCAACCGGCTCCCCTCAAGCAATCCGATTTCGACAAAAGGCCCTTTCGCCGTCTGCGGTTGCTCGTCGTCGCGGATTTGAATTTCGAGAATCCGCTCCGGAGAAAACTCAAGCGTTCCGGAAGCCCTGGCAAGAACGGCTCCCGCCGCGTCCAGTCGCAAGAGTTCCCCGGCAGCCGTTTTGCCGTCCAGGTCCGAAACCGTCACATCGAAGGGGGAGGCTCCGAAAGCGGTCGCGGAGAGAAGCATCCAAAACATCAGGCTGAGGCGACTTCGCGGCATGGGAGCACCTTCGGATTGAAATGTCAGGAACGGTCAAGAAATACTGATCTTCAATGTCGAAAAGAGTCTCTCAAACAGCAGCCCGAAGCGTCAGCGCCGGGTTCGTCCCGCATTTCCGCTCCAAGAACCGGGCGCTAACGCTTCCGGCTGCTGCCCTCTGACTAAATATTTTCTGAAAACCGATGTTTTGGGGCGGTTGTGCCGAAACCGCTCAAATCACTCATTGCGGTTTGACCAAATCGGCGATGTAAAAGCTGCCGTATGTATGAACGCGGTCCTTTTTGTGCAGCTCCGCCGCCAATTCCTTATTATAGGAAAGGTATTCCCCGAGTTTGTGTTTCCTGCCGTCTTTTTCGACCGGGACCGTGTCGATGTACTCGGTTCGCAGTCCGCCGCTCCTCCAAAGGATTCGTGTTTTCGGGGCCGCCCGATCGAGAATGATATCCCATTCCGAAACCAAGGCGTCGTACAACTGGTCGGAGAGCCAGTCCATATGATCGAGTAATACGAATCGCGAAATCTTGACGTCGTTTTTCCGCAGGAATCCCTCGACCGTATCGGTATAAATGCTGATTCGATCGACCAGCCCGGCCTTGAGCCGCTCGAAATTCTGCTCCTCCAAATACTCCGGGCAGCATTGATGGGTGTAATGCCCCGTCGCGTAAGCCCGCCAAAAGTAATTATCGGCGATCGGCAGTTCCCCGAACACGGCGTCGAGGCAATCCTGCACGAACTTGACGATGCCGCCTTCGTACTGTTTTTCGATTTGCATTCGCTGGGCCCGGGGAACCCCGAGCATCGAAAGCGAGGTGTCCCGGTTGACCAGGAACTTGATCGTTCGGGACCAGAGTTTTTTCCGGATCGTACCGAACCAGATTTCCTTTTGCTCTTCCAGGGTTTTCGCGTTCA
>JAVBQI010000123.1:0-10059 GCA_031549145.1 Thermoguttaceae bacterium | reverse complement strand
GGACCGGATCGTGCAGGACGCGATCAATTCGGTGACCGTTTTGCGGGGACGGCTCGGGGCTTTGCAAAAGTGCTCGTTGGAGCCGAACATCGCCGCACTTGAGGACACGGTCGAGCAGATGGCTTCGGCCGAAGCCGACATCTCCAACGCCGACTTCGCGGAAGAAAGTTCGCGGTTGACGCGGACGCAAATTTTGGTGCAGAGCGGCGCCCAAGTCCTCGCCGTCGCCAACCAGTTGCCGCAATACGCGGCGATGTTGTTGAGCTAAGAAAGTGGGAAGTGGAGAGTGGGAAGTATTCGAAAAACTTACTTCCCACTTCCCACTTACTTTTGCATGATCGTTTTCCAGGGGGAGCGGCTCAGGAAACTTTCGGCGGCATTCGATTCCATTTCTTTGAAGAGCGAGTACGGGGCGGTGAACGAAAGGAGATCGCTGCCGAGAATTTTCCGCAGAAAAAACCGGGCGGAAATGTCCGTCAGGCCGACGATCGCCCTGGGGCTTGGTTGTTCGGCCTCGTGAAACGCGTACAGCCCGAAGGTCATGCAACCGGCCCCGAACGGGATGCGGACGTTGTCGTTGCCAGCCCGGGCGTAGTTCGCGAGGACCGTCAACGCCGAAAGTTGATCGGCGTCGACGAGAAAAGCGACCGCTTTCGGTTGTTCGCCGGGCGACAGTTTTTCCAGCGGCTGGATGACGATGTACGGTCCTTCGGGCTTGACCTTCGGGAGCGTTGCCGAGAACTCGGCGGCGAGTTCCGGGGTCTTCAAAAACCCTTCCCCTTCGCTGAACTCTTCGATAAAAATTTTCGGGGCGCCTTGCTCTTTCATTTGGGCGATGACCTGGCGGCCCTGATCCCAATCTTCGTTGCCGCTGGAAAGAAAACGGTCGAAGCACGCCCGGCCACCCGGAAAGGCGTCGTGATTCATCTCCGTCAGCCCGAACCCGCCGGCGGCCCCGGGGCAGCTGCAACTTTCGGCGGCCATGTAAACGGTTTCCCCTTTGGCGGCCTGGGCGAGGGGGATCATGGAGCACATCCCCTTGGCTTCCTTGCCGTCGGCGGGCGGCTCTTGGGCGTAAAAAATGGCGAGCGGCGGAAAACGGAGCGAGACGGTGGCGGCAATCGCGGATTTCATAGCGGACTCCTTCGGGGTGAGAGGGTATTGTTCAAGGCTATAGACTGTAGGGCTCGAATTCAGGAGTTTGAAAAGAACTCGTATCGTGAAGAAATAGACCGTAACCGGTAACGGGCAACGTTAACCGTAATTATACCCGTTTGCGCATGCCGCGTCATGCTTTTTTTGTGCAAACAAGAGCAATAGGAACCCTCGGGGTTTTTGTTCCGGACAATTGTAGAGCCGCCGGATTCGGCTATAATGGGAACCGGTTTGATGGTCGTTTTTTCTCAACCCTGGATCAAGGAGCTTATCGTGTCAACGACGAAAACCATTCGGATCGCGGTTTTTATTTCCGGTACGGGTCGGACGTTGCTTAATCTCATCGAACGAATCGCGGACGGAAAGCTCTCGGCCGAAATCGCCCTTGTCGTCGCGAGCACCCCACGGGCGTCCGGATTGCAATACGCGGAAAAGAACGGTATCCCGATTCGGATTATCGAGAAAAAGGATTTTCCCGACGACAACGCCTTCAGTGAAACGAATTTCGCCCCCTGCCGGGAGTTCAAGGTCGATTACGTCGTTATGGGCGGTTACGTCAAATTCCTGAGTATTCCGAGAGATTTTCATAATCGGGTCCTCAACATTCACCCTTCGCTCGTCCCCGCGTTTTGCGGCAAAGGGTATTACGGATCGCTCGTGCACGAAGCCGTCCTGAAATACGGCGCCAAAATCTCCGGTTGCACGGTTCATTTCGTCGACGACGAATACGACAAGGGACCGGTGATCCTTCAAAAAGCGGTCGAAGTTCGTGAAAACGACACGCCCAGCACCTTGAACGACCGGGTGTTCGAAATGGAATGTCTCGCCTACCCGGAAGCGTTGCAACTGCTCGCCGAAAACCGGATTACGGTCGAAGACCGCAAAGTCCGGATCCGCCAGTCGCCGCGAGAATAATTTTCTTTTTCAAGTTGAGGCTTCAAGCTTCAGGTCGTCGTTTTTCTCTTCCCCTAAGATATCTAACCGCCTCTTACCGTTGACCGATCCGCAACACCCATCCCCCGCTTCCCAACCGCCGGGAAAATTCGCCAATCGATCGAAAGCCCGATTGGTCGCATTTCAAGTCCTTTACCAGGAAGATCTCAATCCCGGCTCCGCGGAGCAATTCGCCGAGGACTATCTTCGCGGCAGTCTTCCGAACAACGAGCCGCTTTTGACCTTTGCGCGGAGACTGATCGACCAAACCCGGAGCTGCCTTCCGACGATCGATGCGGCGATCGAAAAACGGTCGTTGCACTGGACCGTTTCGCGAATGAATGCGACCGACCGCAACATCCTGCGGCTGGCCATTGGCGAGTTCATGCAGGGAGAAACCCCGAAACCGGTCGTGATCAACGAGGCGATCGAACTGGCCCGGCAATTCGGGACCAAAGATTCCCCGGCGTTCGTCAACGGAATTCTGGATGCAATGAAAGCGGCCGTTCCCGAGACGGATCGTTCGGAAAGTTGACCTGTTGGCAAGTCTCCTGAAAAAAGCACTCGGAGCTGTCGCAGGGCGTGCGGCCGATACCGACACCCAATACTCCTCCGCGCGCCGCACGCTCCCGCTTCCTTTCACACTTCAACATCCCAGAAGAATCGTCGTCATGAAAAACAGCATTGTCCGATCCGTCGCGGTGGTTTTATGCGGCTGCATCATTCTTGCGGTCGGGGCCCGCCCTAGTCATGCGGTCGAAGATAAAAAACCGTTGATTTACGAAACGATGCCGAATCTGGCGTTGCGTTTGCAGGGGCCGATGGGACAAAGGATCGATAACAATGCCGCCAACTGGGTCGTTCGGCTCCCCAAGGCCAACCCGAAAATGGTGACGGTCACCGACATCCGGGAACGCGAGCCGAAAACGAGCCTCTTTCCGCCCTATGTGCCGTGGCAATGCGAATACATCGGAAAATATCTCACCAACGCGGTTCTTGCGCTGCGGTTTTCCGACGATCCGGAACTCCATAACACGGTCCGCGTCGTGATGGAAGAACTGATCGCCCGCCAGGACGAAGACGGTTATCTCGGGCCGTACCCGAAGCAGGAACGCCTGTTGGTCTGCTGGGATCTCTGGGGGCATTACCATGCGATCACCGCGCTGCTGAGCTGGCATGAACGAACCGGCGAGCAGGCCGCGCTCGATTGCGCCATCCGTGCCGCCGATTTCATCTGCCGAACGTTCATGGATGCCGGCAAGAGGATCAAGGAAATGCCGCCGCCGGAAACGAATTTCGCCATCTCCACCTCGCTCTGCCAACTGTATCGACTGACCGGGAACGAACGTTATCTTGCCCAGACGCTCGAAGAGGTCGAAGACTGGGAAAGCTCCATGGATTTTTTTCGTTGCGGCTTGAACGGGACGGAGTATTACCGGCTCCCTTCGCCCCGCTGGGAGTGCATTCACGGCATCCTCACGCTGCCCGAACTTTACCGGTTGACGGGGGACGAGCGTTACCTCACCGCATTCATGAATCTCTGGAACAGCGTTTACAAGCTGGAGATGCACAACAACGGTTCGTTCACCTCGTTCGAGGCGGCGATCGGCAATCCGTACGATCCCCAGCAGATCGAGACCTGCTGCACGATCGCGTGGATGGCGATGAGCGTCGAAGCGTTACGCGTCACGGGCCGGCCCGAATGTGCCGACGTGCTGGAATCGGCGACCTACAACGCGGCCGCGGCGCTGCAGCACCCCTCCGGGAGTTGGAGTACGTACAACACGCCGATGGACGGGCGGCGGTCGTCCTCGACCGAGACGCTCGCCGACCAGGGCGGCCCCGGGCAACCCGAGTTGAGCTGCTGCACCGTCAATGCCCCGCGCGGCATTTGCATGGTGTCCGATTGGGGCGTGATGAAGTCCCGCGACGCCGCCGGAAAAGCCGAAGCGATCGTGAATTATTACGGTCCCGGTACGATGGCGTTCGATCTCGACGGCAACGAAGTCGTGCTGACTCAAACGACGGAATATCCGCGCGACGGCAAAATCGCCGTGGCGGTGAGCCCGAAAAAAACGGCGGCGTTCACCGTGAAGTTCAGGGTTCCCGGCTGGGCCGAAGGGGCGAGGATCACGGAGCCCGGACAAAACGGCTCGAAACCGCTACGAGCCGGCGAATACCACTGCGTGAGGCGAACGTGGAAAAAAGGGGACGTCGTCCGACTCGATTTTCCGATGACGCTTCGTTACATCAGCGGCGATTTGGATGCCGCCGGAAAAATCTCGGTCTACCGCGGCCCCTTGCTGCTGGCTTACGATCAGCGTTTCAACGCGTTTGAAAGCGATGCGATCCCCGTCCTGACACCGGCGAAACTGAAAAGTGCCGCGATCGTCATCCCGCCGCGCAATCCGCGGAAGGAAGTCTTCGGCGAATACGCTCCGTGGCTTTTGGCGACCCTCCCGGGCGAGGGGAACACCCCGCCGCTCGTGTTGTGCGATTTCGCCTCCGCCGGTTCGCTGGGAACGACCTATGCTTCTTGGTTGGCTGCCCATGAAATCGTTCCCCCGATTCCCGCCTGCGACGCTCCCGGTCCGGGAACCCGTGTTGCCCCGGGCGTGATCCCGTTTTCCTGGCGGCGTTTGACCGATCCGGACGACTACGAATATCAAATCGTCGTTGCCGACACGCCGGATTTCAGCAACGAGATTCTCCGGACGAAAGCCGGTCGGGACGAACAAAAACGGATTCTTTTGCCGGCCGATCAGACGAGCCGTTTCGTTCCCGGCAAGGAATATTTTTGGAAATTGATTCTCACCAATGCTTTCGGATCGACCGAAAGCCAGGATCCGCCGCGAAATTTTTCCGTCGATGCCTCGTTGCCGTCGTCCAAAGTGGAAGATTTCGCGCCGGCACGAATCGGTGTCGGGCCCGAGCTCGTCGTCGTTTCGGACGATCTCGCGGGACAACCGGCCCCCACGGTCGGCGAACTGGGAACGGTTTCCGGGACGAGCCCGGCCGAGGGACCGGACGGAAAGCCGGATACGGCCGTGCGTTTGGATGGCAAAGCCGGCAAAATCGTCTACACGTTCCCTTGGTTTCCCGCGGAAGACTTCACATTCACGTTGGATTTTCTCGTGGAGGAATACATCCCGGCCGGTCGTCCGTTCGGCCAGGTCGTTTGCGCCTGGACGTTTTCGAACGACGATCCGTTGCGCGTTTACGTTTCTCCGGACCGCAAGCTCGTCGGGTCCGTGGAAGGTCCCGGCGGAGGCAAGACCTCGCCGGTCGCTTTCGAGCTGAAAAAATGGTACAAGTTGACCGTCGTCAAGCAGGAAGGAAAATGGAAACTTTTCCTGGACGGCAATCGGATCGGCGAGCTCCGCGTTCCGGAAACGATGCCGACCCGATCGCTCGCCATCGCCCTGGGAGGGAACCCCAAACTGGATTCGGAGGCGTTGGCCTGCCGGGTGGCGAACGTTCGGTTTTACGGCAAGGTACTTCCCGTCGAACAACCGGGTGAAAACAAATAAAACGTCAATCGACGAGACACCGAAAAATGAGCGAGAGGCTATAGACCGCAGGCTTGAGGCTGTAGTAATATATACCGTCAGGTTTATAGAATCATGCGGAATTCAAAACAGGTTTTTTTACTTTCGCTTAGCATTTGTAAAAAATTGCTGATCTGTGCAAAAAATTTGAGCCACACCTTTCGTCATTCCCGCGTAGGCGGGAATCTATAGAATACGTTTTCACTATGGATTCCCGCCGCGCGGGAATGACGGAATTTATTGCTATACTGTCGTTTCGGATTTGCAAACGTATTCCTATAGCCTATAGTCTATAGCCTTTGACGCTGTATCGCCGGGGCGCAGACCGGCCTTTGATTCCTGGAGACGCGTCGGCCTGCGCCCGACGGTCGGCGAAAGGACGAAAAATGTCTGAAAAACACCAAATGATTCTTGATGCGATGCGGTTTCGTTTTGCTTGCAAGGAATTCGATCCGGAGCGGAAAATCCCGGATGAGGACTTTCAGTGCATTCTCGAAGCCGCCCGGCTCGCCCCGAGTTCGTTCGGGTTTGAACCCTGGAAATTACTCGTCGTCCAAAACCCGGACCTCCGGGAGGCGATTCGCGCGATCTGTTGGGGCACGCAAACCCAGTTGCCCGGAGCGAGTCATTTCGTCGTGATCCAAACCCGGAAGCCGACGGCGATGTACCCGCAGTCCGATTACATTCAGAAGACGATCATGTTGGAGACCCAGCATTGGCCGGTCGAGATGCGGATGATCCGGACGCAAAAGTACGACACGTTCCTGAAAAGCGATTTTGAGATCATCGGCAACGAACGGGCCTGTTTCGAATGGGCGGCGCGGCAATGTTATCTCGCTTTGGGCAGCATGCTCAACGCGGCGGCCTTGCTCGGGATCGATTCGTGCCCCTGCGAAGGGTTTCCCAAGGCGATGCTCGAAACGCTGCTGATCGAGCAGGGTGTGCTTGATGGCGAAGAGTACGGCGTCGGTTGCATGGTCTCGTTCGGGTATCGCAAGGAACCGCCGAAACGAGAAAAGACCCGGCGATCGATGCAAGAGGTCGTGCAATGGGTAAAGTAGAGGATAGAGGACAGGAGATATGCAATCCCGGAATCCGATTCGATCATTTCTGCAAGCCGCCCTCGTCCGCTGTCGGGAGTTTTTGAAGGGGATTTATTGGGAATGGGCCGATCCGCTTGGACAGGGGCAAAAACCGCGGCGTGTCCGAAAACGCAAAGGGCCGCGGGAAAAAGACATTTTCGGACGGCAAGGGGAAAACCTCGCTGTCCGTTATCTGAAGGCCAAGGGATACCGCATTCTCGCGCTAAACCTCAGATTTTCGATCGGCGAAATCGATATCATCGCCCAAAAGGATGAGTGTATCGTTTTTTTCGAAGTGAAAACGCGGCGTACCGATGCGGCGGGGCTCCCTTGGGAAGTGATTACCGAGCCCAAAAAACGTCGGATCATGAATATGGCGGAAGAATACATCCGCAAAAAGCGGCTTTGGGACCGCAATGTTCGTTTCGATGTTTTGTCAATCGTCTGGCCCTTGGGAGAACAACCGGTCGTCGGACATTACGAAGACGCGTTCAACGCCTCGGAAATTTCGGAATGAGAACTTGCAATCTCCCTACGGATCGATTATAGAGATAAAGGAGCGTACTCGATAATATCGTATCTCGTCCGACAATTCGATTGTTCTGCCCTTTCCCCCCAATATGAAGCCCGTTTTTCTTTCTTCGTTTTTCGTTGTCGCGGTCGTTTTTTGCTCCGGCTGTCCCGCCCCGAAACCAGAAGAGCCGCAACCGGCTGCGGTTCCGCGACAAAACGAGCCGGACGCCGCGTCGAAAGCCGCCTCGGCGACCGGACCGCTCGCCGAACTGGAACGGCTCGGAGCGAAAATCGTCCCGGCCGCGGACGGTTCGCCGAAATCGATCGACCTGACCCGAACGGCGGCGACGGCCGCGATCCTGAAATCGCTCCCCGATTGGAAAGGGCTGAAGCTGCTCAAATTGGACCAAGCGTTCGAAAGCGGCGATTTGGCGCCGCTGCAAGGGTTGTCCGGCTTGCGAATCCTATATCTGGACAAGGCGAAGATCACGGACGCGGCACTCGCCGATGTCGGAAAAATCACGGCCTTGGAAGAGCTGTACCTCGGCGAAACGAAGATCACCGACGGAGGCGTCGCTTCGCTCGGCGGACTGAAATCGCTCCAGAAACTTCGCCTTGGCGGGACGGCGATTTCCGATGCGGCCGGGCCGGTGCTCGCCGGACTGGTTTCGCTCCGGGAATTGGACCTGAGCAACACCGGCATCGGCGATCCGACGCTCCGTGAATTGGCGAAGCTGCCGCATTTGAAGCGGCTGAACCTGTACACGACGAAAATCGACGACGCCGGGATCGATTTTCTCGCCCCGCTGTCGGAATTGAGCTGGTTGAACCTCGACAATTGCACAATCACCGACGCGGTCGTCGAACGACTGAAACCGTTCGGCAAGTTGGAATGGTTGCATCTCGGGCGAACCGGATTGACCGATGCCGGGCTTGAGGCCCTCGCCGAATTGAAAACCTTGAAAGAGGTGCATATCACCCGAACGAAGGTTACTCCCGAAGGGGACGCCCGATTTCGCGCGGCGTTGCCCGATTGCCTCGTACATGATCAAATTCCGTGAGAAATCCGAATCATCAACCGTCAAAAATAAAATGCGCAATTGAGCTGCGTACGCGGGAGAGGAGATGGTCGTCCGCTCGCTCCGCGTACGCAGTACGCGGCTCGTTTTTTTCATTTTTTTCGATCTTTGTTTCCCGATTCCTTGATACATGATTTCACTTTCCTTCCGTATTCCGGAGATTTTTACCCCGCCGATGTTTTTCTCCCAGGCCTATTTTGCCGGCTGGGGACGGGCTCCGCGGCCGACGAAAGTGAGCTTGGAGGGGAATATTTTGACGCTGCGGCCGGAAACGGCGGAATCGGGAACGTTGCATGTTCCGGTCTTGCACAAGCGATTCGGAGTTTTGACGCAATCGACCGATACGCTCCGTCAACGGGAAGAGCCGTACCATTTGCTCAAGGAGCTCGGCCGGGGGGAATTGGGGCGGTTGCAGCGTCGGTTTTTTGAATGGCAAATGCTCGGTTTTTCCCCTTCGTCGGCGCTTCGGGCCGAGGTGCACCAGCTTTTCGTCCGTTTCGGCAAGATGGTGACCTCCGACGAATACTCTCCCTCAACCGATGCCCAGGCCGCCGAACTCTTGCGGATCATCAGCAAGATGGGGACCAAATTGGCCAATCAGTATATCGAGCAATCGATTATCATCCGCCAAAAAAATCAGCGCCGCATCCCGATCCCCTTGGGGGTCTTCGCGAATGTCGGAGCTCAGATCGATTCGTATTGGCAGTACAAACCGCTCAGGTCGATCTTGGGGGAAACCTTTCAACTGCTCGGGGCGACGCCGAGTTGGAGGGAAGTCGAACCCCAGCAGGGAAAATACCGCTGGGATCTCGTCGAAGGCCGTTTGAACATGGGCGAACGGCTCGGCTTGAAAAACATCATCGGCCCGATTCTCTCTTTCGAGTCGAACATGATCCCGGAATGGGCGCTCCGGAAGCTCAACGAACGGGATTTTTTGGAAAACGCGGCGCTCAAATACGCGAAGATGTTCGTTCAACTGTTCCGGGACAAGAGTCAGCATTGGGTGATTTCCAACCGTTTTTTTTCGTGCCCGAGCTGCGGCTTTTCAATCGGTCGGGGCATTGCTTTGGTCAGCAGTCTGGCCAAGGAAGTGAAAAACGCGGGCGCTCCCGGTTCGGTCATTGTCGGTATCGACCAGCCGTGGGGGGATTATTACCGGAAAAACGACTGCCCTTTGCCGTTGATCGCGATCGCCGATTCGCTCGGTTTGACGAAGGAAATCGACGCTTTTATTTTGGAGTTGAACATCGGGCTGGCCGATCGAAGCTCGCTCCCGCGCGATCCGGTGATTCTCGGGCGGATGATCGACAACTGGAGCAACATCGGAAAGCGGATTTTCGTTTCCCTTTCCGTTCCGAGCGATCAGGAGGATGCCGAGGACTTCGCGGACGGGAACAACGATTTTTCGTTTTCCTGGGACACACAAGTCCAACAAGAGTGGGCCAATCGGGCCTTGCTCATGTTTTTTACCAAACGCAACGTGCAAGGGATTTTTTGGAACCAGCTGATCGATCCCGATTCGCTGGAGCACAACGATCCGATGTCGTACTTGTCTTCTTCCGGACTGATTGATGCCGTCGGCAAAATGAAGCCGGCTTTCCGGAAAATCGCCTCTCTGCGAAAAGCCTATTTGGAGTAATGGTTTTCTGATAAGAATCGAATAAGAATCAAATCGGAGCCGCGCCCCGAAAGGGGCGGGTGGGGCGCGCAAACCCGCCCCAAACGTGGCGGCAGGGAGTGGGGTGTTTG